>CAMNCG010000175.1 GCA_946534105.1 uncultured Verrucomicrobiota bacterium
ACGAACTCGGCGCGCAGGCGGCGGTCCTCGACCATCGCGAGCGCCGCGCGCACCACGCCCGAGTTGCACACCGCGTTCCAGTTGTTCGAGCCCTCGTACCACCTGTGGGACGTGCGGCGGATCTCGGCGTCCGGGTTGCGGCACGTGGCGAGGAAGGGCTGGAACGCGCGGCGGTCGCACTCGGCGAGCATGAGGGCCCTGACGTCCTGCGGCAGCACGTCGCGCAGCCAGTCGTAGACGAACGCGAACTTCACCGCGCGGTTCGCGCAGCCGAGGTCGATATGCGGGGCGCCGTTGAAGCTCCTGAGCCGCCCGTCGTGCGCCGGCACCACCCAGCTGCGCTCGGAGGCGATCGCCTTCACGCGCGCGACGATGCCCGGGATGAAGCGCCCCCGGTTCTCGAGGCATTCGCCGAGCAGGAGGTCGACAAGCGTGGCGGTGCGCTCCTTGTACGCCTTCTCGAAGCGCGCGCGGTTCCCCGTGCGCGAATAGTCGAGGAACATCTCGTCCGTGATCTCCGGAATCGGCGCGGCGAGGGCCTTCTCCGCCGCACGGATGCGCCCGGCCGCGGAGGGAAGCGCCGCCAGACGGTCCCACGCGGCGCGGTCGCCGATGCGCGCGCCGGCCGCCGCCGGCCGCTCCGGGAGCCACGCCGCAATCTCGTCGACGCGCGCCGCGTCGAGCGCCCCCGCAAGCCCCGCGATCACGCCGAGGGCCACGAACACTTTTGTCACGATATTTCTGTTCATGTCTAGCGGATGATGATCGTAACGCCCGTAGTGACCGCGCGGCGGAGGTAGGCGGCCAGCTGACACCATTCGGCTTCCGTCTCGAGCGTCGTCACCCCGGCGGCCTTCGCCTGCGCGTACGTCACCTTGTCATTGATGAACTCGCCGTAGATCGTGTAGTAGAGCGTCATCGCGGCAAGTTCCCAGCCCTTGTCGGAGACGGAGAGGTTGGCGTCGTAGAGCGAATCGTCGAACCCGGCCTTCTCGAACGCCCGGCCGGCGGGCGACAGCGCGACAGCATCTGCCCCCCACTCGGACTTGATCATCGCCGCGGCGGCCTTGTAGCCTGCGTCGAGCTCAGCCTGCATGGCGGGCGCATCCGCATACTTGCCGGGATACGCGCTGGCATGGCCCGGCTTGTACGCCCACGTCTCGAAGAGAACGGCGCGCGGGACAACGCCGCCATTGCCGTTGCGTACGAGCGCATAGAGATTCGTCGCGTCCGGCAGGAAACCTTCGGCCGGCGCCGTGGCCCCCGCTGAGGTCGCTTCGGTCTGATTCCCCTGGATGACGACATCGTCGTACCCGCCGATCACGTAGCGCGCATCGGACTCCACGGTTTCCCAAGGCGCCAGCGAAATGCGGGCGAGATGACTGGATAGCGAGGACGAGTCGGCGGGAAGCTGCTGCGTTATTTGAGGGCGCGGATGTCCCGCAAGTTCCGCCATGTTCGCCACAAGATCGGGAATGTTCCTGTCGTTGTAGCCGCTGATGTATCTGCTTCCAAACCAGAGGATGTTCCTGCCCCTGTCCGCCGCGGGCTCCGGCAGGTCGCCTTCGATGGAAAACGCCGCGAGGTACGCCCAGCGGCCGGCCGAATTGCACCTCGGCGTCGGCGCGATCTCGATGCGCACCGTGCCGTTCGCGTCCGGCACCACGTTCTCGAGCTTCGCCACGCGGTCGAACGTGGTCGCCCCGGACGCCTGGTGCTCGTCCAGGTACGCCGTCACGGTGTTCTCTCCCCTGCAGCGGAACACCAGCTCGTATCTGTAGCTGGCCCCCCGGAACTTGCGCGACCCGATGAAGCGGAACGTGTAGGCCCGCCCGGGCTTGAGCCCGACGACGTCGTACGAAATCATGCCCTCCAGGGGAACGTTCGTCGTCGCGCCGTCGTATTTGCTCGTCATGAGCAGCTCCTTGTTCCCCGATCGCGCCGGCTCGAAGTCGGCCGCCTCGCCGACGTACGTGGCCGTGGCGTGCGCGGCAATGTGCTGGTCGTCGCCGGTCGTGTCCCGGCCGAACGGACGGATGGAGCGGATGGCGAGCGTGACGGGCGTGCCGTCGGACGCGACGAACGGCCCCATCGCCTTGTACCATTCGTACGCCGCGTCGCCGAAGTCGTCGAAGCGGTTCCACGATTTCGTGTCCACCGGCGCGTCGCCGACCGTATCGACGTACATCCGCCTCGGCGTGTAGGCGGAATCCTTCTCGAACACCGCCGTCCAGCCGACGGATGCGGTGGCGGGAATCGTGAACGGGTTCGCCGTCACCGTCTCGTTCGTGAACGACGACGTCCAGCCGACGAAACGGTACCCGGCGTCCGCCGTCGCCGTGGCGACGACGGACTTGGAGGATGCGATCACGCTCCGCGCCCCCGCCGCCGCGCCATCGACGGTCGTCGCGACGCTGCCGCCCGTCGTCGCCGACACGTCCACCACGTTCATCCCCGCTGCCGGCACCTGCCGCGCGACCCGGAACGCCAAGATGTAGACGGCACCCATTGTGTTGTTCGCCCCCTTCGTGATCTGGATTTCCACTTCGCCGTCGGCGTTCGGCTGGATGCTGGGCACCATGGCAACGGCGTTCGTGTTGTTGTGGACGGCCAGAAGAGCCGATCCCGTGTTGGCGCCGATGACCGTATAGACCGTATCGCAATTTTTCCCCGTATTCATCCGGGACGCAGTGAACGTGAATTCATAGAACCTGTCCGTCTCAAGGCCGCGGATGATTGCCTTTAAGGTGACGTCTCCCGAATTATAAGAGATCTGCCGGTTGTCGTAGGTGGTACTTGTACGGGTGCGCGCCTCGTCGAAGACGGCGGCCGCGCCGGTCAGCGGACTGGTCGCGTTTGTATTATATTTTCCCACGACCAGATTGGTCATCACCGCGGTCGTCGTGTTGCCGAGGCTGTCCACGAGCGCGACTGAAGTTGCAAGCGAATTCATGCTCGCCTTGTTCCAGGTGACGGCGGACGGCGTCTTCGTCGTCCCGTAGGTGTTGATGTAGATCTCCTGGTCGTACGCCTCGGAAAGATCCATCTCCTCGAACTTGAGCGCCGTGAGAAAGCCAGACTTGTAGGAATGGACGGAGTCGTCCGCGCCGCGCACGTCGAACTCCACCGTGCCGTCGGGGAACGGCGCGATGGAGCGGACGACGGAGGCGGAGTCGGTCGCTTTCGCCGCTTCGTGCTCGACGCTTCCCCGCGTCGCGCCGGTTACGGTGTAGAGCGTCGTTCGAGGGACGTCGCTGTTGTTCTGCGCAACGAACGTGAACGCATAGAGTTTCGCCGGGTCGAGGCCCTCGAGGCGCGCGCGGAGGCACGGGTAGCGGAACTTGCGCCCGCCCGACCCGTTGCTTTTGCCATCGTTGTAGACGGCGACCAGCAACGGATCGGCCGTGCTGGCCATGCGGTAGCTTGCGTTGGCCGCCGCGCGTCCCGCCTCGAATGCCGCGGCCGGGCCCGTGAATTCCTCGGGCGATTCGTAGCGGTAGTTCGCGGGGTAGATCACGAAGAGATCCACGTCCGTCTTGTTACCTTCGCTGTCGACGAGATCGGTGTAGCGCGCGGGCTCGCGCGTGCTGTTGTCGCCGTTGCCCGAGAACGGGACAAAGTTCCAGCCGACGGGCGCCGTGTCGCCCTTCTTGCACTGCTGGATGTACCACGTCTTTCCGGCAAAGGCCGAAAACGAAAGGCCGATGGCCAGCGCCGCGCAGGCGGCCCTTGAAACGCGATTCGCACGCTGTCTCGTCGTCATGGCAGTTTCCTCCTCATTTTTCGTGCATGTATCATAGCATAAAGTGCGCTACCAATGCAAGCGAAGTTCGACGGGGCCGAGCAGGCCCGACGGCAGAAGCTTCTCGTCCTTCGCCCAGTGCCGCCACGTGGTGAACGTGTGGCGGCCGGTCGGGGAGCGCTTGCCGTCCTTCACCCACTGCGGAATCTCCTTCACGCCGATCTCCTTCACGCCGCCGCGCACGCCCCCCTTCCATTCGCAGTCCGCCGGCAGGGCGTCGTCGCCGATGAGGCGGTTCGGCCAGAGGTTCGTCACCTTGACCTCGATGTCGAGAGCGGCCGCGCCGCCCAACGCGTCCGTGACGTCCACGCGGTAGGGCGGACGCCACAGGACGGGGAACGTCTTTCCGTTCACCGTCACGACGGCGAAGTTCTTCACGTCCCCGAGGTCGAGGACGCATCGCGTGAGAGCGGGCGGACAGGTGACGCGCGCCGCGTACGTGGCCGTGCCGGAGAAGTACCGGATGTCGGGGTCGTCGTTCGCGGACCAGTCGGCGAGCGCGGTCCAGTCGACGGTCTTGACGTCCGTCCCGCCCGTGTACCAGTCCACGGGGAAGGAGACGCGCCACGGGCCGGAAATCCGCGCGACGAGGTCGTTGGCCCCGGTCGTCTGCGGCGCGATGGAGGCCTCGCGCCCGACCGATGGCGTTCCTTTTTTCCGGAACACGACGAACGCCGAGCCGCTGGGCGGGAAGTCGAGCCGCACGACCGTGCGCCCGTTTTCCACGCGCCACGTGGACGCGTCGGCGACGGTCCCCTTCTCCGCGTCCCAGATCTCGGGCTGGCGGCCCGCGACGCGGAACGACGCCTCGAACGACTTCGCCTCGGAATTGTTGAGCGCCACGAAATACCAGTCCGCGCCGGCGGCGCGGCGGTGGATGTACACGGCGCCGGTCTGGGGATCGGTCTCGGTGGAGGAGAAGTCGGGGGCGACGCCGAGCCGCTTCAGCGCCTCGGCGGGCTTGCAGTCCATCACGCCTTTCGCCCACACCCGGTCGGCCAGCGCGCGCACGCGCCCGTCGGCCGCCGGATAGCCGACGAGGCCGGGCGAACGCTTCGGCTTCGTCGGGCAGCAGACCTTCGCGCCGGCGTCGATCAGGCGCTCGACCGTCCGGAGCGCCTTTTCGCTCATCGTGTCCTGCGCCGGCAGGGCAAGGAGCGCGTAGCTCACGCCGCCCGGCACGACCACGCGCCCGTCCACGACCTTCAGGAGATGGAGCGCCTTCGTGGCGCAGACGTCCCAGGCGTATCCTGCGGGCAGCCGGAAGTCGGCGTCCGCCTTGCGGTTCTCGTGCGTGTTGCCGCCCTGGTTCGGCGCGCCCTCGCCGCAGAAGTGGAGCACGTCAGCGACGAACGTCCCCTCCTGGAGCATCCACTGGCAGCGCGCCTGGTAGCGGAACCAGTCGCCCGCGAGCGGCCACCACGTCTGCGTGCGGTCGAGGTGCATGCCCCAGCGGCCCATCGTCATGCCGGGCAGGTACTGGTTGCCGGGCCAGGGCTGGTGCGTGAAGCGGTGGTAGATGATGCGGTTCACGCCCTCCGCGTACACGCGGTCGCCCTGCGCCTTGATGGCGAACGGGGTTGTCTGCCAGCGGCCGCCGTCGTTCGGGCCGGCCGTGAAGGACTCCGTGGCCGCCACGCGCCGCCCCCAGACGTGCGCGAGGTAGGACGGGAAGCGCGCGTTGCACGTCTGCGTCTCGTGGTCGCCCTTGCCGGCGAACGACCAGTATTCGCCCATCGGGATGTCCACGTCCTGCCCGTACTGGAGGTTGTCCGCCGGCGCGTTCCCGTACGGCTCGAGCGAAAGCTTCAGCCCGCGCGCGTGGCAGAGCGCGGCGAGGCGGCCCGCGTAGCTCTCCGCGAAGAGGTCGGCGATCACGCGGCGGAAGTCCTCGAGGAAGCGCTCGCTCTCGTCCACGCTCCCCACGACGCGCCCGGTGAGGACCGGGAGCCACGGGCGGATCGGATAGCCCATGCGCGCCTCGAACGTCTTGTCGAAGCCCTGCGTCCAGTTCTGCGAACCCACCTCGTAGCTGTCCACGAGGATGTTGTTGAGTCCGCTCTCGACCGCGCCCGCGAGCGGGCCGAGATGGTCGCAGAGGCGGGCGACGTACTGGCTGAAGTGGAAGTCGAGCGCGGAGGGGCAGAGCTTGTCGACCTCCAGCCCCTTCCCCTTGGCGGACGCCGGGTGGTTGCAGCGTCCGTTGCACACGTGGCCGACGCGCAGGATGGTCCAGTCGCCGGCGGGGACGTCCCACGCGAGCGTGCCGTCGGGCGCGAGGCGGTCCGTGAGGTCGAGGATCGCGTCCGGGCGCACGATCTGGTCCGCCGCGCCCCGGGCGGAGTCGCGCCGCACGGTGACGTCGTAGTTGCGGATGTCGAAGGACTTGCCCTTCGCGTCGGAGATCCGGAGCTTCCGCTCCGGCCACGCCTCGGCAACCGTGACCTTCTGGCTCGTGAGGAACGAGAGGCGGAACGCGCGCGCCGTCACGGGGCGCGCGAACTGGTGGTAGCGGAGGCCGCGGTCGGCCACGCCGGACTGCGCGAGGGGGATCACGTACTTGTCGATCTGCCGGTACGTCTCGCCGTCCTTCGACATCTCGATCTTGAACATGGCGGCGCCGCCCCAGAGGCCGGGGTAGTCGAGGCGGTAGGAAAGCCCCTGGACCGTGAACGGGTCCTTCGCGGAAAGGAGCGCCGTCTTGCCCACGAGGTCGATCTTCACCCCGGGGATGTCCGCGAGGTCGGCCGGCGGCGTGGGGAACGCCAGGACGGCGATGTCCTCGTAGAACCCGTTGTCCCTCTCCTCGCGCGGCAGTTTCCTCTTGAACGCGGCCGGACCCTTCACGGACGTTTCGGAGAACACGACCTTCTTCATGCCGTTCGACGGCGCGACCCACGGCCCGCCGGAGGACGACCAGCCCGAGCAGGTGGGGATGCAGATCTCAAGCCCCAGCCGCCGCGCCTCCGAGGCCGCGTGGCGGATCAGGTCGAACCATTCGGGCGTGTTGAACGCGAGCGGACCGGCCGGCACGTTGCATCCCGCGTCGAACATCTGCACGCCGCCGATGCCCGCCTTCGCGAGCGCCTCGAAGTCGCACGTGACGCCTTCCTTCGTGACGTTGCCGTTCATCATGTGGTACCACGTGTGCGGCTTCGCGGAGTTCGGCGGGTTGCGGAAACCCTCCTCGAGCGGAACGGCGAACGCCGCGCACGAGACGAGGAGCGCGGCGATCGTGACGTGTGTTTTCATGGTGCGTTTCCTTTTCAGTCAGACAGTGACGCCAGGGGGGAGCGTCCGCGTCATTCGCTTTCGTAGCTGTTGGCGCGCACGTTCCACAGGCAGAGGAACAGCACGAAGCCGACCGCGGCCACGCCCGCGATCGCGAGCACCGGCACCTGCCAGCCGCCCGTGTTCTGCGCGAGCGTGCCGCACACCTTGCCGCTCACCGAGACGCCAATGTAGGAGAACAGCGAGGCGAAGCCGATCGACGTGCCGGCGTACACCTTCGTGGAGGAGTTCGTGCAGGTCACGCCGGTGAGCGCCTGCGGGCCGTACAGGCAGAAGCCCGCCATGCAGAGCGCCGCCATCGCGAGGATCCCCGTGAAACCGCCCGCCGGAAGGAACCAGAACGCCGCCAGCATACCCGCCGTGAGCGCCATGAGGAACACGCACAGGCGCGGGGCACGCCCCCCGAACAGCCGGTCGGTGGCCCATCCCGCGAACAGCATGCCCGCGATGCCCGCGAACTCGAAGAGCATGATCACCGTCCCGGCGTCGCTCGACGAGAGCCCCTTCGCCTCCTGCAGGAGCGTCGGCCCCCAGTCGGCCACCAGGGCGCGGACGGCGTTGATCGCGAAGTTGCAGAGTCCCAGCATCCAGATGACGGGATTGAGGAACACCATGCGCGCCATGGAAGGCACGTGTGCGGGAGTCTCGCGCCCCTGCGCGTCCGCGGCCTTTTCGGTCGCGCCGGAGCGCGGCCCTCCCGTTTCCGTGCCCGGCAGGTCCGGCAGGCCCTCGTCCTTCGGCGTGCCGGGCAGCATGAACCACATCGCCACGATCCCGAGCAGGCCGAGGATCGCCATGCTCCAGAAGCACCATTTCCACATTCCCACGCCCTGGTTGGCGGCGCCGATCACGCCCAGCCCCATGATGACGCCGCACGCCTTCGCCACCAGCCCGCCGCCGATGGAGTGCGACGTGTTCCACACGCTCATCTTCGTGGCCAGCTCGTTCGGCGGCACCCAGAACGCGATCAGCTTCGCGCACGGCGGGAAGCC
>CAMNCG010000176.1 GCA_946534105.1 uncultured Verrucomicrobiota bacterium
CGAAGAGCCCCGACGGCGGCCTCGACTGGACGGAGCCGGTGATCGTGGCCGGGTCCCCGAACCGCGCGCGGCCCCGCGCCATCGCGAGCTGGCAGCAGCCGATGCTCTCCAAGAGCGGCCGCCTCTACTGCCTCTGGGTCCAGCAGGTGACGGGCCGCGGCCTCGCCGGCGCGCTCTTCGGCGTGTACAGCGACGACGAGGGCGAGACGTGGAGCGCCCCGCGCGACGTGAAGCTCCCGCGCCAGGACGCCGACGACCCCGACCCGACGAAGCCTGGCGGCTGGATCCAGTGGCAGCGCCCGCTGCGCCTCGGCGAGGGCGGCAAGTTCTTCGTCGCCACCTCGCGGCACGGCAAGGCGCCGTACGACCCGAAGCGGATGTGCAAGATCGAGTTCTGGCAGTACGAGAACATCGATGACGACCCGAAGGTCGAGGACATCCGCGTGTCGATCTTCTCCGGCAACCGCGACGCCCTCGACGTCACGAAGATCGCCGGCGGGCCGCACTTCCGGCCGGCGCACGAGGACGAGGCGCTGGAGGAGGCGAGCGTCGTGAAGCTTCCGGACGGGCGCCTCTTCGCGCTCATGCGCTCGTCGATCGGCCACCCCGTGTGGTCGCAGAGCCGCGACGGCGGCCGCACGTGGAGCGCGCCGAAGGTTCTGCGCGACCGCGACGGCGGCACGCCGTTCCTGCACCCGCGCTCCCCGTGCCCGATCTACGACTGGAAGGGCGAGGACGCCGCGAGCGGCACGTATTTCGCCTTCATCCACAACGCCTTCGACTTCTCGAAGGACTACGCCTACCAGGAGCGCGGGCCGCTCTACCTCATCGCCGGGCGCTTCAACCCCGACGCCGAGGACCAGCCCATCGAGTTTTCCGCGCCGAAGCTCTTCGCCCCGCGCGACCGCTACGGCAACAGCTTCTACACGAGCTGCACCGTCCGCGACGGGCGCTGCACGCTCTGGTTCAACGACATGAAGTTCTACCTCCTCGGGCGCGACATCGGGCCGGAGTGGTTCGAGGACGCGGCCCCTTCCCGCTGAAACACGGACAACACAAGGACAAACCATGAAGACGAAACTCGCATGCATCACCGCGGCGGCCCTTTTCGCCGCCTCCCCGTTCGCCATGGCGGACGATCCGACCGTGGCCTACCTCTGGCCCACCCCCAGCGGCTCCGACCACAAGCAGGGCGTCTTCACGGGCGTCGGCCTGCGCGGCGACTACCGGAAAACGTGTACGTTCGAGCTCTGGTTCTGCCCGCTCTCCGATTCGCTCGACTCGCACCTCATGGAGCAATACAACGCCGACGCGGGGCGCATGAACCTGACGCGGAACGGTTCGACGCACAAGCTCGGGCTGTGGATGGGCGGCTATGACGGGGCGAGCATGACGTCCAACGCCGAACTTCCGCTCAAGCAGTGGACCCATGTCGCATGGGTTGCCGACGGCGACACCTGGCGCTTCTACATCAACGGCGAATTCGATTCCGAAACGACCGGCCACGCTTCGCACCTCATGCCGCAGAACCCGGACGGCATCGCGATCGGCAACTCCTGGAAGAGCAACTACAACGGCAACTCCGCCGGCTACTACGCCGAGGCGCGCGCCTGGAAGTGCGCGCGGACCGGGGCGCAGATCAAGGAGTGGATGGGGAGGCGCATCGAAAACCCGCTCGCGGAGCCGGATCTCGTGGGCTACTGGCCCATCGCCGACGGCGATGCGGCGGCTTCGACCTTGGGCGTCACGCTCCGCAACTACGCCGTCCCCGGCGTGGCGACGCCCTCCTACGGAATGGTGCGGGGCGGAAAGCTCTACGGCGCCGACGCGAACTATATCGTCTGGACGCAGGGCAGCGCGGCGAACGGCGGACCGCTCCCCGTCGCGGGCACTCTTCCCGCCGACCAGACCGCGCTCTACAATCTCGGCATACACCACGACGTCGCGTCCGACATCGGCGACTGGACGAACGCCGTGAGCACGGGGGTCACGGCGACGCCGGAAAACTTCACCTTCATGGGCTGGTATCTGGTCGGGGCGTCCACTCCGGGCAGAATCAACTATCTCTTCGGCAAGATGGTCTACGCGAACGGGCGCGCCACATTCGGGGAGAACAACGGCAACTTGTCCCTCTGGATGGGCGGCGGATTCAAAGGGGCGACCAACGAATCCATCACGGCGACAAGCGCCATGCCTCTCCGGCGCTGGACGCACGTCGCGCTCGTGAAGCGCGGCGGCACCGTCCGGATTTACACGAACGGCGATCTGGCGGCGGAGGCCGACGGCTTCGCGCTGAACCTCTGCAATGCGGAACTCCAACTCGGTGGCTACCAGACCGGAAACAACTACGCCGGATTCTACGGCGCGATGAAGAACGTCGGGTTCTGGAGCAAGGCGATGGACGCCGAACACATCCGCAAGTACATGACGGCCCTGCCGGATCCGGACGATCCCAAGCTGCTGGGCTACTGGCCGCTCGACGACGGTTCCGGCAACGCCGCCCGCAACCTGAAGACCGGTGCGTCCGCGGGCGTCCCGCTTGGAAACGGCTCCTTCTACTGGGCCACGAGTCCGAACATGCCGGTCGTCAAGGGCACCGTCCAGCCCGACGTGTTTATCATGGTGGTCCGATAGGGGGCAACCTCCGGGCGGCCCGTCGCGACGAGGGGCCGCCCGATCCGATTCGAAGAAATGAAACCGACCCTACGCCACGACCACCGCGCAGGGGATCTTGCGATGAATAACGTCTGCACATTGAAAGGGCGCGGAATCGTCGCGGTTTTGGCGGCCTCCGCGCTGGCCGCCGCGGCGAAGGAACCCGTCGTCGCGGTGAACGAGGACAACGACCACTACTTCAAGCAGGACGCCTCGCTCATGACCGAGGAGGCGCTGCGCGCCTACGTCCGCGGCCTCTCGGGCGGCAAGGTGACGCATTTCCTGATGTGCCCATCGGGCCAGCGCCCGAGCTACGGCTCCAAGGTCTGGGAACCGATCTGGACCGGCCTCTCCGAGCCGGGCGGATACGGCCACGGCGGCTACACGACGTGGGCGAAGAACGCGAAGCTCCTGTTCGACAAGAGCATCGACCCCTACGCGGTGTGGATCGACGAGTGCCGCAAGTCCGGCATCTCGCCGTGGCTTTCGCCGCGCATGAACGACGCCCACAACGCGGACTCTCCGAACCCGTTCCGCAGCACGACGTTCTGGCGCGAGCGCGACGACTTGCACTGCGAGCCCGGCTACCGCGGCGGCGACTGGACGCGCGCGACCTTCAACTTCGCCCGCGACGAGGTGCAGGACTACACCTTCGCGCTCGTGAAGGAGCAGCTCGACCGCTACGACATCGACGGCTACGAACTCGACTTCATGCGCTTCGCCGACTACTTTCCGCGCGCTGTCGCGGCGGAGTCGTCGCCGCACCTCGACCGCTTCGTGAAGCGCGTCCGCGACTACGCCGACGCGAAGGCCGCCGAGCGCGGCCACGCGATCCGCCTCGGCGTCCGCGTGGCGACGACGCCCGAAATCGCGCGCTCCAAGGGGTGCGACGTCGGGCGCTGGGTGCGCGAGGGCTGGGTCGATTGGGTCTGCGCCTGCCCCTACTGGGAGACGCCCGACTACGACCTGCCCGTCGCCGAGTGGCGCGAGTGGTTCGGCGACCGCGCGGACGCGGTGACGCTCCTCGCCGGGACCGACCATGGCGTTTCCGCCGCTCCGCCGCATCTGGGAGGCGTCCGGCTCGACATGGAGGCGAAATACTACGCCGGCTTCGCGGACGTGCAGTGGGGCAACGGCGCGGACGGCCTCTACCTCTTCAACGTCCCGTATCTCACGAACGCGCTCGCGCAGGTCGCCCGGCGCGGCCTCTTCCCCGGCGACCTCCCGCGCCAGCGTCGCGCGTATCCCGTCTCGTGGCGGGCCGACGCCTGGTGGTGCGGCGCGGACGAGCGCTTCCAGCTCCCGAAGACCACCGACGCCCCGCGCGAGTTCCGCATCCGCCTCGGCGCGCGCCCCGTCGGGCGGCCCAGCGTCATCGTCGGCGTGAAGGAGGAGGGGCCGTTCGCCCCCGAAGTCACCCTCAACGGCGTTTCCGCCACCGGCTCCCACGCCGCGAAGATGGAAATCCGCCCGACGGGGATCACCCACCCCGGCGTGGACTACACGTGCCGCCGATACTACTTCCCCGAAGACGCGGTCCACGGCGGCGCGGACAACGTCGTGCGCGTCGGCCCGACCGCCGGCGCGAAGACGATCCTCTGGTGCGAGATCGACCTGGAGCCGGAGGGGTTCGTCTACGGCGCCGACACGAGCTGGATGACGGAGATGGAGTCGAAGGGAACGGTCTTCAAGGACGCCGCCGGCGAGCCGCGCGACTGCCTTTCGCTCATGAAGGACTACGGCGTTTCCGCGATCCGCCTCCGCGTCTGGGTCGATCCCGACGGCGGCTGGAACGGCAAGGCCGACACCCTCGCCAAGGCGAAACGCGCCGCCGCGGCGGGTCTGGACGTCATGGTCGATTTCCATTTCAGCGACTTCTGGGCCGACCCCGCGCACCAGGCGATCCCGAAGGCATGGCGCGGGCACGACGCGGAACGCCTCCGCGACGACATCGCGTCACACGTGAGGGACGTGCTGGGGGCGCTCAAGGAGTCCGGCGTCCGCCCGAAGTGGGTGCAGATCGGAAACGAGACCACCTTCGGATTCCTCTGGACGGCGAAGCGCGACGAAGCCGGCCACGCGAAGTGGATCGAACTTCCCGACGGGCGCGGCTGGGCGCTGGACGTCGAGGAGTCGATGGCGAACCTCGCCTACGAGCCGGAGAACTACGCACGCCTCTTCGCCGCCGGAACCGACGCCGCGAAGGAGGTCTTCCCCGAAGCCGCCGTGATCGTCCATCTCTCCGAGGGCGAGCGCTTCGACTTCACGGAGAAGAACCTCGACACGCTGCGGAAATTCGGCGCGAAATGGGACATCGTGGGCCTCTCGGTCTATCCGCGCGAATCGTGGCATGCCGACGTCGGCGGCGACGCGGCGAAGTACGACGAAGTGAACGCGCGTCTCGTGGACGCCGCCGTCGCGAACGTCGTCCGGGGTGCCACCCGGTGGGGAACGCCCTACATGGTCGTCGAAACCGGCGTGGAGCCGTGCCCGAAAGGGGGCGTCCCGCAGAAACGGACGGCGGCCGCGCTGGCCCGGTTCGTCGAACGCGTCCGCGAGGACACGGGCGGCGCGTGCAGGGGCATTTTCTACTGGGAACCCGAATGCACGCCGTCGATGTACGACAAGGGCGCCTTCGGCGAAGACAACAGGCCGACGCCCGTCATGGCCGCCTTCGCCGGCGACCTCGCGGACGAACCGGCCGCGCCGGAGGCGGGGAGGGCAGGGGAATGAGCCTCTTCGGCTGGCTGGTCGTCCTCGTCCCGTTCTCGGCGGTCATGGCGCTCGCCGTGCATGCGCGGAAGTATGCGCGCGACGTGGTGGACTTCCTCGCCGCCGGGCGCGTGGCGGGGCGCTACGTGATCTCGGTCGGCGACGTCGCGGCGGAACTGAGCGTCATCGTCCTCGTCGCCAACTGCGAGGCCACCTACAAGACCGGCACGGCGATGGCGTTCTGGGGGGCGATCACGCTCCCGCTCGGCATGTTCCTGGCGCTCTCGGGCTACTGCGTCTACCGGTGGCGCGCGTCGCGCGCGCTTTCCTTCGGGCAGTTCCTCGAAATGCGCTACAGCCGGTCGCTGCGCGTGTTCTGCGCGACGCTCCGCAACCTCTCCGAAATGACGACGAACTCGATCGGCCCGGCGATCGCCGCGAACTTCTTCGTCTACTTCCTCGGCCTGCCGCACCGCGTCCGCGTCTTCGGAGCGAACCTGCCCTGCTTCGCCCTCGTGGTCGCGATCTGCCTCGCGCTCGCGATCCTCGCGATCTGGCCGGCGGGGCGCATCTCGCTGCTCATCACCGACACCGCGCAGGGCATCCTCTCGTATCCGATCTTCGTCATCGTCGCCGGCTACATCTTCCTCAACTTCGCGTGGGGCGAGACGATGGAGCCCGTGATGATGAACCGCGTCGCGGGGGAAAGCTTCCTCGACCCGTTCGACATCTCGCGCCTCCGCGACTTCAACCTCTTCGCGCTTGGCGTCAACGTCATGGCGACGATCCTCCAGCGCGCCTCGTGGTTCGGCAACGACACGTCGAACTCCGGCCGCACGCCCCACGAGCAGAAGATGGCGGGGGTGCTGGGGACCTGGCGCGCCGGATTCTCCACGACGATGATCACGCTCACCGCGCTGCTCGTCATCACCGTGATGAACCACGACGCCTTTCTGCTGCCCGGCGCGCACGGCGCGTTCTCGTCGCACCGGACGCGCGTGGCGCTCGTGAACGACGTCGCGCTCGACGCCGTGGAAAGCCCGGACGTGCGGGCGCGGATCGCGGCGGACCTCGACGCCATGGAGCCGGCGCTTCTGCGGGAACCCCTCTCGCAGCTCAGGAACAACGACACGCCCTACATCGACATCGCGCGGCGCAGGATCCACGAGAACGTCCCCGAGGCGCTGCGCGCCGAGGCGGCGGCGGTTGAGGCCGGCGGGCGCGACCCCTCGCCCGCGCTCGCGGCCGTCCAGGGCGAAAACGCGCGCCAGGCGCAGAAGGTCCGGACGCTCTACGGCCAGATGATCCTTCCCGCCACGCTTCGGCGCATCCTCCCTCCCGGCGTCGCGGCGCTCTTCGCGCTCCTCATGCTGATGCTCCTCGTCTCGACCGACGACTCGCGCATCTTCAACGCCGCCTCGACGTGGGTGCAGGACGTCGCGCTGCCGTTCTTCCGCAGGCCGCCCTCCAGCCGCGCCCACATCGCCATGCTGCGCTGGGCCTCCGTCGGCGTCGCGGCGTTCTTCTTCGTCATGGCCGTCTTCTTCAGCCAGCTCGACTACATCGTGATGTTCTGGCAGATCACGGCGGCGGTGTGGCTCGGCGGCGGCGGGACGATCATGGTCTTCGGCCTGTACACGCGCTTCGGCAACAAGGTCGGCGCCTGGTGCTCCGTGATCTTCGGGTGCGGCTTCTCGGTCGCCGGCTTCGCGCTCCAGCGCTCGTGGTCCGCGCACGTCGTGCCGCTCCTTTCCGCGCACGGCCTCGCCGAAGGGACGTTCCGCCTCTTCGCGCGGCTCTCGCGGCCGCTCAATCCCTGGGTCGATTGGTCGTTCGGCTTCAACTCCGGCGAAAGCTCCTTCGAGCAGGCGATGGCGCTCTTCCGCGAGAAGTTCTTCATGAACTCCACGGAAATCTACGGCATCGCGATGGTTCTCTCGGTGGCGACGTACTGCCTCGGCTCGTGGATCGCACTCAAGACCGGCCGGTGCGGCCTCTTCGACCTCGACCGGCTGCTGCACCGGGGAAAGTGGGCGGACGAAGCAATGACAGGCGGGACAGGCGGGACGGGCGGTCAAAAAGGCGCGCCCGTTCCGTCAGTCCCGCAAGTCCGAAAGCCATCTCTCATCTCCCGCCTCGTCGGCATCGACGAAGAATACACGACGGGCGACAAGGTGATCGCGTGGTCGGTGTTCCTCTACGCCGTCGTGTACCAGTTCGGCATGGCCTTCCTCGCCGTGCTGCTCTGGAACATGGCGAGCCCGTGGCCCAAGGCGTGGTGGGGCCGGTACTACTACGTCACCGGCCTCGTCGTCCCGATCGTCGTCGGAAGCGTCTCCACCGTGTGGTTCCTGTGGGGCGGCATCCGCGACGGCATCCGCCTCTTCCGCGACCTCGACGCCCGGAAAGCCGACGCCGCCGACAACGGCTTCGTCGGCAGGGGACGTGGTACAATCCCAGGCGCGCAATCCCGCATTCTCGCGAAATGAAACTCCTCCTCGACACCGACATCGGCAACGACATCGACGATTCGCTCGCGCTCTCCTACCTCCTGCGCGAGCCGCAGTGCGAACTTCTCGGCATCACGACGGTCTGCGGCGAACCCGAAAAGCGTTGCGAAATGGCCTCCGCCATCTGCCGCCACGCCGGCCGCACCGACATCCCGATCCACCCGGGATGCCCCGTGCCGCTTTCCATTCCCCAGCGCCAGC
>CAMNCG010000177.1 GCA_946534105.1 uncultured Verrucomicrobiota bacterium
GAGCTGGGTCAGCATCTCCAACAAGAAACTGATCGACCGCGGCATACGGCTGCTCGCCGAACTCGGCGGCATCGGCTACGAAGAGGCCGCGCAGCGGATCTTCGCCGCCGAAGAGTGGGTGCAGGCGCGGGACTGGACAGGCAGGGAGGCGCCATGTGCCGTGCAGGTGGCGCTCGCCGCCCTGAAAGGCGCGGCTGTCTAGCCGCGCACCGTCCGGAATGGAACGGGGAAAGCGACCATGCCGACACTTGCCGCCGCGCTCGGCGTGAGCGGCATCGGCCCCTTCCATCTGCGCGAACTCTCGCGCATGGAGATCGACCCCGTCGCGGCGGGCGAAACGCTCGCCCGCGCCGCGCTCGAATTCCTCCGCACCGGCGCCTACCCCGCCGGCACGTCCCTCGGCCCGGTCTGGCACGATGGGGAGACAATGGGGATTCCAACTACGAGCGACGCATGAAAAACGGCGTCGCTTTTTCCGCGACGGTGCACCTAACAATGACAAACTGCTCGTGGAGCGGCGCGAAGCAGCCGAGCAGCGCGTCGTTGGCGGCGTTGACGACGCTGCCCTCCTTCACCGGGATGTTCGTGCCGTCGACCTGGTATTCGCCTTCGCCGGAGAGGAAGAAGTAGAGCTCCTCGTGGTCCTTGTGGACGTGGTAGAAGCCGCCCTCCGTCCCGGGCGCGAAGACCTGGAGCGAGAAGTCCGCGCCGCCGGCCTTGACGGCGGCGACGGTGCCCGCGTTGAAGACGCCGACCTCGACGTCGACCGGGCGGCCCGCGCGGTCGAAGAAGTAGCGCCGCTCCTTCCCGTCGCCATACAGGTGGAGGTGGCGCCAGGCCGTGTTCGTCTCGCCGCAGGCGTCACCAGCCGATGGAGAGCGGGCCGGAATAGTCGGACAGTTCGAACCACATGCCGGTGCCGTCGATGACCAGTTCGGGCCGGATCGGCTCGCGGGCATCCCCGTATTCGTTGCTCGCGGAACGGTAGAAGACGGGGCGGCGACAGGGGTCGGCATAGAAGCGCACGTCCGCCCGTTCGAGGCCCTCGACAAGCCATCGGCGGTGCAGCTCCTTCGCAACGACCGGTTGGGAGCGGCATCCGACGACGCCGTCGCGCTGGCGGACGAAGACGCGCACCTCGTCGTGGAACCATCCGCGAACCGGGATGCGCGAAGCCGTTGCCGGGCGGACGGTCCCCGCCGGCCCGGCGGGCGCGTCCACGAGCCGGACGCGCCGCGCGAGAGGCACCGGCGCTCCCCAGGGGGCTCGGACCAGCAGCGCCGCGTCGTCATCGAAGGAGTGGCCCGCAAAGACGAATCCGCCACGGTTCCGAGCGACAAGGAACTCGACCGGATCGGGCGCGAGACCGCTCTCCTGCCTCACGAGCCAGCCCAGTGCTCCGAGCGCCACGACGAACAGGCGCTCCGGGGCGAAGCAGGCCGTTTCGTCACGGGAGGCCACTTCGCGGAAGCGGAGTCGGCTGCGGTCGGCGCTCGTGCCGCCGCGCGTCCATGCGGCGCGGCCGTTGACGGCGGCGAGGACGCGGCGCTGCCCGGAGGGGGCCATGGCCTCTGCGAGGACGGTCGCGCCTGCAGCGGTTTCGACCAGACCGCCCTGACCGATCACGGCATCGTGCAGAAAGTGGCGAGAGGGGGCGCCGGCGACGTCGCCCACGACCGTGAACTCCCCGTCGAGCGGCGCGGCGCCGGTCGCGAGACCGAGTGCGGAGAGCCACGCTGCGGAGGCGTGCCGAAGCGTCCCGTAGCAAAGGAGGGAGCCCCCGTCGGCGAGATGTCGGAGAAGAAGCCCCTCGGCCTCGCTGCCGGGAACCGGCGCGGGGGTGACAAGAATGCTTCCGGAAAGGGAAGGAGCCGCCGCCCGCAGTGCTGCGGAAAGGTTGGCGGTCGTCACGATGCCGGAAAGCGGGAAGGCGTGATGGAAGGCCCCGATGATCGAAAGATCGCCGCCGAAGGGAATGTCGGGCGTCGGGCGGTCGCCGAAGACCATCCCGTCGGCTTCGTCGAAGGGATAGACCCAGACAAGCGGCGGCGGGGCGTCCGGGCGAAGGGCGGCGGCTCGCTTGAGGTGCGGGACCACCTCGTCGGCGATTTCCGACGGCATCTCGCCCCAGGAGCCGTCGACGCCCATGACCTGTACGCGGTCGAAGGCGCAAAGACCGCCGTCGGGGGCGAACTTGCAAAGCGAGGCGGTGAGGTAGATGTCGTGCGGCGAGCGGTCCCAGCGGTCCAACCACGGGTTGTTGCAGAACCATTGGTCGGTGGCGTAGAAGCGCAGCGGTAGGGACGTGCCCGGAAACGGCGCGTTCTGCGTGAGGAACCCGGCAAGGGCGAGTCCATGGTTGCGGTTGAGCGCGGGCCAGGGCGTGTTGGGCGGCGGGACGATGCCGAATCGGTTGCCGTCGTAGAGCGCGCGGTAGGCGGAGGCGTGGTTGACGAGGTTCATGCCGACGGTGAAGTCGGTGCCCCGGCAAAGGACGGGCACGTCGGGGCATTCGCGCCGGAAGGCCTCCCAGAACGCGACGATCTCGTCGCGGACGGCGCGGTTGCCGTCCGGCATGAACTTGTCTCCGTCGAAGAACTGCCCGGTTCCGCCGGAGGCGTAGGGGCTGCGGCCGAAGCCGAACGAGTTGGAGAACCAGAGGGCGTCGGCGCCCACGTCGGCGAAGTAGGCGCGCGCCTGCCGCCCGAGGAACTCGCCGAAGGGAGTGCCTTCGGGAATGCCGCCGGGATAGCCCGCGAATCGCGCGGAATCGGCGTGGAGCCGGCTGATGGCGTCGATGCAGCGAACGGTCGCGCCGCTCTCGCTCCGGAGCAGGATTTCCGGGTGGCGTTCGTAGCGGAACGGGGCTTCCGTGAACTCGCTTCCGGGATCGAACGGGAGAATGAACGAGAGCGGTTTGCCAAGGACGCCGGCGCAGGCGCGGCGCGCGGCCGCGACAATCCGCCGGATGTCCGCGACGCAGAGCGCAACGGGATGGTCCGTGTAGAGGACGGGCTCCCGACGGGGTTCTCCGACGGGGTGCGCGAACCCCTGCCACCGCGCCCACGAAACCGGCTGGCCGGGGCTGCCGTCGTATTGGAGGATGTCGGTTCCGTCTCCGAGCCAGAAGAGCAGCGACACGGCTTCGCAGTGCTTCAGGAGCTGGCGGTAGGATCGGAAGAGCTCGGCGAAAAGGCCGTCAAGGAAGGCGTCGTCCTTGCGGAAGAGGACCTTGGGGCCGAACTCGAGCGTCCCGCGTTTCCAAAGCGGGGTCGGCGCGAGGGTGGTCGTCGGATAAGGTGTCATGGTTCACGGGCCGCAGCCGTCAATTCTCCGGATCGTCCGTCTCACGGAGACTCTGCGCGCGTTCCCCGAGCCGCCATTTCGCGGCGTCGCGGTGAAGGCGGGCGAAGGTTTCGGCGAGTTCCGCGTAGGGTTCGTCCCTGAGGTTGACGAGCCCGTAGTTGCAGTCCTCGCGGAAGAACTTGTTGAATCCCAGCGGCGGGTCGTCCTGCCACATGAAGAAGTCGTGGCCGACGACGAACGGAAGCGAGAAGATCGTGCGCAGGAGGATTTCGGCCGCCTTGGCCCGGTCGGACTGCGTCTGGACGCGCTGGCCCGCGCCGTGGGTGCAGGGCAGTCCTGCGTCGAGTGCCGGAAAGCTCCACTCGGTGAGCAGCAGCGGCTTCCCGGCGATGGCATGGAAGGCGCGGAAGGCGTCGGTCAGCGGCTCGCCGCCGTGGAGCGGGTGGTTGGAGTAGATCTGGCCGGTGGCGAACTCGATGTGCGGATAGACGTTGAGCGAAACGACGTCGCAGTGGCGGCCGCAGGCCGCGACGACGGCGGCGGGCTGGACGAGGCCGGCGAAGCGGTTGCCGAGGACGAGGTGGTTGGGATCTGCCTTGCGGATGGCGCCGCAGAGCGTGGAGTAGTAGCGTTCGGCGACGAAGGCGAGGAATTCTCGCTTGACCGCCGCAAGGGCTCCGGCATCGTCGCCACGCCCCGCAACGAATTCCTCCAGCGCCTTTCTGGCGCTGTGTTCGGGCGGCAGGGCGGCGACGGTGTCGAAGAGGGCCTCGTCCGAGGCGCCCCAGCGCAGTTCGTTGTCGAGAAAGTAGCCGACGAGCCACGGGTCGTCCGCATGCGGGGAGCAGCGCTTCCGGGCCAGCTCTTCGCACTCCTCCGCGAATCCCGGATGGAAGACGTTGGGGAAAGCTGTGCCGGGGGCGTTTTTGTAGGGGGAAATCCAGCGGTCAGGGTCATCGCCGGCGCAGAGGCGCGTGGAGAAGTAGAGGTGATCGGCGCCGTTCGCGTGGGCGAGGCTCCGATACCTGATTTCGGGGCAGGACCCGACGGCGACGAAGTTGAATCCCCAGGAGGCGAGACGGGCGTCGGCGTTCTTCGCCCATGCGACGGCGGACGCGAACTTCTCCTTCACCGCCTCCCCGTATGGGGCGGATTGGATTTCCTCGCAATACATCCCGACCCACGTGCACCAATCGACGCCCGCGAGAACGATCGCGCGGCCGAGCGGATCGACCATCCAGTCCAGTCCGTCGATGGCCTCGACGTGGAAGAATCCCGTCGCCTTTCCGCGAACGCCCGTCTCCATGCCCACGGGGCGGTAGGGAGGGATCGGCGAAGGAGGGAGCTGCCGCGCGGGGTTGGAGATGTAAGGCGGAAACGGCTCCTGCCGCGGCGCGTCGGCCGCAGACGCCACCGTGGCGGCCGCAACAGCAATTGTCGCCATGAGAGCCAGCCAGCATTCCTTCTTCATCGGCGCTACCGAACGGTGAGGACGAACACCGGCGGCGGGGCGTAGAGGCGGCCGCGGCCCATCACCCAGTCGGAGTAGGTCTCGTGCGAGATGTCGCCGTAGACGCGCTTCCCGTTGTGGCGCACCTCGGCGACCTTTGCCATGCCGTCGAAGTCGAGGTTGAGGGCGGTTGGCAGGTTGGGGTCGGTATCCGTGACGGAGATCGTCACCGCCGGCGGAATGAACGAGGCGAGGTCTGCGCGGTCCGCGGCCGGCGCGGCGACGATCCGCACGTCGTCAACCAGCACGTTTGCCTTGCAGGAGGCGGAATCGCCCATCCAGTTCTCGGCATAGAACTCCAACTGCTGCGTCCCGGCTTCGGAAACCGTGAACGGCAGCGTGACCGTGCGTTCGGACTCGCCGTCCGCCAGCGCGGAGCGCGTGAGAAGGACGTTGTCGCCAATCTTGACCCTGAAGCGGTTGGCGCTTGTGAGGACATTCGGGTAGCGGTCGAAGGTCTGGCAGCGGAAGGAGAGTTCATAGCGCCCTGCGGCCGGGAATGCGATGTCCTGCCGCAGCGCGCCGTCGGAGGTAGTGGTGAACACGACGCCGTCCGCGCCCTGGAGCGGCGCGCGCGGGATGATGCCCACCCAGTCGGCATCAACGGCGGCGGAGACGCGCTTCGCGTTCCCGCCCGTGCTCCAGCCAGTCACTCCGTTTTCAAACGTCCCGTTGGAGACGAGGTTGGAGGGGATGTCGGAAATCCGCTCGCATGAAATCGCGTCGAGCAGGGCGCAACCTGCGGTATGGACAATGCCGCCTTCCGCAGTCTTCTCGCCCGCGAACTGGAGCGTCAGGGTTCCGGCTTCCGCCACGTCGAACTCGGCCTCGTAGCGGCGGAACTCGTCGTGGCGGACAATGACCTTGCGCACGACCGTGCCGCCGACGCTCACGGTGACGGTCTGCGGCGAGGTCAGGCAGCGCTTGGCGAGATGGAAGCGGAGGCGGTAGCGTCCGGCGGAGGGGAAGGCCACGCCCTGTGAAATGGTGAAGGCGCCGCAAATCTGCGCGCAGAGGAACCCGTCCGGCATCTCCTCGGGGTTCGTGCAGAGGCCGTTCGAGTCGATCGGCATGCCGTTGAACCAGCGGCGGCGGAGCATCTGTCCGGCCCACGGGCTCGAGGATGCCGCGTTGCTGAACGTCCAGCCCGTGCAGTTCGCGGCGGCGGGCGCGAAGGTGAGATTGTCGTATGCGTCGCCGAGATTGGTCCACGGCAATTCGAAGGAGGGGTTGGCGATGGCCACGGAGACGGGGGCCGCGTCGCGCGCCTCGACGGGGAGGATTTTCACATCGTCGAAGAGAATGCGGTTCGTCTGCGACGGCTGCACATCGGAGAACGTGAAAGTGTGCTCGCCGGCGGAGAGGAACGGCAGCGCCACCTCGTAGCGGGTGAAGGAGACGGACGTGATGGCGGTGAACTCCGCCCGCTGGACGCCGTCGATGAGAATCTGCGCGTCGAAACGGGGCGTGCGGTAGCCGGCGATGCGGAACGACGCCTTGTAGAGTCCGCTTGCCGGAAGGGTGAAGGTCCCCGTCGCCTTGCCCTGGCAGAGGAGGAGCGAGACGGCGCCATCGTAGCCGAGGCCGAGGTGGTCGCGCGGCTCAATGGCAAACGTGCCGGTTCCCTGGCTGTTCTTGACGAGGCAGACGGCGTTGTTGGCGGAGCGGCCCGTGCGGTCGAATGTCCACCTGTGGCCGGTCTGGGGCGTGGCGGTGCCCGCACCGCCGCCGATGTTGACGAAGTCCGGGACGTTTGCGGCGAACTCCTCGAAGTCGGCGTTGGGGAAGGCGGCGGCGGACGGGACGGCCTCTGGTGCCGGCGGCGAAAGCCTGAGCGTGCCGCGCTCGACGGAAAGGGTTTCCGCCGCCGCGGGAAGCGACGCCACCGTCATGACGCCGTATCCTGCCTTGGCGACGACGCCGGCGTCCGCGGCCGCCGTGGTGACGAGGGATGCCGCGCTGGCGGTGAAGCGCTGTCCCGCCGAGGCAACCGTGAAAGCCGCACCGTCCGTGCGGACGGAGCCTTCGCGGAGCTCGATGGCACCGGAGAAGTCGAGCGCTGGGGCGCTGAGGCGGCCCGCGCCCGTTTTCACTACGGCGCCGCCGCCCGTCAGGTCGCCGGTGACGTCGGAGTCGGTGTCGATGGTGGCGGAGGCGCCCGCGTTCACGGCGACGGTGCCGACGGATGTCTGGCGAGAACCGAACCACTTGCGCCAGAGGTAGTCTTCGACCCGCATGCGGTCGAACTCGGAAATGCGGATGGGGAAGGCGATCACTTCGGCGATTCTCATCCCGCCGGAGGCGAGGTCGCGGTCGCCGCCAAGGAGATTCCATTTCGTTGACGCATCACTTTGGGGCAGTGGAACCCGTGTTGACAGGACGTGGAACTCCGTGTCGTCGATGGGGAGGATCCCGCCCCAGACGGAAGAGCGGTCCAGTCGCGTTTCGCCCTTGTCGGCTCGGGTGTTCTGGTTCGAGAACCAGAGCTTGTCCGTGGCGCCTGCCCACCAGGGACTGCAGCGGGTCCCGTTGTAGTAGCCGGAGAAAATGGTGCCGACGCCGCGATAGGATGCGGGGTTGCCGGGGTGCTTGGCGAATACCACGAACGCCTCGACCATTTCCTGGAGGCCGACGGCGCTTCCAGCGGTGTTCGTCAGGCAGAGCCACTTGCCGCCGGCGAACGTGTCGCTGCGCGGGCCGAAATCGAGGTAGGTCATTCCGCCGAGATCCTGGTCGTTTTCAACAAGCGCCGGGGCGCCGCCGGAGGCGTTCGGCACCCATGTGTGGCGCGAGGAGGCGAAGGGCATGCTGTGCGTGCCGGAGGCCGTCGGGTTCGTCTCGCGGCAGTCGAACCAGTCTTCGACGTTGCCGTTCCCGTCGGTGACCACGTTCCGCGTGGCGTCTAGCCAGAGGGCAATGTTGCCGGTGACCGTGGACGGGAGAGTCGGGGCGGACGTGGCGGCGTCCATGTCGAGGACAACGGCGCCCTCCTCGACAACGAGCTCGCCGGAGCCGTTGAGGCCTGGGGCCGCGAGGGTGAGCGTCCCGGCGCCGCGCTTGCGCAGCTGGCCGTTGTTGGCGAAGCCGGAGATGGTCGTGTCGGTCTCGGCATCAACGATCCGCGTCACCTGATGCGGGTTGGGCGTAATGTCCGCCGCGAGAAGATGAAGAGCTGCCACGACGGTCAGCATCGTCGCGAAAGGGACGATCCGCAGATGCGGGGTGTTCTTGTGTTTCATGG
>CAMNCG010000178.1 GCA_946534105.1 uncultured Verrucomicrobiota bacterium
ACGCGCTCGAGGCCTACGCCTCGATGATGGCCACGGACTACACCGACGGCCTCGCAATCCGCGCGCTGCAGACGATCTTCAAGTGGCTGCCCGCCTGCTACGACGCTGCCGTCGCGAAGAAGGCCGATCCCGTCGCCCGCGAGAAGATGGCGAACGCCGCCACGATGGCCGGCATGGCCTTCGCGAACGCCTTCCTCGGCGTCATGCACTCCATGGCGCACAAGCTTGGCGCCTTCCACCACATCCCGCACGGCATCGCCAACGCGCTCATGATGGAGGAGGTGCTGCGCTTCAACGCCGCCTCCGTCCCGCGCAAGATGGGCACCTTCCCGCAGTACGACCACCCGCACGCGCTCGAGCGCTACCTCGAGATCGCCGACGCGCTCGGCATCCAGGGCAAGAGCCGCGGAGAGAAGTTCCTCAACCTGCTCAAGGCCATCCGCGAGCTGCAGGCGCGCATCGGCATCAAGCCCACGATCCGCGACTACGTCCCCGACGAAAAGGACTTCCTCGCCCGTCTCGACGACATGGTCGAGCAGGCGTTCGACGACCAGTGCACCGGAGCCAACCCGCGCTACCCGCTCGTCGCCGAAATCAAGCAGATGTATCTCAACGCCTACTACGGGAAGCACGTCGAAGTCTAGCGGCCTGCGGCCGCCGACTCCGGCATGCCGAAAACAAACGCTTCAATCCAAGTCATGAAAAAGTCCTCTTCCGCAAAGACCGTCTCCAAGGTCTCCAAAGGCTCCAATGCCGACAAGCCCGCCAAGGCGTCCGCTTCGGGCGACGAAGTGCTGCTCCAGCGCGAGGGCAAGCTCATCGTGCGCGACGGCGACACGGTCCTGAAGATCTTCGGGCCGGAGTACAAGGTCAGCGACATCCTCAACGAGGCGATGAACGAGGCGCGCGCCGCCGAGACCGGCCTGCCGGTCCCGAAGGTGCTCGAGGTGCTCAAGCTCCGCGAGCACTGGTGCATCCGCCGCGAGTTCGTCGCGGGCAAGACCCTCGCCGACGCGATGGCCTCGGACAAGCGCCGCCTCGACAAGCTGCTCGCGCAGTTTGTCGCCATCCAGGCGGAGATCTTCAAGAAGACCTCCGCCCGCATGGGCAACCTCTCCGACAAGCTCGACCGCCAGATCAGCGCCTCCCCGCTTCCGCGCGAGACGCGCTACGACCTGCACGTCCGCCTGCAGGGGCTCCCGCGCGGCACCGCGCTCTGCCACGGCGACTTCAACCCCTCCAACGTGATCATCACGCCGAAGGGCGACTGGCGCGTCATCGACTGGGCGCACGTGCGCCTCGGCGACCCGCTCGCCGACGTCGCGCGCTCGTACCTGCTCTTCTGGCTCTCGGGCCACGTCGCCGCCGCGGAGAAGTATCTCGCGCTCGCCTGCGAAGCGCTCGGCGCGAAGGTCCCGGACGTGCAGAAGTGGCTTCCGGTCGTCGCCGCCGCCGAATCGGCGCAGGCCAAGGACCGGAAGACCCTCGACCTGCTCTCGCACTGGGCGAGCGTGGTCGATTACGTCTAGCGCGCCTCCGCGCGCCGGCCGCACGAAACGTTTTCCGCCCCGCCGGGCGGAAAACGTTTCGTGTTTCCCCGTGTCGTGCGCGGGCGCGATGTGTGGTAGACTCGGACGCATGGCAAGCGTTGGAAAAAGGAAGGCGTCTCCGCGCGGCGTCGCGGAGGGCGGCGGGAGTTCCAGGGGAGGAGGGAAGATCGCCCTCGTTTCGCTCGGGTGCCCGAAGAATCTCGTCGACCTGCAGGTCGTGGCTTCGGCGCTGCGGGGCGCGGGGTTCGACGTCGGCGTCCCGGAGGGCGAAGCGGACGCAATTCTCGTCAACACCTGCGCGTTCATCGAAAGCGCCCGGCAAGAGGCCCTCGACGCCATCGAAGAGGCGTGCGCCCGCAAGGCCGATCCGCGCTGCCCGTGCCGCGCCGTGATCGTCTCCGGCTGCCTGCCGCAGCGCTACCGCGGCGCGGTTTTCGAGGCCTGCCCCGAGGTCGACGCCGTGCTCGGCGTGGACGATCTCGACGCCGCGCCGGACGTCGTCCGCCGCGCGCTTGACGCCCCCGGCTCCGCGCTCGACGCCGTGTCTCCCGGCCGCTCCCGGAAGCTCTTCACCGCGCGGGAGCCGTGGTTCGTGCTCACGCCGGGGCCGTACGCCTACCTCAAAATCGGCGAGGGCTGCCGCCACGCCTGCGCCTTTTGCGCGATTCCCGGCATCCGCGGCCGCCTGCGCTCGCGCCCGGCGGACGCGCTCGTCGCGGAGGCCGAAGCCCTCCTCGGAAACGGCATCAAGGAGCTCGATGTCATCGCGCAGGACGTGACGAGCTACGGCATGGATTTCCGCGACGGCACCACGCTCGCTTCGCTTCTGCGCCGTCTCGACGCCCTTCCGGGGCGGTTCCGGATCCGGCTTCTCTACGGCCATCCGGCGCGGTGCACGGACGAGCTGCTCGACACCGTCGCCGCGAGCCGCCACGTCGTGCCGTACTTCGACATCCCGGTGCAGCACGCCTCGCCCGCGGTCCTGCGCGCGATGGACCGGCGCGACACCGTCGCCTTCGTGCCGGACATGGCGCGCCGCATCCGCGAACGCGTGCCCGGCGCCGTCCTGCGCACGACCTGCCTCGTCGGATTCCCCGGCGAAACGCGGAAGGATTTCGAAGCGCTTCTCGCCTACGTCGCGGAGACCCGCTTCGACCACCTCGGCGCGTTCGTCTTTTCGCCCGAAGAGGGCACCAAGGCGGCGTCGATGCCCGGGCAGGTTCCGGAGCGCACCGCGCGTCGCCGCCGCGACCGGCTCATGCAGCTGCAGGCCGGCATCGTCGCGGAGACCCTCGACCATCTCGTCGGCTCCGAGGAGACGGTTCTCCTCGAAACACCCCCCGCGCGCCGCGGCGGCGCGTGGACGGGCCGCTGCGCGCGCCAGGCGCCCGACGACATTGATGGCGTGACGCGCGTGCGCGACCTTCCCGCCACCGCCAAGGTCGGCGATTTCGTGCGCTGCCGCGTGGTCGGCCACACCGACTACGATCTTCTCGCAAAACCCCTTCCAGCGATCCAGCCATGACCGACGATTCCAGTCCGATTCCTTCCGACGGCGCGTCCGAGCCGACCGGCGAAGCCGACAACCTCTTCGCCGTCGCGCTTCCCAAAAACGACGACGCCTTTCCCGTCCTGCGCGCGTTCCAGACGTTCATCGACCAGGAGCGCGAGCGTTCGCGCCGGCGCATCACGATGCTCTCGACCGCGTTCATCGTCGCCCTCGTGGTGCTGATGCTCGCCTTCGTGGGATTTTTCGCGCTGTTTTTCACCCACGTGATGTCCCACGACGAAGCCCAGCAGGCCCGGCTTTTCGAACTCGTTTCGCGCGGCCCGGCGCCCCAGCCCGCCCCGGCCGCGGCGCCCGCGCCCGCGCCGGCACCGCAGCCTTCCGCCACGCCCGAAAATCTTGCGGATCTCGTCGAAAAACTCGTCGCCGAGCGCCTCCGCGCCTCCGCGCCGGCCCCGGCTCCCGCCCCCGAGCCGGAGCCCGCAAAAGCGGCTCCCGCCGCCCCGGCTGCGTCGCCCGCGTCCCCTCCGCTTCCCCGCGGCATCCTTTCGCCCGTGAAGCGTTCCACCCCCCGTCCCTCCACCCCCTCATCTCCTACCCCAGCGGTCCCTTCTGCCCCTGTAGCGCCCGCGCCCGCGTCTACCCCAGCGCCCACCCCGGCGGTCCCTTCCGTCCCTTCTGTCCCTTCGGTCCCTGTAGCGCCCTCGCCCTCGCCCTCGCTCCGTACCATTTCCGTCCGTCCCGTGAAAGCGTTGGTCGTGCCCGAAGGGTACGAAGCCGACCAAATCCGGGTGCAGACGCAGAGCGGCGCGAGCATCCCGCTGCGGACGCTTCTTCCGGTGCCGAGGGCGGGGAGATGAAGATCGCGCTTCTCGCGAGCGGCAGTTCGGGCAATTTCACCTTCGTTTCGGGCGGCGGCACACGCATTCTCTTCGACGCGGGCACATGTTGCCGCACGATCCGTTCGGCGCTTTCCTCGATCGGAGAGGATGCCGCCGCGCTCGACGCCATCTGCCTCACGCACGACCACGACGACCACGTGCGGGCGCTCGCGACGCTCGAAAAGAAGTATTCCGGGATCCCGCTCTACGCGACGGACGGCACGATCGAGGCGGTGTGCCGCGGCTGCGGCGACGCGGCCGGCGACTGGCCGTGGACGAGCATCGCGCCGGGGGAACCGTTCGACGTCGGGGCGCTCCGTTTCGAGCCCTTTTCGGTGCCGCACGACGCGGCCGACTCCGTCGGCTACGTCGTGACCGACGGCACGGTGCGTTTTGGTCTCGCGACCGACATCGGCTCCGTCCCGGCCAACGTCCGACATGCGCTCCGCGACTGCGACGCGCTCGCGCTCGAATTCAACCACGACCCCGAAATGCTGCGCATGTCGTCGCGTCCGTGGTCCCTCAAGCAGCGCATCGCCGGCCGCAGCGGCCACCTTTCCAACCCCGACGCCGCGGACCTCCTCGCAGCCGTCGCGACGCCCCGCCTCAAGGCCGTCTTCCCGGTCCACGTGAGCGCCGAATGCAACGCCCCGCACCTCGCAGTCCGCGCGGCCCGCGAGGCGCTCGAACGCGCCGGTCTCGATCCCGGCGTCGTCCGCGATCCCGTCTATCCGGCGGGCGTGCTGGAACTCTGATCCCCCGCGGCCGCGGGCGCTTCCGGCGGCGACTCCGGAAGGGGGGGCGGTTCCGGCGTCGGGGAAGAGGGGACGGATTCTCCGTCGGCGCGGCGGCGGCCGTTGCGGACGATGAATTCCGCCTCGTCGCCGTCGACGGTTTCCTTTTCGAGAAGCGCCGCGACGAGGGCTTCGACCGCCTCGCGGTGGGTCGAAAGCGATTCGCGGGCGCGTTCGTGGGCCTCCTCGAGCAGCCGGGACACCGCCTCGTCGATGCGCTCGGCGGTCTTTTCGCTGTAGTCGCGCGTGCGGTTCACTTCGGCGCCGAGGAAAACGAGATCCTCGTTTTTGCCGAACGTGCGCGGTCCCAGCCCGCCGTCGAGCCCCCAGTCGCAGACGTAGGAGTGCGCGAGCTGCGTGGCCTGCCGGAGGTCCTGGCTCGCGCCGGTCGAGACGTCCGGAAGGAACAGTTCCTCGGCCGTGCGCCCGCCCATCGCCACGACGAGGTCGGCGCGGATGTTCGCGCGGGAGTAGTGGTACTTGTCCTTCTTCGGGAGGAATGCCGTGATGCCGAGCGCGCGGCCGCGCGGAATGACCGTGACCTTGTGCACGGGGTCGGCCGCGGGGTCGAGGATCGCGCAGACGGCGTGCCCGGCCTCGTGGTATGCCGTGAGGCGCTTTTCCTCCTCGTCGAGCGCGTGGCTGCGACGTTCCTTGCCCCAGAGCACCTTGTCGCGCGCGGCCTCTAGGTCGTCTTCGTCCACGCCGGGCTTTTCGGCGCGCGAGGCGAGCAGCGCGGCTTCGTTCACGATGTTCGCGAGATCGGCGCCGGAGCAGCCGGGCGTGCCGCGCGCGATCTTCGAAAGGTCCGTCCCCTCGGCGAGCTTCACCTTGGCGGCGTGGACCTTCAGGATTTCGAGGCGGCCGTTCATCGTCGGGAGGTCCACGACGATCTGCCGGTCGAAGCGGCCGGGGCGGAGAAGCGCCGGATCGAGTACGTCGGGCCGGTTCGTCGCGGCGATGACCACGATGCCGGCGTTCGTCTCGAAGCCGTCCATCTGCACGAGCAGCTGGTTCAGCGTCTGCTCGCGTTCGTCGTGGCCGCCGCCGATGCCGGCGCCGCGGCGCCGACCGACGGCGTCGATTTCGTCGATGAAGACGAGGCACGGCGAATTGCGCTTGGCCTGCTCGAAGAGGTCGCGGACGCGCGAGGCGCCGACGCCGACGAACATTTCGACGAAGTCGGAGCCGCTGATCGAAAAGAACGGCACCCCGGCTTCGCCCGCGATCGCTTTCGCGAGAAGGGTCTTGCCCGTGCCCGGAGGTCCGGCCATGAGAAGCCCGTGCGGCATCTTGCCGCCGAGGCGGCCGAACTTCTTCGGGTCCTTGAGGTATTCCACGACCTCGACCACTTCTTCCTTGGCTTCGTCGCACCCGGCGACGTCCTTGAAGGTGGTCTTCGACGCGTCGCCGCCGCGCCCGACCTGCCGGACGCGGCTCTTGCCGAAGCCGAACGGCCCGCCGGCCCCGCGCATCTGCTTCACCGAAATCCAGTAGAAGCCGCCGATGAGGAGGATCACCGGCAGGAACTGCAGCAGGAACAGCGCGAGGCGCCCGTCTTCGTGCCCGATCGACACCGACACGCCGGAATGCGACTCGAGGAAGCGCTGCGCGTCGTCGGCGTTGCCGATCCGGACGCGGAACGGCGTCTTGTCCGGAAAGCGCTTCCGGAGCGCGGCGACGGCATCTTCGCCGACTAGGGCGGTGCCCGGGCCGGAAATCTCCACGACGCCCTTGCCGACGCTCGTTTCGTCGCCGCGGACGATTTCCACGTCGCGCACGAATCCGAAATCCACGAGGTCCGTGAACTCCGGATGCCACTTGAGTTCGACCACTTTCGAGCCTCCGTCGCGCGTCCAGAACAGGGCCAGCAGCGTGATCGCGGCGAGAATCGCGAACCCGGGGCCGAAAAACCGGTGCTGGCGCGGAGAGCCGGACGGAGACCCGGAGTCGGGGGACGGGCCTGACGGTTCGTCGGGAGAAGGGCCTGGCGGTTCGTCGGGCGGCGGGCCGGGCGGTTCGTCGGGGGGCGGGCCGGGCGGCACGGCGGGGCCGGAAGGGGCGGGGGCGCCGCCGGTTCCGTCCCGTCCGTGCCGGGGCGTTTCCTCTTCGTCGCTCACGTGGGATTACGCCTCCGGGGCCGCGTCGCCGGCGGCCGGCGCCGGCTCGGCCGGCGGGGTTTCGCCCTTCATCTGCGCGACGAGCTTGTCCGCGACGTCCTTGTGGTCTTCGAGGAACTGGGCGGCGGCCTGGGAGCCCTGGCCGATCTGGTCGGTGCCGTAGCTCAGCCACGAACCGCGCTTGAGGATGAGGCCCTGCTTGATGCCGGCTTCGAGAAGCGAGCCGGCCCACCAGATGCCGCGGTCGTAGAGGATGTCGAACTCCGCCTCGGTGAAGGGCGGGGCGACCTTGTTCTTCACCACCTTCACGCGCGTGCGGTTGCCGATCATCGTGCCGGAGGCGTCCTTGATGGCGCCGATGCGCGAGATGTTGAGGCGGACCGACGCGTAGAACTTCAGCGCGCGGCCGCCCGGCGTCGTTTCCGGATTGCCGAACATGATGCCGATCTTCTCGCGGATCTGGTTCGTGAAGATGCAGAGCGTCTTGGTGGTGTCGAGAAGCGCGGTGAGCTTGCGCATCGCCTGCGACATGAGGCGCGCCTGCTGGCCGACGTGCGCGTCGCCCATCTGGCCTTCCAGCTCGGCTTTCGGCGTGAGGGCCGCCACGGAGTCGACCACGACGACGTCGAGCGCGCCGGAGCGGACGAGCGATTCGGCGATGTTGAGCGCCTCTTCGCCGGTCGTCGGCTGGGCGACGAGGAGGTTGTCGAGATCGACGCCGATCCGCTTGGCGTACTGCGGGTCGAGCGCGTGCTCCACGTCGATGAACGCGGCCATGCCGCCCGCCTTCTGCGCGTTGGCGATGACGTGCAGCGCGAGCGTCGTCTTGCCCGAGGACTCCGGTCCGTAGAGCTCCACGATGCGTCCGCGGGGCAGGCCCCAGACGCCGAGGGCGAGGTCGAGGCCGAAGGAGCCGGTCGAGATGACCTTGACGCCCTTCTGCGATTCGACTTCGCCGAGTTTCATGATCGCGCCCTCGCCGAATTCCTTGCGGATCTGCGAAAGCACCGCGTCCAGCGCGGAGTTGCCCGAAGTTTCTGCTTTTTTTGCCATGGCGGGTGATTCGAAAAAAAAGTGGTCCAGAACGGACCCCATCATACCAGACGGAAAAATCCGGGGCAAGGAAAAAATTCGGCCTCGCGCGCGGGTGTGACCAAACGTTGTCGGCGCCGACGTCGCGCCCGCCTTGCCCGGTTCCGCGCCA
>CAMNCG010000179.1 GCA_946534105.1 uncultured Verrucomicrobiota bacterium
GAGCCGGTGCACCGGCGGGAGCGTCACGCAGAGATGCTCGCGCAGGAAGGGCCGCCCGCGCCAGTCCGGTCCAGGCGGCGTCCTCAGGAGGACCGCCGCCTCGATTCTCCCCTCCCCTAGCGCCGCCAGCAGCTCTTCCTCCGACTCCCGCACGTCGGCCTCCGCCTCGCGCCCCGGAATCGTCTGCGCAAAGACAGGGCCGAGCGTCCAGACCGGGGCGGGCGCGATGGAGCCGTAGCGCAGCACCCGGCGCGCCCGGTCCGCCTCGCGCACCGCGGCCTCGAAGCCGTCCATCGCCGCGAGCACGACGCGCGCGTGCTCCGCCGCGAGTCGTCCGAGCGGCCCGAGCGCGGTCCGCGCGCTTCCGCGCTCGAAGAGCTCGACGCCGAGCTGCGACTCCAACTTCTGCATGGCGCGGCTCAGCGCCGGCTGCGAGACGAAGAGCGCCTTCGCCGCCGCCGTGAAGGAGCCGCACCGGTCGATTTCCGCCAGGTCGCGCAAGAGGTAGGTTTCGATCATGGCCCGGATTCTACACCGACCGGGCGAAAATGTCCATAACCGACACGCATGGATTCATGCAAACTTTCGATTGGACGCGGGGCGGCGCGATCGGCTAGAATCGGCGCCATGAAACGCACCACACTGCTCACCGCCCTCGCCGCGCTGCCGCTCTGCGGCTGCGCGCAGGACGCATCCACCACCAATCAAACGGAAACCGCAGCCATGCCCGCCACCAACAGGACGCTCGTCGTCTACTACTCCCGCACAGGGGAGAACTACGCCGTCGGCAACATCGCCGAGGGCAACACCGCCATCGTCGCGAAGATGATCGCCGCGAAGACCGGCGCCGATCTCTTCGAGATCAAGACCGAGAAGGCATACGCCGCGTCCTACGACGTCTGCATCGAGGAGGCGAAGAAGGAGCTGCGCGAGGACGCCCGCCCGGCCATCGTCGGCGACGTGGCGAACTTCGACCAGTACGACACAATCTACGTCGGCTATCCGATCTGGTGGGGCGTCCCCCCGATGTGCGTCTTCACGTTCTTCGAGAAACACGACTGGGCCGGCAAGACCGTGAAGCCGTTCTGCACGCACGAGGGCAGCGGCCTCGGCGGCTCCGTTCGCGCGATCCGGAAGGCGCTCCCCGCCGCGACCGTCACGGACGGCCTCGCCATCCAGGGCCAGACCGCCCAGAACGACCGCCCCGCCGCCCAGTCCGCCGTCGACCGCTGGCTCGGCAAATAGTGGACAGCTCACACAGAGGCACAGAGGCACGGAGATTTTTCAATGAATGGCGTTGCATGATGTTCTGGTGGAAACTTCTCCAAACTCTGCGCCTCCGCGCCTCTGTGTGAGGAACATCACAAGGATTGACAAATGACGGAAAATGAAATCAGCGGCGATGTGTTGGACACGGCGATCAAGAAAGCCCTCCCCGGTGCCACCGTCGAGGACGGCCTCGCCAACCCCGCCCCCCAACCCCGGAAGGAACAATCGGCCATGACCGACACCGCCCTCTCCCCCTCGACACCGCCCTTGCCCGCATCGGCGGCGGCGGCGCAGGCGGCGAACAGGACAGCGGCTAGGGCGTTGCGGCTGGTTTTCATGTCGGTTCTCCCGGTTGCGGCGGATCGTCCGCCTCTCTTTTCTATAACGAACGGCGCTGCACGATTATTGTGCGGCGCCTCACCGCCGCGTGGCGGTGTACGGACCTCACCACGAGCCCTTGCTACAAGCACACAATACAGCCCCCTCCTCGTTCGTTTTGAGAGTGTACAGCAGCCGCGCCGCAACCCTTCGAAGAGAACCCGCCATGCAAATAAGCCGCACGATTCTGTCCGTCGTCCTTCTCAGTGTCATCGCCGCCACCTCATCCGCTCAGGACACGCCCCAGCGCGAAGCAAAAGCCAAACAGTTTTCGCCGATGGAATATGACGGGCTCCCGTACCAGCAGCTGGCCAACAACACCGCCGGTGTGGAGAAACCGGCCTTGGTTGTCTTCCTGCACGGCGGTCACGCAAGGGGCGAAGACAACCTGGCGCAGATTCGGCTTCCGGCGGTAGCGGCCATCAAGGATTACATCCTGAAAAGCAACATTCCGGCCTATTTTCTCGTTCCACAGTGTCCCGCCGACCATGAATGGGTTCCCAACCGGAGAACGCCGGGGTGCAAGGAGAAGGTGGTCGGTTTGATCAGGAAGTACGCAGCGGAAAAGGACATCGACACCAACCGGATTTACCTTTGCAGCGTGTCCATGGGGTCATGGGGCTCATGGGTTGTTGTCAAGGAGAATCCGAAACTCTTCGCCGCGGCGTTCATCGCATCCGGCATGGCGAAAGACGTTTCACCGGAGCATTTCGCGGACACGCCTCTGTTCGTGACGGTCGGCTCGCGGGAACACACCGCCGACGACTTGAAGCGGTTTGTTGCGGAAATCAAGAAAAGCGGCGGTACTGTCGAATTCGACACCCTGGATGGTTGCGACCATCCCAGGGCGTGCAGCGAGGCTTTCACCGCCAAGCGCCTGGAATGGCTGTTCTCGCAAAGGAGGGCCGACCCCGCAATTCATGACACCGGAAACTTGGAAGCGGCCTTTCTTCCGTTCGGCGAGGCGTCGAATTCCGCACGCATCGCGCGGTTTCCCGTGACCAACGCCGACTACGCGAAATTCGTCAAGAAGACAGGCCACCAGCCGCCGCGCTACTGGCAGGACGGCGCGTTCCCAGCAGGCAAGGATAAGCATCCCGTCCTGTGGGTTTCGCTTCGCGACGCCGAGGCCTACTGCGCGTGGCTCGGCGCGAAGGATCCGGCGCATTCGTACCGTCTGCCGACGGCGGCCGAGTGGGAGACCGCTGCCGGCCCGACGCCGCGCGACGCGGAGTTCAATTCCAACGCCGTCATTGCGCGGCGCCTGCTCGCGGAGAATCCCGGCCGCCTTATCGAATACGTCCACCCGAAGTCCGTACGCAAGGGAGAGAAGGACAAGCTCTCGGACGTGATTTCGCTCACGCCCGGCGGCGGCGTCCGCGGCTGGGTGGACCACGCCAATTTCACCGGCTTCATCTACACGGACCTCTTCAAGGAGATTTCGGACGCGGGCGGCGGAACGACGCCCGTGGACGCCTATCCGCAGACGAAGACCGCCTGCGGCGCGCTCGACATGTGGGGCAACTGCTGGGAGTGGACATCGACCGAGGTTGTCGCCGAGAACGGTGCCGAGCGCGGACAGAAGGTGAACGCCATCAAGGGTGGCTCGTGGTATGCCAACCGCCGGTCGTGCCTCACGGACTTCCAGGGCGAGGGCCGCCGCCCGGACGGGCACTACAACACCGTCGGCTTCCGCGTCGTGCAGACGCCGAAGCTCGCCGCTCCTCCCGCCGCGACGCCCGCCGCCGAACCCGCCGATCCCGCGCCCGCCGAGCCCGCGTCCGTCGCCGCGCCCGCCGCCGAACCGCTCGCCATCGCGCGGCAGGGCGTGTTCTCGTCCGGCGGCCGCGTCACGGACCCGGTTCCCGGCGACTACGACCCGACCGTGAACTGGCTCGACCCGGAGCGCAGGGGCACGACGGCGCACGTGGACCACGCCAACACGTTCTTCCAGATCCCGGCGGACGCCGCCGGCGCGCCGGTCGTCTTCCTGCACGGCTACGGCCAGACCCGCACGGGCTGGCAGTCCACGCCCGACGGCCGCCCCGGCTGGGCGGACTTCTTCCTCCGGGCCGGGCATCCGGTCTTCCTCGTGGACCAGCCGCGGCGCGGCGCCGCCGGCGCGACGGAGCGGGTCGTGACCGATCCCGGCGACGTCGCGGACGGCCGCTTCAAGGCCGGCGAGCAGGCCTGGTACACGCACTTCCGGATCGGCCGCGTCGCGCCGGACCGCTACGAGGGCTCGCAGTTCCCGGAGGGTGCGGAGGCGCTGGAGCAGTTCTTCTGCCAGATGACGCCGAACACCGGCAACTATGATGAGGCGCTCTTCGGCACGGCGCTCGGCGCGGTCCTCGCCGACGCGCGGCGGATGACGGGCCGCAAGGCCGTCTACGTCACTCACTCCCAGGGCGGCCGCGTCGGCTGGGCCACCCCGGCGGAGGACGTCGCCGCCATCGTCGCCGTCGAGCCGGGCTTCGCCCCGGAGCCCGGGAGCGACCGCTACCGGAAGTTCCTCGACGCGAAGGTCCCGATGCTCTTCCTCTTCGGCGACAACATCGAGAACGGCCCGGAGGACGTCCGCTCCACGGGGTTCTGGCGCTCGGTCCTGGCGCAGTGCCGCGACTTCGCGGAGCGCTACCGCGCCGACGGCGGCGACGCCACGGTCGTGCACCTGCCCGACCTCGGCATCCGCGGCAACTCGCACTTCCTCTTCCAGGAGCGCAACAGCAACGCCCTCGCCGCCCTCGTCGAGGACTGGCTTCGCGACCGCGGCCTCGCCGGAGGCGATTGACACGCAGAATACCGCTAGCCCGAAACAAACTTGACTCACAACACCCACCACAAGGAGACACCGCAATGGACCACATCGAAGACCGCATGGAACTCAAGGCCCTCGTCGACAAATACGCGACCGAGAGCGACAAAAACAACCAGGACTGCTACGTCGACATCTTCCGCCCCGACGTCAGGCTCGACGTCTACTTCGGCGGCAAGCTCGGCATGCAGGCCCGCGACGTGCAGGACATGATCCGGCAATACAAGGCATTCGGCGCCGCGAAAGTCTCGTTCCACATGAACGGACAGCAGAACGTCGATTTCACCGACGACGCCCACGCCACCGGCACCTGCTACGCCCTCGCCTCGCTCGTCACCGAGAAGGACGGCAAGGACGTCCTCGCCGTCCACGCCGTCCGCTACTACGACAAATACGTCAAGATCGACGGCCGCTGGTGGATCGCCGAGCGCGAACAGCACTTCGAGTGGACGAGCGTCCCGGCGCTGGCGTAGGGGCGACCGCCATGCAGAAATCAGTTGTCGTCCTCGTCGGCTCCGGCTCCATCGGCCAGGCCATCGCGAGGCGCGTCGGCGCCGGCCGGCACGTCGTCCTCGCGGACCTGCGCCTTGAAGCCGCCGAGACCGCTGCGAAACTGCTCGAGGACGCGGGATTCGAGACCTCGGCGGTCGCCGCCGACCTCTCCTCCCGCGACTCGCTCCTCGCGCTCATCGACCACGCCCGGTCCTTCGGGCTGATCGCGAACGTGATCAACGCCGCCGGCGTCTCGCCTTCGCAGGCGCCCGTCGAGACGATCCTCAAGGTCGATCTCTACGGTACCTCGGTGTTGCTGGAGGAGTTCGGCAAGGTGATCGCCGAAGGGGGCAGCGGCGTCGTCATCTCGTCGCAGTCCGGGCACCGCCTCCCGGCGCTCCCGGAGGAGCAGAACGCCGCCCTCGCCACCGCGCCGACGGAGGAGCTGCTTGCGCTGCCCTTCCTCGCCTCCATCACGGACACGCTCAAGGCCTACCAGTATTCCAAGCGCTGCAACGTCCTGCGCGTCATGGGCGAAGCGCCGAAGTGGGCCAGGCGCGGCGCGACCGTCAACTCAATCTCCCCCGGCATCATCATCACGCCGCTCGCCAACGACGAGCTGCGCGGCCCGCGCGGCGACGGCTACCGCCGCATGATCGCCGGAATGCCCGCCCGCCGAGCCGGGACGCCGGACGAGGTGGGTGACCTGGCCGAGTTCCTGATGTCCTCGCGCGGACGCTGGATCACCGGCGCCGACTTCCTCATCGACGGCGGCTGCACGGCCAGCTACCACTACGGAGAACTCCAATACCTCAAAGCCACGCACTGACCATGAAACACCCCTCCACGCTCCTCGCCGCCGCCGCGCTCGCAAGCGCGTGCGCGCTCGCCCAGAACCCCTCCACGGAGAAAACCGCCATGCCGGAATCCCAGACCCCCGCCGTCGTCTACTTCACCCACGACATCTCGCCCGAAGGGCTCGTGAACGCCTACAAGGCGCTCGGCCGCCCGCTCGAAGGGAGGAAGGTCGCCGTCAAGATATCTACCGGCGAGGCCGGCAACAACCACTACCTCAAGCCGGCGCTCATCGGTTCGCTCGTGCAGGCGCTCCAGGGCGACATCGTCGAGTGCAACACCGCCTACGGCGGCTCCCGGCAGGAGACGCCCAAGCACCGCCAGACCATCGCCGACCACGGGTTCAACGACATCGCCAAGGTCGTCATCATGGACGAGTTCGCGGAGACGGAGCTGCCGACGCCCGCCGGCTCCGTCCACCTCAAGAGCGACCGCGTCGGCGCCGCGCTCACGAACTACACCGGCTTCGTGATCCTGAACCACTTCAAGGGTCACCAGATGGGCGGCTTCGGCGGCGCGCTCAAGAACCTCTCCATCGGGTGCGCCTCGACCGTCGGAAAGACGCGCATCCACACCGCCGGCCGCACGGACGACAACGCGCAGATGTGGCCGAAGATCGCCGAGACGCCGCAGGTCGAGTTCATCGAGTCGATGGCCGAGGCGGCCGGCGCCGTCGTGGACTACATGGGCGACCGCGCCGTCTACATCAGCGTGATGAACAACATCTCCATCGACTGCGACTGCAACGGACACCCCGCCAAGCCCGAAATGGCCGACGTGGGCATCCTCGCCTCTCTCGATCCCGTCGCGCTCGACCGGGCGTGCGTCGACCTCGTCTACGCCTCCGATCCCAAGACGAGCGCCTCGCTCCGCGCCCGCATGGAGAAGCAGCTCGGCCCCCACATCCTCGACCACGCCGAAGCGCTCGGCTACGGCACCAAGTCCTACCGACTCGTCTCCCTCGACGGCAACGAGCCCCCGTCCACCAAGCGCGTCGACTGATCCCGGCTAGCCCCTGCGGCGGGGAGCGCGCGGCCTACGGCCGGTCGCCGTAGATCGTCTTCCAGTCGTCCCGCATGGAGACCGGGATCCAGCCGTTCTTCTCGCAGAGCGCGCGCATCCGCGCGGCCTTCTCGGGGTTGCCGTTTTCGCGGACAACGTCGTCGCAGCAGAGCATGAAGGCGAGGGCGCGGCGCGGGTTGCCGTCCGTCACCCAGGTCGCCATGCTCGAGTCGCCGGTGCTGTTGCCGAAGGCGAGGACGGGGCGGATCCCGATCTCGCGCACGATGGCGGAGACCTTGTTCATCTTGAGGTTCTTGACGACGAACCGCCCGCCGAGGACGACCGGCTCGCCGGCGGAAAGCTGGTAGCCGAGGCCGTCCGCCGCGCCCTGGCCCGCCGCGACGACGGTTTCGTCGGAGCCGATGATCCGGTCGGGCGGCACCGCGAGCGGGGACCCCGCCACGAGGCCGCGCACGATGAACCGGTCCGTGCCGCTCACGACCCAGACGGCGAAGCCGTTGGCGCGCAGATAGTCGACGACCTGGAGCATCGGGCGGTAGAAGGCGTCCCCCCGCGCCATGCCCGGGTAGCTCGGCATCGGCGTCCGCTTGAAGTCCCGGACGTAGCGGTCGAATGCGTCGGGCGTGAAGCCGGCGAACGCGGAGGCGACGGCCCTGCCGTGGTCCGTCTCGAGGCCCTTGCTGCGACGCCGGTCTCGTTCATCTCGAGGATCTTCCGGACCGTCTCCCGCTCGGCCTCGCCGGCCTTCTCCCGGTAGTCCGGATCCTCCGCCACGCGGTGGACGAGCAGCATGTAGTCGAAGTAGTTCGGGTCGGTCTCGCAGAAGAGCGTGCCGTCGAGGTCGAACACCGCCACGCGGCCCTCCGGCGGAATGAAGTCCGGCCCGTCCGGGTCCGTGACCGCCTCGACGTAGGAGACCAGCGCCGCGCGCGCGGGCGCCTCGTCGGTCCAGAGCGACAACGCGGCGGCGCCGGACCGCGCGTCCGCCGGGATCCCGCCGCGCGGCGCCGCGCATCCCGCGAGCAAAAGACCCGCCGCGGCAACCGCCGCAACGAAACGGAAGAAATGGTGGTTCGCTTTCATGCGCCGGATTCTAGCAGAGGCGCGGAAGAGAGGCAATCCAGTGGGCCTGCTGGACATTCCCCATTTTTTTCGCGGGCGCGCCGAAACGCCTCGCGGGGCGTTCC
>CAMNCG010000180.1 GCA_946534105.1 uncultured Verrucomicrobiota bacterium
CGCTCGCAGTCGTGCTGCGAAAAGAGGTCCGGCGTCTGGTTCTTGTAGCACGTCGTGATGAGCCGCTTCAGCCCCAGCGCCTCGAACTGGTAGGCGAAGTAGTGGAAGAAGTTGGAGACGCGCGGATCGTCGCAGTTGCAGAGGACCGTCTTCCCGCGGAAGTGCTCCCGGTAGTGGCGCAGCTCGTTCTCGATATCGGTCAGTTGCGTGTAGAACTCGTCGCGCTTCGCGGCGCCCGCCTCGTTCAGATTCTTGTTCGCCATGTCGTCTTCCTCGGTCCCGTCGCGATGCGGCTGCATCGCGGCGGCACGGAAGACCGGCGGCTACAAAAAGAGCGCGTTCCCGGTTCCATGTTCGCCTCGGAGGTCCTAGCACAGGCCCGTGCAATTCACATGGTCGAGAACGCGCCCGTTGGGGCGCGTCCTGCTGATGGAATTGCACAAGGCATGCTTCGGCCTTGTCAGAAGTACGACGAGGGAAAGTGTGCTAGGTTTTCCGAGGCGACGTCGTTTAGCAGATTCGCTAAGGGTTCAGTTGTGGGTTGGGGTTACATTGTGGAGGGTTGCTCCGTATGGTGGGTTCGTGTTGCGGGGAATTCTAACGCAACCGGCGCGGCGAATCAGCGGGAACCGGCATATTGACCGTAGTCGCCCCGAGCCAGCCCCGCGAAAGACAAATCCTCGTCCAGATCCGGCCAGTGAATTCCGAACGGGGATATCTCCATGCGGGAAAGCTGTTCGTCGGTTCCTTTCTCAAGAAGACGGTTGCCGGAAACGGGGAACCTAATGGAAGACCCGTTTCCGAACGAGACCTCCACAAAACCGTTCGCATACGTTGCAACGGGCGTGTTTTCAACCGAATCGTTCATGCCATTTCCTTTCAATTTCGGCCATGTGCTCGACCGCTATCTCTTCCGCGCGTTTGAGTTCCGACACCTTCACCCCAACGGATTCCCGTAGCGAGACCACACCTCCTGAAATCTCGAATACGGCTTCGCCGCCGCCATGTTGGACATGGACGTGAACGGGAGCGTGGTCGTTGCTGTAGAAGAAAAAACGGAATCCTTCGATTGTAAATACGCTTGGCATTGGTTTTCTCGCGTTGCGCAGAGCGCAAAATGTGGTTCAGTTGTGGGTTGGGGTTACATTGTGGAGGGTCGCTCCATATGGTGGGTTCGTGCTTGCGGGGAATTCTAACGCAACCGGCGCGGCGGGGCAAGCGCTGCGTGACGCGGCGAAGAGAGCGAAAGTTGCAGAATGTAATGGCGCACCTCGGGACGGGTGCGCCAAGGGGCGGCGCGCCCTCCCCGGCTCGTCCGGTCCCTGGCTACTTCGACTGGAGGAGGGCGGAGGCGTCGCCGCCCACGACAAGCGTCGAGGGCGCCTTGCCGTCCCATTTCTGGACGGCTTCGAGCGGGACGAGCGCGGGGTTCGCCTTGAGGGCGTCGCCGCGGATCTGCATCGACTCGGCCTCGGCCTTGGCGCTGATGACCTTCTGCCGGGCCTCCTCCTCGATCTGCCGCGTGCGGTTCTGCGCCTCGATCGCGCGCTGCATGGCGACTTGCTTGGCTTCGATCGCCTTTTCGAAGACGTCGGAGTAGTCGATGTTCGAGATGACGACCATGCCGAGCCGGACCGGGGTTTCGGCGAGGCGCCCCGAGACCTGCTCCCGGATTTCCTTCGTCGCCTGCTCCCGGCCGTTGATGAGCTTGTCCGCCTCCCACTGGCCGATCACGTCCTTCGTGATGCCGACGACGGTCGGGGTGATGATCCGTTCGGAGTAGGCGCGCCCGTACTCGCTGTGGAGCTCCGCCACTTTCGAGCGGTCGATCGAATACGTCACCGTGATGTTCATCGTGGCCGTCTGCACGTCCTTGGTGTAGGTGTCCATCTGGAGGTCCAGGCGCTGCTCGCGGCAGTCGTACTTGACGAGATCGCCGCCGACGGGGTTCACCCACGTGAGTCCGGGCTGCACGGGGCCGCCGACGATCTTGCCCCACTGGGTCTTCACTCCGACGACGCCGGCGTCGACCGTGTAGCATCCCTTGAGGGACATCGTGGCGAGCAGCATCGCGAAAAAGATGCCAACGGGGGCGTAGGTCTGTTTCATGGTTTTCGTTCCTTTCCGGCGCGGCGGCGCCGGCTTCCGCGCGCGGCGGTAGTCGAAGCGGCGCGGGCCGCGGTTCGTTTGCATGGCGCCGATTCTAGCAGAAATCCGCGGGCGATTTTGACTTGGGCCGGGGCGTCTGGTAGACTGGAAGGCGTTTTCGACGCGCCGGCGAACGGGCCGGGCGTCCCGACACGGAGATTGTTCAATGGAAAAGCGTCGCATCGTAGTCACATCCGCCCTTCCGTACGCCAACGGCGACATCCACATCGGGCACCTCGTGGAGTATCTCCAGACCGATTTCTGGGTCCGTTTCCAGCGCATGCGCGGAAACGACGTGTGCTACGTCTGCGCCGACGACACGCACGGCACGCCGATCATGATCCGCGCCCGCAAGGAGGGCCGCACGCCGGAGGAGCTCGTCGCCGAGATGCGCGGGCGCCACGTTCGCGACTTCGCCGACTTCCAGATGTCGTTCGACAACTACTACACGACGAATTCGCCGGAGAACAAGGCGTTCTGCGAGGACATCTACGCCAAGCTCGAAGCCGGCGGCGCGCTCCTCCACGAAAAGGTCGCGCAGCTCTGGTGCCCCTCGTGCGGGATGTTCCTCCCGGACCGTTTCGTCAAGGGCACGTGCCCGAACTGCGGCGCGCCGGAGCAGTACGGCGACAGTTGCGAGCGCTGCGGCGTCACGTATTCGCCGTCCGACCTCAAGGACGCCCACTGCGCGACCTGCGGCTCGCGCGACCTGGAGACCCGCGAGACGGAACACATCCTCTTCGACCTCGCGAAGTTCAAGGACTATCTCCGCGAATGGCTTCCGGAACACACGCAGGCCGACGTCGCCAACAAGCTCCGCGAGTGGTTCGGCGAGGACCAGAAGCTGCTGCCGTGGGACGTCTCGCGCGACGCCCCGTACTTCGGCTTCGAGATTCCCGGCCATCCCGGGAAGTATTTCTACGTCTGGCTCGACGCGCCCGTGGGCTACCTCGCCTCGCTCAAGAACTGGTGCGGGAAAAACGGACACGAGTTCGACGCCTGGTGGGGCGATCCCGCCACCGAGCGCTACCACTTCATCGGCAAGGACATCGTCCGGTTCCACTGCCTCTTCTGGCCCGCGATGCTCCACGCCGCCGGGTACCAGGGGCCGACGAAGGTCTTCGTCCACGGCTTCCTCACCGTGAACGGCGAGAAGATGAGCAAGAGCCGCGGCACGTTCGTTTCCGCGCGCACCTACCTCGACCACCTCGATCCGGCGTTCCTTCGCTACTACTACGCCTGCAAGATCAACAACACGACGGACGACATCGACCTCAACCTCGACGATTTTGCCCAACGCGTCAATTCCGACCTCGTGGGCAAGATCACGAACCTCGCCTCCCGCGGCGCGCAGATGCTCGGCAAGCGCCTCGACGGCCGCCTCGGCCGGCTCGACGCCGAGGGCCGCGCTCTGGTCGACGCCGCGCGTTCGCGCGCCGGCGCCGTGGCCGCGCTCTACGAGGCGCGCAAGTTCTCCCAGGTCCCGATCGAAGTCTGCAAGATCGCGGATTCCGCCAACGAGTATTTCGACCGCCACGCGCCGTGGAAGACGATCAAGACGGATCCCGAGGCCACGCGTCCCGTGCTCACGGCCGTCCTGAACCTGTTCCGCGTCCTCGCGATCTACCTTTCCCCGATCCTTCCCGCATACGCCGGGAAGGCCGCGAAGCTTTTCGGCGAAAGCGCCTGGTCGTGGGACAGCCTCGGCGAGACGCTCGAAGACCGCCCGATCGGCGCCTACGAATACCTCGCGCAGCGCGTGGAGGCCGACGCGATCGCGGCGATGGTCGAAGCCAGCAAGCCGGCGGAGACCGCGCCCGCGCCGGCCCCCGCGCCGGCTCCCGCGCCGGTCCCCGCGGCCCCCGCGGCCGCGGTTCCCTTGAAGGCCGGGATCGCCTTCGCCGCCTTCGACGCGTGCGACCTGCGCGTCGGGAAGGTGGAGAGCTGCACCGCGGTGCCGAAGAGCAAGAAGCTCGTCCGGTTCGAGCTCGACTGCGGCCCGCTCGGACACCGCACGGTCTTCTCCGGCATCCGTTCCGCCTATCCGGATCCCTCGGTCCTCGACGGAAAGCAGGTCGTGTTCGTCGCCAACCTCGCCCCGCGCGAAATGAAGGGCGTCGGCGTCTCCGAGGGCATGGTCCTCACCGCCGGCGACCCCGCCACGGGCCTCGCCGTCCTCACAACCCTCGCGCCGGTGAATCCCGGCGATCCCGCCTGCTAGCACGCGAAAGGAGTCCGAAAGATGAAACCGATTCCCGAAATCCTCGCCGACAACGCCCGGCTCTACCCGGACGAAACCGCCCTCGTCGAAATCAACCCCCAGGAGCTGGAGGCCCGCCACACGACGTGGAAGGAGGCCTCCCTCATCGAGCCTTCCGCTCGGGACGCCTTCCGCTCGGAAATCACCTGGGGCGAATTCGAGGAGAAGGCAAACCGCTTCGCCAACTTCCTCCTCACGCGCAACGTGAAGAAGGGCGACAAGGTCGCGATCCTCCTCATGAACTGCCTGGAGTGGCTCCCGATCTACTTCGGGGCGCTGCGCACCGGCGCGCTCGCCGTCCCGCTCAATTTCCGCTACGCGGCCGACGAAATCAAGTACTGCGTGGACCTCGCGGACGCCTCCGTCCTCGTCTTCGGCCCCGAATTCACCGGCCGCGTCGAACAGGTCGCCGACCAGATGCCGAAGGTGAAGACGCTGCTCTACGTGGGCGACGACCGCCCGACGTTCGCCGAGAGCTACCGCGACCTCGTGGCCTACTGCTCCTCCCGGCGCCCGGAGATTCCGCTTTCGCTCGACGACGACGCGGCGATCTACTACTCCTCCGGCACGACCGGTTTCCCGAAGGCGATCGTGCTTCGCCACCGCGCGCTCGCGCAGAGCTGCGAAGTGGAGAAGGCGCACCACGGCCAGACGCACGACGACGTCTTCCTCTGCATCCCGCCGCTCTACCACACGGGAGCCAAGATGCACTGGTTCGGCAGCTTCCTCGTGGGGGGCAGAGCCGTGCTTCTGCGCGGCGTGAAGCCCGAGTGGATCCTGCGCGCCGCCTCCGAGGAGAAGTGCTCGATCGTCTGGCTCCTCGTTCCGTGGGCGCAGGACATCCTCGACGCCATCGACCGCGGCGACGTCGACCTCTCCGAGTACGACCTTTCGCGCTGGCGTCTCATGCACATCGGCGCGCAGCCCGTCCCTCCGTCGCTCATCCAGCGCTGGAAGAAGGTCTTCCCCGGCCACGCCTACGACACCAACTACGGACTCTCGGAATCCACCGGCCCCGGGTGCGTCCACCTCGGCGTCGAAAACGTCGCGCACGTCGGCGCGATCGGCGTCCCCGGCCACGGATGGGAGACGAAGATCGTCGGCCCCGCGCCGGAACGCAGGCTCGTCGCGCGCGGCGAAGTCGGCGAGCTCGCCGTCCGCGGCCCGGGCGTCATGAAGGAGTACTACAAGGACCCCAAGGCCACCGCCGAGGTCCTCGATTCCGAGGGCTGGCTCTACACCGGCGACATGGCGATGCAGGATCCGGAGGGCTTCATCTACCTCGTGGACCGCAAGAAGGACGTCATCATCACCGGCGGCGAAAACCTCTATCCCGTGCAGATCGAAGACTTCCTCCGCGCCAACCCCGCCGTCAAGGACGTCGCCGTGATCGGGCTCCCGGACGAACGGCTCGGCGAAATCGCCGCCGCCGTGATCGAAGTCAAGCCCGGCGCGTCGCTCTCGGAGGCGGACGTCGACTCGTTCTGCAAGGCCCTTCCGCGCTACAAGCGCCCTCGCAAGATCATCTTCGCGCCCGTGCCCCGCAATCCCACGGGCAAGATCGAAAAGCCCGTGCTCCGCAAGCGCTATTGCGGCGCCGCGCTCGTCGCGAAGCAGGTCGGCCTCGCCTAGCCGCCTCCCCCACGCTCCCTTCCGCCCCCGGCTCGGAAGGGCGGTTGCGCGGGCGCGGGGCGGGGTGTATCATCGTCAGTCATGAACGGCACGATCCTTCTTCTCGGCACGACCGCGTTTTTCGCGGCGGCGTACTTTCTCTACGGCAGGCTTCTCGAACGCGTGCTCGGCGTCGACGCTTCGCGCGCGACGCCGGCGAAGACCCGCGCCGACGGCGTGGACTACGTGCCCGCGCACCCGGCCGTGCTCTTCGGGCACCACTTCGCCTCGATCGCCGGCGCCGGGCCGATCGTCGGACCGATCGCGGCGGCGTATTTCGGATGGGGCGCGGTACTGCTCTGGGTGGCGCTCGGATGCGTGTTCATCGGCGCCGTGCATGACATGGTGTCGCTTCATCTCTCGGTCCGCCACGACGGCCGGTCGATCGCATCCGTGATCGAAACCGTGCTCGGACGGCCTGGAAAGCTGCTCTTCCTCCTGTTCTGTTGGTCCACGCTCGTGCTCGTGTGCGCCGAGTTCACGCGCCAGGTCGCGGCGACATTCGTCGCCACCCCGGCGGTGGCGACTTCTTCGTTGCTTTTTATCGCCCTTGCGGTGGTTTTCGGCATCGCGGTGAACAAGCTCCGCTTCGGACTCGTGCCCGCCACGGTTGCCTTCGTGGCGGCGATGTTCGTGTTCGTGTGGGTTGGCACGCGCTTCCCGCTCGACCTCGTTTCCTCGTTCGGCCTCTCGAAGGCCGGCGCGCAGACGGTCTGGACGGTCGTTCTGCTCGTCTACTGTTTCCTCGCCTCGACCCTCCCCGTGTGGCTCCTGCTCCAGCCCCGCGACTACCTCAACAGCTACCTGCTTTACGCGATGATGGCGCTCGGGTTCGCCGGTGTGTTCGTCGCTTCGCCTCACGTCTCGATCGACGCCTTCGCGGGATGGACGGCCGAGAACGCCAAGGGCGCGCCGACGCCCCTGTTTCCGTTCCTCTTCATCACGATCGCCTGCGGAGCCTGTTCCGGCTTTCATTCGCTCGTGGCTTCCGGAACCACGGCCAAGCAGATCGCCTCCGAAAAGGACGTGCGGCCCGTCGCCTACGGAGGCATGCTCCTCGAAGGCGTCCTCGCCGTGCTCGCGCTCGTCGCCGTCGGCCGGTTCACGCAGCCGGAACTTCTCGCGAAGCTCGGCTCCGAAACGCCGGTGTCCCTCTTCGCGTCCGGCCTCGGTTTCTTCTGCACGAGGCTCGGCATTCCGGAGCATTCGGGCACGGTGTTCATGTCGCTTGCCGTGTCGGCGTTTCTCATGACGTCGGTCGACACCGCGACGCGCCTCGCGCGCTTCACCTGGCAGGAACTCTTCGCGCCCGGCGCCGCGGACGGCGCGGTTGTCGCTCCTTCCGCCATGCCGACGTGGCGCCGCGCGCTTTCCGGGATGTATCTGGCGACCGGCATTGTCGTGGCGCTCGTGGCGCTGCTCCTCCTCGGAAATCCCGAAGCTGCGAAAAACCTCTGGAACGTCTTCGCTTCCGCGAACCAGCTGCTTGCCGGACTCACGCTCTTCACCGCCTCGCTCTGGCTCTACAAGAACCGCAAGGCGTGGTGGATCACGCTGTTCCCGATGCTCTTCATGCTTGCCGTGTCTTCGACGGGCCTCTACCTGCTCTGCACGGGTTCCTGGAGAGCCGGCAACGCCGTCCTCGGCTCCGTCACCGCGGTTCTCCTCGTCCTCGCGGCCGTTCTCGTCGTACTCGCCGTCGTCCGCTTCGGTTCCGCCCGCCGGTCCCGCGCCGCCGGGTGATTGCGAGCGTATTTCTAAATCTTGATTTTTACGCGGTCCGCCGTCGCACCCGCACGAGCCCGAGGCCGTCGCAGACGACCGCATGTACCGCCGTCATCGTCCGGCACGTCGCGAGCAGTTCCGCCGCTCTCGGGTGCCGTTCCTGCTTGGGAAGCGCCGTCGCGGCGTGTTCCGGGATCGTGAG
>CAMNCG010000181.1 GCA_946534105.1 uncultured Verrucomicrobiota bacterium
GAAGGGCGCGAAGCGGCCTTCAAGCCCGCACGTCGCCGCCGCACGCCATGCGGCGGAGCCGCCGCCCCGCCGGCCGGGCTTTCGTGCTTGCGCGAGCAGCGCGCCCGGCATGATCAGATCCGGTTGTCCCAGTTCTTGAAGACGACTTCCTGGCCGCCGGCGCGGATGGCGGCGTAGACCTCTTCGGGCGGGCGCTTGTCGGTGAGGGTGAACTGCGCAACGTCGCCCTCGGCGTTCACGGCGTAACCGCCGGGCGTGACGCGCGAACCGGCGCTCATGTTGTCGGCGGCGGTGACGACGATGCGGTCGCGGAAGGCGGGCGCCTCGCGCGTTGAAACCGTCATGCAGCACGTCGGGAAGACGATGCGGAAAGCGAGCATCATGAGCTCGAGGTCTTCGTCGGAAACCGGGAACTCGGGCTGGAAGCCGCCCTCCGTGGGGCAGAACCGCGGAAAGGCGAACTGGACCTTGCTCCGCCAGCATTCCTTCTCCAGCCAGAGGGCGTGCGCGGCGAGCGAGGCGGCCTCGGGGCGCCACGGGCAGAGCCCGAGCAGGAACGCGACGCCGAGCGTGCGGAATCCGGCGCGGCCGGCGCGCCACTGGGTGCGGACGCGGAAATCGTAGTCGCTCTTGGGTCCGGCGGGGTGGAAGTACTTGTAGCGCTCGCGGTCGTAGGTTTCCTGGAAGCAGGTGAGGCCCTCGTAGCCGGCCTCGAACAGCGCGCGGTAGCCCTCCTCGGTCTGGGGGGCGACCTCGAGCGCGAGGTAGGAAAACTCCTTCTTCAGCATGCGCCCGACCTCGGCGAGGTGCTCCACGGAATTCACGCGCGGGTTTTCGCCGGCGACGACGAGGAGCGAATCGATCCCCGACGCGCGGATGGCGGCGGCCTCGCGGGCGATCTCGTCGAGCGTGAGGTCCTTGCGGGCGGTGCCCTGGTGCTGGACGCGGAAATCGCAGTACCGGCAGGAATTCACGCACGTGTTGCCGATGTAGAGCGGGGCGTAGACGGAGACCGTGCGGCCGTAGTAGCGGCGGCGGGCGGCGGAGGCCCGTTCGCGCATCTGCGGGAGAAACGCGGAAGCCGCAGGGGAAATCAGGTTCAGGAGGTCGAAAAATCCGGGCCTCGCGGCGGCGAGGCTCGCCTCGACGTCGGCCGCCGTGGCGGCGGCGATGCGGGATTCGATGTCGGATTGGGAAAGCTTGAGTTCGGGAAACATGGCGAACGCGGCAGGAAGAAGAAGGCGTTGTGCGCGCGTGGGGGAAAGTATAGCGGAAACCGGGATCAAAAAGGACCGCCGGACGGCGGTCCTTTTTTTGCGCAAGGCCGCGCGGAGCGCGACCTGACGGCATTCCGGGGATCACTCGTCGGAATCGATGGAGCCCTCCTCCGATTCGAAATCGGCGGCGGCGGCGGCGAGGTCGGCGGCCTCGGCGTCGGCGGCGGAGCCGAGCTCCTCCTCCTCCCAGGGGCTGTCGGCGAAGCCGGCGCCCTGCGGGAAGGCGTCGCCGCCCGGCGCGAGCGCGCCCTCTTCGCCCTCGGGCAGTTCGCCGCGGGCGGCCTGGGCCGCGAGCTGGGCGGCGCGGGCGGCGGCGAAGGACGCCTCCTCTTTGAGCCCCTCGGCCTCGGCCTCGGCGATCTGGGCGCGGCGGAGCTTCTCCTCCTCGGAGAGCGGCATGTCCTCCTCGGGGATCGGGTCGGCGAGCGTGTGGACCGTGACGGCGCGGTACATCGGGAAGCCGGTGCCGGCGGGCACGAGGTGGCCGATGATGACGTTCTCCTTGAAACCGCGGAGATTGTCGTGGGCGCCCTGCGTGGCGTTGTCCGTGAGGACGCGCGTAGTGTCCTGGAAGGACGCCGCGGAGATGAAGGAGTCCGTTTCGAGCGCGGCCTTGGTGATGCCGAGCAGGACGGGCTGGGCCTCGGCGGGGCGCTTACCCTCGAGGATGGCCTCTTCGTTCACCTTCATGAACTGCTCGTGCGAAACCTGGTCGCCCCAGAGGAAGCGGGTGTCGCCGGGGTTGGTGATCTTCACCTTCCGGAGCATCTGGCGGACGATGATCTCGATGTGCTTGTCGTTGATCTCGACGCCCTGGAGGCGGTAGACGCTCTGCACCTCGTTCACGAGGTAGCGCTGCAGCTCGTCGCGGCCGGAGACGTCGAGGATCTCCTGCGGGGAGAGGGAACCGTCGGTGAGCGGCTGGCCCTTGCGCACGCGGTCGCCGATGTAGACGATGATGTGCTTGCCCATCGGGATGTAGTGGCGCTCCTCGGTGTCGGTCGTCGCGTCGCGGACGATGACGACGCGCTTGCCGCGCTCGTTGTCGCCGAAATCGACGACGCCCTCGATCTTGGCGATCTCGGCGACGTCCTTGGGCTGGCGGGCCTCGAAGAGCTCGGACACGCGCGGAAGGCCGCCCGTGATGTCGCGCGTCTTCGTCTCCTTGCGCGTCGTCTTGGCGAGCTGGTCGCCGGCGGCGACGCCCTGGCCGTCCTTCACCGTGACGATCGCGTCGTTCGGCAGGGAGTAGAAACCGAGCGCGACGGGCTTGCCGCCCGCGCCCTCGCCCATGACGATGATCTGCGGGTGGAGGTTTTCCTTGGTTTCGACGACCTTGAGCTGGGTGACGCCGGTCTTGGGATCAACCTCCTTCTCGACCGAGACGCCCTCCACGAAGTCGTTGAACTTGACGGAGCCGGGGTGTTCGGAAAGAATCGGGGTGGCGTAGCCGTCCCACTCGGCGAGCTTGAACTTCGCCGCGACCTTGTCGCCGGGGCGGGCGTGGACCGTGGCGCCGATCGGCGGGGAGAACTTGTCCACCTCGATGCCGTCCTTGAAGATCGAGATCGTGGCGCCCTGGTTGAGGACGACGGTGTCGCCGTTTTCGCGCTCGACGTAGCGCAGGTCGTCGGAGAAGCGGACTTCGCCGGCGGCGGACGTGACGTGGTCGGTGGAGGTGACGGACGTCGAAGCCGTGCCGCCGACGTGGAACGTGCGCATCGTGAGCTGGGTGCCGGGCTCGCCGATGGACTGCGCGGCGATGATGCCGACGGCGGCGCCGATCTGGACGGGCTTGCCCGTCGCGAGGTCGCGGCCGTAGCACTTGGCGCACATGCCATGCTCGCTCTGGCAGGTGAGGCCGGAGCGGATCCAGACGGAGCGCAGGTTCAGGGGCTCGATGAGCTTGCAGGCCCTTTCGTCGATCTCCTCGTTGGCGCGGACGACCACTTCGCCCGTGGCGGGGTTCACGATGTCGTTGAGGGACGTGCGGCCGAGGATGCGCGCGGTGAGCGGGGTCACGACCTTGTCGCCGTCGAGGATCGGGAAGACCTCGATGCCGTTGGGGGCGCCGCAGTCCTCCTCGGTGATGATCACGTTCTGCGAAACGTCGACGAGCTTGCGGGTGAGGTAGCCGGCGTCGGCGGTCTTCAGCGCCGTGTCCGCGAGGCCCTTGCGGGCGCCGTGGGTGGAGATGAAGTATTCGAGGATCGTGAGGCCCTCGCGGAAGTTGGACTTGATCGGGGTCTCGATGATGTTGCCGGACGGGTCGGCCATGCATCCGCGCATGCCCGCGAGCTGGCGGATCTGCTGCTTCGAACCGCGGGCCTTGGAGTCCACCATCATGTAGACGGGGTTGAGCTCCATGTCGCGGGTGCGGCCGGCCTCGGAGTCGGCGGCGGTCCAGCCGTTCTCGTCGATCGCCTTGTACATGACGGAGACGAGCTTTTCGGACGTCTCGGACCAGACGTCGACCACCTTGTTGTGGCGCTCGCCCTCGGTGATGATGCCGTCGCGGTGCTGCTGGCGGATCTCGTCAACGACACCCTGCGCCTCGTCGATGATCTTCTGCTTGGCGGACGGGACGATCATGTCCACGAGGTCGATCGACGCGCCGGCGAGCGTCGCGTTGGAGTAGCCGAGGTCCTTGAGGTCGTCGAGGGCCTTCACGGTGGCGTCGTGGCCCGCGACGTCGTGGCAGTCGCGGATGAGGTCGCCGAGCTTGGACTTGTCGACCTTGCGGTTCACGAAGCCCATGCCGTCGGGCCAGATTTCGTTGAAGAACACGCGGCCGACGGTGGTGACGAGGACCTTGGAATCCGGGTCGCCGTTGCGGGTGGCGCGGCCGCGGTCGGGGTTCTTCAGGCGGATGCGGGTGTGGATGCCGACGGCCTTTTCGTCGTAGGCGAAGTGCACCTCGTCCTTGTCGCAGAAGAGCGGGAGCTTTTCGTCCGGCACGACGGGCGGAAGGCCGTGCTCGCGGCGCATGCGGTCGTCCTGGGCCTCGGCGGTGATGTAGTAGACGCCGAGGACGATGTCCTGCGTCGGGGTCTTGATGGACTTGCCGGACGCCGGGGAGAAGATCGCGTTGCTGGAGAGCATCGTGAGGCGGCTCTCCATCTGCGCCTCCACCGAGAGCGGCACGTGCACGGCCATCTGGTCGCCGTCGAAGTCGGCGTTGAAGGGCGTGCAGCAGAGCGGGTGGAGCTTGATGGCCTCGCCTTCGATGAGGACGGGCTCGAAGGACTGGATGGAGAGGCGGTGGAGGGTCGGCGCGCGGTTGAGCATCACCGTCTTGCCCTTCGTCACCTCCTCCAGCGCGTCCCACACGCAGTCGTCCTGGCGCTCGATGATCTTCTTGGCGGCGCGGACGGTATGGACGACGCCCTTCTCCTTGAGGCGGCGAACGATGAACGGCTCGAAGAGGACGAGCGCCATCTTCTTGGGAAGGCCGCACTGCCAGAGCTTGAGCTCGGGGCCGCAGACGATGACGGAGCGGCCGGAGTAGTCAACGCGCTTGCCGAGGAGGTTCTGGCGGAAGCGGCCGGTCTTGCCCTTGAGGATGTCGGAGAGGGACTTGAGGGCGCGCCCGCCGGCTCCGGTGACGGCGCGGCCGCGGCGACCGTTGTCGAACACCGCGTCCACGGCTTCCTGAAGCATGCGCTTCTCGTTGCGGACGATGACGTCCGGCGTCTTGAGCTGCTGGAGGTTGCGGAGGCGGTTGTTGCGGTTGATGACGCGGCGGTAGAGGTCGTTCAGGTCCGAGTTGGCGAAGCGGCCGCCTTCGAGCTGGACGAGCGGGCGCAGGTCCGGCGGAATGACGGGCAGGACCGTGAGGATCATGTTCGACGGGTCGGAGCCGGAGCGGCGGAAGCCCTCGCAGACGTGGAGGCGCTGCGCGATCTTCTTGCGGACGGGCTTGGAGGTGGTGGCCTCCAGTTGCTCTTCGAGCATCTGGCGCATCTCCTCCAGGTCGATGCGGGAGAGGATCTTGCGAATGCCGGCGGCGCCCATCTGGGCCTCGAACGCGTCTCCGTACTGGCTGGAGTAGGAGCGGAACTCGTCCTCGGTGAGGACCTGGTTGGGCTTGAGCGGGGTGTCGCCGGGATCGACGACGATGTAGTCCTCGTAGTAGAGGACGCTTTCGAGCGGACCCGCGGCCATGTCCATCATGAGGCCGATGCGCGAAGGCAGGCTCTTGAGGAACCAGATGTGGGAGACGGGGACCGCCAGCTCGATGTGGCCGAGGCGTTCGCGGCGGACGCGCGCGACGGTGACTTCGACGCCGCAGCGGTCGCAGACGATGCCCTTGTGCTTGATGCGGCGGTATTTGCCGCAGGCGCACTCCCAGTCGCGCGTCGGCCCGAAGATCTTCTCGCAGAAGAGCCCGCCCGGCTCCGGGCGGTAGGTGCGGTAGTTGATCGTCTCGGGATTGCGCACTTCGCCCTTCGACCACGAGCGGATTTCCTCGGGGCTGGCGAGCTTGATGACGACGGAATCGTAGGGGGCGGCGGAGGCCTTCTCCAGTTCGGTGGCTTCGAACGCGTCCGTGTATGCGGAATTGCTCATTGGAAGTTCTTCCTTTCCGTTGCGTTAGGCGTTGGCGGCGGCTCCGGCGCGGGACGATTTGCCCTTGCCGTCCTTTCCGGGCTGCTCCAGGGACATGTCGAGACAGAGGCCCTTGAGTTCGCTGATGAGAACCTTGAAGGTCTCGGGCATGCCGGCGTCGAGCGTGTTCTGGCCCTTGACGATCGACTCGTAGATGCGGGTTCGGCCGGAAATGTCGTCGGACTTCACCGTGATCATCTCCTGCAGCGCGTACGCGACGCCGTAGGCTTCGAGCGCCCACACTTCCATTTCGCCCATGCGCTGGCCGCCGAGCTGGGCCTTGCCGCCGAGCGGCTGCTGCGTGACGAGCGAATAGGAACCGACGGCGCGGGCGTGAATCTTGTCGGTGACGAGGTGGTGGAGCTTGAGCATGTAGGTGACTCCCACCATGACGCGCTGATCGAAGCGCTCGCCGGTGCGCCCGTCGTAGAGCACGCTCTTGCCGTCCTCCTTGATCCACCCGAAGTCGGGCTTTTCGCCGGCGCGGTGGAGCATGTGGCGGATCGTCTCGTCCCAGGGCTTGCGCTCCTCCTCGGCATAGTCGCGCGCCTTGTCGGCGCTCTCCTCGCGAATGCCGTCGAACACCGGAGTGCCGGCGTGCATGCCGAGCGCGCGGCAGGCGGCGCCAAGGTGCGTCTCGAACACCTGCCCGAGGTTCATGCGGGAGGGCACACCCATGGGGTTGAGGACGATGTCCATCGGCTGGCCGTTCGGGAGGAACGGCATGTCGCAGTCCGGCAGGATGCGGGCGACGACGCCCTTGTTGCCGTGGCGGCCGGAGAGCTTGTCGCCGACGGAGAGGTTCTTCTTCTCGGCGATGTAGACCTTGACTTCGCGCACCGGCTCCCAGTCGGCGGCGGCGCCTTCGCGCAGGTCCTTGAGGTCGCCTTCCTTGCGGTCGTACGCGGTCTTGAAGCGCGCGGAAAGCTCGTCAATCACGGCGCGGATCTCGTCCGCCTTCGGAGAGGACTCCATCTGCGCGGAGAGGCGGGCGGCGCAGAGGCCGTCGATCGCCTTTTTGGTGACCTTGACGCCGGCGGGGACGAGGACTTCGCCCGTCTCGCCGTTCACGATCTCGAAGGAGAGCTTTTCGCCGAGCATGACATCGGCGAGGCGCTTGCGGATGTCCTTCTCGAGCTCCTTGACCTCCTTCTCGTAGACCTTGACAATGTCCTTCTCCTCCTTCTTCCTGCGACGCGCGATCGCGGCGTCGTTCTGCGTGGCGGGCGCGACGCCCGCGGCGCGGGCCGGGCGGCCGTCGTCGGGGTTGGAGATCTGGATGTCGAGGACGATGCCGTAGGTTCCCGGAGGGACGCGCAGCGAGGTGTCGCGCACGTCGGCGGCCTTTTCGCCGAAGATGGCGCGCAGGAGGCGCTCCTCGGGCGGAAGCTCCGTCTCGACCTTCGGCGTGACCTTGCCGACGAGGATGTCGCCCGGCTTCACCTCGGCGCCGACGCGGACGATGCCGCGCTCGTCGAGGTTGCGAAGGGCGTCCTCGCCGACGTTCGGGATGTCGCGCGTGATCTCCTCCGGGCCGAGCTTGGTGTCGTGCGCGGTGCAGGAGAAGTCGACGATGTGGACGGACGTGAAGGTGTCCTCGCGGACGCAGCGCTGCGAAACGAGGATCGCGTCCTCGAAGTTGAAGCCGCACCACGGCATGTACGCGACGAGGAGGTTCTTGCCGAGGGCGAGCTCGCCCTGGTCGGTCGCGGGGCCGTCGGCGAGCACGTCACCCTTCTTCACCTTGTCGCCGACGCGGACGATCGGGTACTGGTTGAAGCAGGTGTTGGCGTTGGTCGGGCGGAACTTCTGCAGCTTGTAGCGCCGGACGCCGGCCTTCGCGGTCTTGGCCGGGCGGGCACCGTCGGGGGTGACGACGACGTGCAGGGCGTCGACCTCCGCGACGATGCCGTCCTCCTCCGCGACGACGACGACCTTGGAGTCGCGCGCGGCGCGGCCTTCGAGACCGGTCGCCACGTACGGGCGCTCGGTGCGCAGCAGCGGCACCGCCTGGCGCATCATGTTCGCGCCCATGAGCGCGCGGTTCGCGTCGTCGTGCTCCAGGAACGGGATGAGGCCGG
>CAMNCG010000182.1 GCA_946534105.1 uncultured Verrucomicrobiota bacterium
GGGGAGGGCGCGCAGGCCGAGCGGATCGCCGGCGGGTTCGACGCGGAGGCGGATGTCATCCGGTTCCGCCTTCGCGTGCGTGCGGGCCCGGAGTTCGAGCGTGGCGAGGGCGGGCGCGATGCCGCTCTCCGGGACGATGCGTTCCGCGCCGGAAACGTGGATTCCGGCGCGCGAGGCGTGCATCTTGACGCAGAACAGGCGTTTTTCCGCGTTCACGTCCGCGCCTCCGGCGCGTGCGTTCCGGGCGTCGGGTCCGCGGGCGAAAGCGGGAGCGCCATCGCCGACTCGGGGCAGGTGAACGGGTTTTCGTGCTTGGGGCAGTTGACGCAACCGGTGTAGAGCTTGTACATGATCGTGCGCTTGTCGATCGCGCGGAAGCCGAGGCTCTCGAAGAATCCGATCGCGTAGGTGAGCACGACGATCTGGCCGACGTGGAGGGCGCGGAGGCGTTCGATCTGGGCGAGCGCGAGCGCGCGGCCGACGCCGCGGCGGCGCCACGACGCTTCGACGCACACCGACTGCAGTTCGGCGCTCGTGCGCGATTCGTCGCCGATTTCCGGCCACAGGCCGTAGGCGAGGGATCCGACGACCGTTCCGTCCGCGGCTTCGGCCACGAGAAAGCGGTCCAGATTTTCCAGCACGTTGCCGATCGAGCGCGCGAGCAGGGCGTCCGAGTGTCGCCGGATGAGCGCGTGGATGGCCCGGGCGTCTTCGCACCGCGCCGGACGGACGGTGAAATCGCGCGATGGATTCATTTCGTTTCGAAGGGGGCCGTCACGGCGCCGACTTCGGCGAGGAGGGCCGAGAGCTTTTCCGGCGTTTCGGCTTCCGCGACGATGCGCAGGTAGGGCTCCGTGTTGGAGATGCGGACGTTCACCCAGCGGTCGGGCCAATCGGCGCGGATGCCGTCGAAATCGAGCACGCGGTCCGGCGCGGGGCCGCGCCGGATCCAGTCCGCGACGGCGGCGACGGCGGCGGGCTTGTCCGCGACGAGCTTGTTGATTTCGCCGCTTCCGGCGTATTTGTCGAGCCGGCGCACGAGCTCCGAGAGCGGGACGCCGCGGCGCTTCGCCTCCGCGAAGCGTCCGAGAGCGATCGAGGCGCAGAGCATGGCGGAGTCGCAGTTGTGGAAATCGCGGAAATAGTAGTGCCCGGCGAGTTCGCCGCCGACGACGGCGCGGAGTTCGCGGAGTTTCACCTTGGCGAAGGCGTGTCCGACCTTCCACAGGTGCGGGACGCCGCCGAGCGCCGCGATGCGCTCCGTGACGGAGCGGGAGGTTCGGACGTCGCAGAGGACCGCGGCGCCGGGTTCGCGCGCCAGAAACGGTTCGGCGAGAAACGCGGTGACGAGATCCGGGCGCACGAACGCGCCGGTTTCGTCCACGAACGCGACCCGGTCGGCGTCGCCGTCGAACAGGACGCCGAGATCGGCGCCGCGCTCGCGCACGGCGGAGGCGAGCTGCTCGCGGGCGGAGGCGAGCAGGGGGTTCGGCTCGTGGTGCGGAAAGTCGCCGTTCGGGACGTCGTTGATCCAGAAGGCCTCGGCCCCGCAGGAGGCGTAGAGGGGCTTCGCGACGAGGGGGCCGACGCCGTCCGAACCGTCGAAGACGATCCGGAGACCGGAAAGGTCCGGGAGGAACGAGCGGTGGAACGCGAGGTAGTCGCCGAGGACGTCGAGGCGGCGGACCGAGCCGCGTTTCGCGGCGGGAGGCGGGAGGGGGCCGGCAACGAGCGCTTCGAGCGTCTTGAGGCCGGAATCCCCGCCGACGGGGAGCGCGCCCTCGCGCGAAATCTTGATCCCGTTGTACTCCTTGGGGTTGTGCGAAGCCGTGACCATCGCCGCGGCCTTGTAGCCGCGCTCTCCGGTGAAGAAGTACGTCATCGGTGTCGTGCAGACTCCGATGTCGTCCACATCGACGCCCGACTCCGTCACGCCGCGCGCGAGCGCCTCCGCGGCCTCCGGGGAGGTGCGGCGGGCGTCGCGCCCGAGCAGGACGGCTCGGGCGCCCAGAAGGCCCGGGAGGTGCCGGCCCACGCGGTAGGCGAGGTCGGCGTCGAGATCGGCGCCCCAGACGCCGCGGATGTCGTATGCGTGGAATGCGCTCATCGTAGTTTCCTCCCGGCGGTTCGGGGGCCGGCCGCGCCGCCGGGAGGCGCGGCCGGCGCGCGTCAGACGCCCGAGAACGCGTTGAAGCCGCCGTCCACGGGAAGAACGACGCCGGTCACGAACGCGGCGGCCGCGTCGTCGAGCAGGAACATCGTCGCGCCCACGAGGTCTTCCGGATCTCCGAAGCGGCCCATCGGGGTGAGCTCCATGATTTTTCCGCCGCGCGCGGTGAGCGAGCCGTCGGCGTTCGTGAGCAGCGCCCGGTTCTGGTCCGTGAGGAAGAATCCAGGCGCGATCGCGTTCACGCGGATGCCGGCCGCCGAGAAGTGCACGGCGAGCCACTGCGTGAAGTTCGAGACGCCGGCCTTGGCGGCCGAGTAGGCGGGGATCTTCGTGAGCGGGCGGAACGCGTTCATTGACGAAATGTTGAGGATCGTTCCGCGCCCGCGTTCGACCATCTTCCGCGTGAACGCCTGCGTGGGCAGGAGCGTGCCGAGGATGTTGAGGTCAAACACGAACTTGATGCCGTCCGGATCGAGGTCGTAGAACGTCTTCAGGGATTCGTCCGCCGACGCGAGATCCTCCGGGCGGATGCGCTCGGAGGAGGTCGTGCCCTTCGGATGGTTGCCGCCGGCGCCGTTCACGAGGATGTCCACGGGGCCAAGGTCGGCCTCGACGAGCGCGGCCGTCCTTTCAAGAGCCGCGCGGTCCAGGACGTTGCAGGCGTAGCCTTTGGCGACGCCGCCGGCCGCGACGATTTCCTCGGCGAGGCGTTCGGCCTTTTCGAGATGCAGGTCGATCGAGGCCACCTTGGCGCCCGCCGCGGCGAGCGCCTTGCAGAGGGTCGAGCACAGGACGCCGGCGCCGCCGGTGACGACGGCGACCTTGCCCTGGAATGCGGATTGCGACATGTCGGATTTCCCCGGGAGGTCTAGTCCTTGATCCTGACTTCGTGGCCGGCCTTGGCCGAGTCGTAGAGGCCGCAGAGGATCTTCTGGACGTTGAGCCCGATTTCGCCGGACGCGCCCAGCTCGGTGCCCTTGAGGCATCCGTCCACCCAGTTGCGGAGCTTCTTCTCGAAGATGTAGTCCCAGCCGGAGTCGGGCATGTAGACGGGCGTCATGTTGACCATCATGTTGTTCTGGTCGGTGTAGATTTCGCTCGTGCTCCATTGGCAGCCGGCCTTGGTGCCGTAGGCCCACCAGTCCTCGACGTCGTGCTCCTTCTGGTGGTCCGCGAAGGAGGCCTCGATCTGCATGATCGTGCCGTTGTCGAAGCGGATCTGGCCGGCGGCGAAGTCTTCGACCGTGTACGTCTTGTAGTCCCAGCCGGGCCACATGCTCATCACCTGCGACGGCTTGTCGCCGAGGAAGGTCCAGGTGTTGGCGGAGGCGTAGACGGGCTTCGGGTTGCCGAGGAACGCCATCGCCGACTCGATGATGTGCACGCCGATGTCGATGAGCGGACCGCCGCCCTGGAGCTCCTTCTGGCCGAAGACGCCCCAGTTCGGGATGCCGCGGCGGCGGCAGGCGCGGACCTTGACGAGCATGATGTCGCCGAAGTAGCCGTCGGCGCGAAGCCTGGCGAGGTTCTCGCTGTTTTGCTGGTAGCGGCGCTGGAAGCCGACGGAAAGCTTGACGCCGTTCTTCTTCGCGGCGGCGATCATGTCCTTGCACTCCTTGACGGTCATGGCCATCGGCTTTTCCGTCATGGCGTGGAGCCCGGCGTTGCAGGCGTCGATCACCGCGGGCGCGTGCACGCCGTTCGGGGTGCAGACGTCGACGGCGTCGATCTTGCCCTTCATGGCCTTGAACATCGCGAGCCAGGGCTTCTGCGTGCCGTCGATGAAGAGGTTTTCCTTCGGGACGCCCCACTTCTCCTGCATGATGTCGAGGCGTTCCTGCAGGATGTCGCATCCCGCGACGACCTCGGCCTGGGGGATCTTCTGGTAGGCCTTCATGTGGGCCTGGCAGATGCCGCCGCAGCCGATGATCGCGATGCGGAGCTTCTTGCCTTTGTACGGAGTCTTGTCGGTGCGGTCGAGCTTGGTCGAGACGCTCTGGTTGTTGTCTGCCATGTCTTGTTGCCGTGAGGCGGTGTTTGGTTTTGACTTGTCCGCCGCCGCATCGGATCCGCACGGGTCCGTGCGCGGCGGGGCGCGGTTACGCGCGCCATTCTACCACGGATCGCGCTGCGCGCGGCACGCGGCGGCTCGTGGTAGAATGGCGACATGGACAACGACAATCCCTTTCTCTCCGCAGGGCCGTTCCCGGCTCTCGACCGCCTGTCGCCGGAAGCCGCGCTGGAGGCGTTCCCGGTCCTTTTCGAATCGACCGAGCGCGCGGTTTCCGCCCTCGAATCGCGCTGCGAACCGACGTGGGACGGCCGCGTGGCGGCGCTCACCGAGGCCATGGAGCCCCTCGAACGGGCCTGGCATCTCCTGCACCACATGCTTTCCGTCCGGAATTCGGCCGAGTGGCGCGCCGCACACGAAAAACTCCTGCCGCGCATGGTTTCTCTCGGACTCCGCGTCGCCCAGAGCCGCCCGTTGTTCGACGCCCTGAAGGCGCTTCGCGACGGTCCGGGGTGGGCGGCGCTGCCGGAGGGGCGGCGCCGCGTCGTGGAGACCGCGCTTCGCGACGCCCGGGACGCCGGCGTCGCGCTCGAAGGCGCCGCCAAGGCGCGGTTCGGCGAAATCGCGGAGCGGCTTTCGGCCCTCGCGACCCGGTTTTCGGACAACGTTCTCGACGCCACCGGCGCCTTCGCGCTCGATCTCGCGGAAGAGGCGGATTTCGCCGGGCTCCCGCCAGCGGTCCGCGCCCTTTGCGAAGAGGCCGGCCGCGCCGCCGGCGTGCCGGGGCGCGCGACGCTCGAAGCGGCGGTGTTCGGTCCGTTCATGCAGTACTCCGAGCGCCGCGACCTGCGCGAAAGGCTCTGGCGGGCGCGGTCGGCGCGGGCGTCATCCGGCGCGGCCGACAACGGCCCTCTCCTCGGCGAAATCCTCGCGCTGCGCCGAGAGCAGGCGCAACTGCTCGGGTTTCGCGACTACGCGCGCCTTGCGCTCGATTCCCGCATGGCGAAGACTCCGGAGGCCGTGCGCGACATGCTCGGCCGCGTCGAAGAAGCCGCCGTTCCGGCCGCTCGGCGCGAGATGCGCTCGCTTTCGGAATTTGCGGCGGCGTCTGGCCACGAGGGCGCACTTCGGCCCTGGGACGTCGCGTACTGGTCGCGCCGCCAGCTGGAGGCCCTGCACGGCTATTCGCCCGAGCAGCTCCGGCCGTACTTTCCGTTTCCGCGGGTCCTCGAAGGACTTTTCGGCCTTGTGCGGGAACTCTTCGGCGTCGCGGTGGAGCCGGCGGACGGAGAGGCCCCGGTCTGGCACCCCGACGTGCGGTTCTTCCGGGTTTCCGACGCCGCGACCGGTCGCATCCTGGCCCGGTTCTACCTCGATCCCTATTCCCGGCCCGAGGAGAAGCGCGGAGGAGCGTGGATGGATTCCTTCGACGACCGCCGCGTCCGTCCCGGGGCGCCGGAACGCCTCCCGCTCGCGCTTCTGTGCTGCAACCAGGCGCGCCCCGCCGGCGGGCGGCCCTCGCTGATGACCCTCACCGAGGTCGAGACCCTTTTCCACGAGTTCGGACACGCGCTCCAGTGCATGCTCACGCGCGTGGACGACCCCGAGGCCGCCGGCATTTCGAACGTCGAGTGGGACGCGGTGGAGCTCGCCTCGCAGTTCATGGAAAACTGGTGTCGTCGCCCGGAGACCCTTCGCGCGCTCTCGCGCCACGTGGAAACCGGAGAACCGCTGCCGGACGACCTCGTCGCGAAGATCGTCGGCGCGGCGACCTACGGCGAAGGCCGCGCCACGGCGCGCCAGCTCTCGTTCGCGCTCTTCGACATGGACGCGCACGAGCGGGTGCCGACGCCGGAGTTCCCGTCGGCGGCGGAGGCCTGGGCCGCCGCGCGCGACCGCTTTTCCGTGCTCCCGGCGGAGCCGGAGGACGCCTTCTTCCCCAACTCCTTCACGCACGTCTTCGCCGGCGGCTATGCGGCCGGGTACTACAGCTACATGTGGGCGGACATTCTCGCCGCCGACGCGTTCGCCGCTTTCGAGGAGGCGGGTCTTTCCGACCCCGCCGCGCGGGCCGCCACGGGCCGTCGCTACGCCGCCACGATCCTCGCCTGCGGCGGCGCGCGCGCGCCGGCCGACGTCTTCCGCGACTTCCGCGGCCGCGATCCCTCCCCCGACGCCTTCATGCGCCACAAGGGCCTCGCGCGGAAGGAGGACACGATCGCAAGAATGGAACGCCTTTGCGCCAAGGCCGAGGAGAGTCACGATGCGAATCCGGCGTGACCTCGTTCCGGCGGCGGTCGTCGCCGTCGCGCTGGCGGCGGTCGGATGCGTTTCCTTTGACGCGGACGAGGCTCGAAGGTCGCAGACCGGCGCGTTTTCGGACGATCTGGCGCGCCGGGAGTCGGAATGGCTTTCCGAGCCGCTCACGCTGGAGCGATGCATCGACATCGCGATGACGAACAACTACGAAGTTCGCAAGGCCGATCTCGACGCCCGGCTCGGGCGGTTTTCGCGCGACATGGCCTTTTCGGCGTTTCTGCCGCAGATCTCGGCCACGGCGACGCGGATCGACTACGACAAAAATCCGGTGCTCAACTCGCAGCGCTTCACGAGTGGCGGCGTGGACGTCGGGCTTGCGCTGCTCGCGCCGTCGACGTGGTTTCTCTACGACGAAGCCCGGCACGGGCGCGCGGCCGCGGAACTCGCGGCCGGCTACGTGCGGCAGGGCGTCGCGCTGCGGACGACGGCGGCGTACTACGACGTGGCGGCGCAGGAACGGCTCGTGGCGGCGCGGGAACGGCAGCTCGCGGCCGCTCGCGAAACGGAGGAGAGGGTCGCGGGGCTGGCGCGCGAGGGCTTCGCCCGCCCGTGGGAGCGCGAGCAGGCGGCGCTTCTCGCGGAGAGCCGGGAAGCCGAGCTCGAAGCGGCGAAGAGGCGTCTCTCCGTGCTCCGCGGCGAACTTCTGCGGGCGCTCGGACTTTCGCCGCTCGCGGCGTTTTCGCTCGCCGCGCCCCCGGAAGGGGCGGAGGAGCCGCTTCCCCCGCTCGAAGACCTTGTGCTCTCGGCGCTGGAGCGCAATCCGCAGCTGCCCATCGCGGACCGGATGGTCGTCGCGAAGGAAAACGCCGTGCGCCGCGCCTTCTGCGAGTTTCTTCCGAATCTTTCGGTGTTCGGCCAGTGGAGTTTCACGGGCAACGAGGTGATGAATCCGCCGAAGCGAAATTCCGACTGGGGCTTCCGCGGGACGTGGAACCTTTTCAACGGCTTCCGCTCGGTGGCGGACGTGCGCGCGGCGAAGGCCGAGCGCCGCAAGGCCGAACTCGCGCGGGAAAGCGACTTCCTTTCCGTGATGGCGGGCGTGGTCGCCGCGCGCGCCGCCGTGCAGGACGCCGCGGCCGCGGCCGCCGTGCGCCGAAGGGCGTGGACCGTCGCCGCCGGAAAGGCGGAAGATCTCATGGCCCGCGCGGACGAAGGTCTGGAGCCGGTCTCCGACGCGCTCGACGCCGCGGCCGCGCGCGACCTGGCGGAAGCCGACATGCTCCGCGCCGCGTTCGACGAGCGCGTCGCGCGAGCGAATCTCGAATTCGCCGTGGGGGAGCGGGAGGCTCCCACCCCGTGAAAATGCGGTTTCACCGGAGCGGTCGGCAGTTTTTCTTCTTCACGTTTTGCGTGGAGGGGCGGAGGCCGGTGCTCTCGCGGATTTGCAAAGGACGGGGGGGGGGGGGCCCCCCCCCCCCCCCCCCCCCCCCCCCCCCCCCCCCCCCCCC
>CAMNCG010000183.1 GCA_946534105.1 uncultured Verrucomicrobiota bacterium
CGCGTATCCCGCCGCGACGGACTCCTCGACGCCGGATGATTCCGCGTCGGGGACGTGCCGCGCCCGCGCCGCCGCGTCGTAGAGGCGGCTTCGCGCGTCGAAGAGATCCTCCAGCCGGCCGAAATCGGCCTGCGTCACGCCGGGCGAATCGACGAGCGCAAGCCACGCATCGGGAAGGAAGCCCCGCTCCTGCGGCGGGACGAGGACGCGTCGGTACTGCTCCCGCTTCTGCGCGACGATGTCCTGCGCGGCCGCCACGCCCGCCAAGCACAGCGCGGCGGCAATCGCGGCGGCGCATGTAACGGTGAATCGCATTGCGGGTCCTACCGCACGATCAGCACGAAGGGGTTTGTCTTGCCGAACTCGATCTTCACCGTGGCGGGCGAGGTGCCGGCGGTGTACGTGTAGGCGGGCCCGTCGATGGTTTCGGAAAGGATCCACGCGCCATTTTCGAGCGTCCAGACCTTCACGCGGTTCGGCAGGGAGCCGTCCAAGGATGATGCGGCACCTGCGAAGGTGTGGGAGCCGTAGACCTCGTAGGCGTCGGCGGCGAGGTCGCCGTTGTAGTCCGAGGCCGCGACGACGACGTTGGTAGCGGCCAGCACTCCGTCGAAGCGCGCGACATCGACCTTGTAGTTGTGCGCGATTTCGTCGTCGGAAAGGACGCGGTTGTAGGCGCGGACGGCCTTCATCGTGCCGGTGAGCTGGTGGTCCTTGTCGCTGGAGTTGAACTTGCTCCCAACCATCCAGAAGACCGCCGGCATGGCCTTCACGGTCGCGCGGGCCTGCGTCTGGTCAACCGAGCCGCGCTTGTAGGAGCGGAACTGCGCCGTGTCCATGACGAACGCCGCGTGCCGGCCGTCCCACGGCGGGGTGATGTTGGCGCGGTTGCCTCCACCGCTCCAGTTGTCGGGCTTCCAACGGCAGTAGTTTTCCTTCCGATACTGGTGGATGCTCATGTCGTAGTCGGTCGATCCGTCGCTGTTGAAGGAGACGTATGCCGGCCAGTCGCCGATCTGGTCGGCGGCTTTCACGTCGCAGGCCATCTCGATGGTGCCGACCGTGCCGAGGGAGAGCTTGTTCCGCAGGTAGGCGTAGCTGCACGCGCCGGTGCCGTTGGTGCAGAAATGGTAGCCGTCGTCCGTCCAGTGGGTGCTGTCGTTCGCGCGCAACGTCACGTCGCTTGCGCGGGAGGAGAGATCGGCCCACGTCGCGGCCGCGCTGTCGTGCGGCTTGCCGGCCCCTGCGTTGCGGATGCCGTCGAGCCAGGCGACGAGGCCGCCCTGCACGTAGTCGCCCACGTCGTAGTCGGCGGCGCGGCGGATGCCCGAGACCGGCTCCCAGAGCCAGATGAGGCGCACCGAGGCGAAGGGCGCGGCGGCGGGGGCGGTCCATTCGACGGCACCCTCGCCGTCGCGCGGCACCCTTGATGTGACGCGCCACGTCCCGGTGGCGGCGTCCCAGGTTTCGAGGAGGTATCCGGTGGGGGCGTATTCGACGGTGCCGACGGTCTGGTTGGCTCCGGCGGCGAAGGTCCAGCCCTCCGGGAAATAGACGTCGGACGGCTCGCGGCCGGCGAGGCCGCGCGGATCGGCCACGACCTCGACGGCGTTGGAGATCGGCATTTCGCCGTCGAATCGCCACACGTCGATGGAGTAGTGGCGGGAGATCTCGGCGTCGGAAAGGACGCGGTCGTAGGCGCGGACGGCCTTCATCGTGCCGACGAGCTGGTCATAGGAGGACGAACCGTTGTAGTACGTGTTGCCAATCATCCAGAGCGCTGCGGGCATCTCCTTCACGGTCGTGCGGCAAGGCTTGACGATGTCGCGGGCGCCCTTCAGGTAGGTGCGGTGGTCGGCCGTGTCGACGACGAAGGCCGCGTGCTTCCCGTCCCACGTCGAGGTGTTCGCGCGGTAGTTATAGTTGGCGTAGGAAGTGCCGGTGTATTGGCTTTCCGCGTTGCCCGTCCAGGAGTCATCCTGAAGACGCAGGAAGGTCTGCTTGCCGCACACCATGATGCCCATTTTGTTCTCGTAGCTGGGTCCCCATTCCAGGCTCGCGTAGCCGAACGTCAGGTATTTCGCCCATTCGGCCGTCTGGTCCGTCGCCTTGGTGTCGCAGGCGAGTTCGATCGTGCCGACCGTGCCGAGCGACACGAGCTGGCGAAGGTAGAAATAGCTCTTCTCGCCGTTCGGGCCGACGGCGAAATGGTAGCCGTCGTCGGTCCAGTGGCTGTTCGCGTTGGTCTGGGCGTTGGCGGGGAGGTTCGAGACGAGTTCGCGCCAGGAGCCCTCGCTGGCGTGGGGGAGACCCTTGCCGGCGTTGCAGATGCCGTCGAACCACACCTTGATGTCGTCGGTGGAGTAGGCGTCGATGCCGGAGGCGAGGGTGCCGGTGGCAGCGGCCCAGTTCCAGGTGATGCGCTTCAGGTCGCCCTCGGCGATCTCTACTGCGAAAACGCCGTCGCACGTGACGGGAGAGGACCACGCGCCGTTCTCCCACGTCTGGACGGTGCAACCGGTGCAGGCGTAGGTGGTGGCGCCGACCTTGGCGGAGGGCGCGGCGGTGAAGACGTGCGAGCCGTCGACGGCGTACACGCCTGGGACTTCGCGACCGAACGCCCCGGCGATGGATGTCGCGACGACGGCGTTCGTGACGGGCATCACGCCTTCGAAGCGCGCGGCGTCGATGGCCGCGTTCTGCGCCACCTCTTCCGCCGTGAGCGCCCGGTTGTAGATGCGGACGCTCTTCATGGTGCCGGTGAGCTGCTGGGAACTTTGGAACTGCCCGAGTTTGCTCGCGACCATCCATTGCGTGGCCGGGATGCTTCCTTCCGCAGCCGTCGTGCGCGCAGCGGACTGCTTCTGGACGCCGTTTTCGTAGGACTTGAGGCCGTCGGCACCGGCCGCCCCGAAGGTGAACGACGCCTGCTTCCATCCCCAGCCGGGAATCTGGGCGCGATAGGCCGCGTCGTTCGCATTCCCGGTCCAGTCATTGGACTTGAAGCGAAGCATTGTGTCCGAAGGGCCGCTGATGTGGATGTTCATGTCGTTTGCACCCGAAAGGAAGCGGGGCCCCCAGCTGGTGGCTGTCTGGGCTGCAGGATTCACGTCGCAGGCAAGCTCGAACGTCGCCTGGGTCATCGCCGGGGTGGCGCTTGCAAGCTGGGCGCAGCTGGGGCTGCCATCGTAGTTGAAGTAGTAGCCCGTGCCATTGCGCCAGCCGCTTGAATTGCTTTTCGATATCCCTGCGGGGTTGGCGGGGTTTGCGAGGTTGGCCCAGACGTTGGCGGCGGGGTCGTGGGGCTTGCCGACGCCGGCGTTGGCGATGCCGTCGAGGTGGACGACGAGGGCGTCCTGCGCGGCATAGTCGCCGGGCTGGTATTTGAGCGTGGCGAAACTCGCCATTGGCATGGAAAGCGCACAGAATGCCGCGCCCAGGATGGCGCGGCGCGGAACGGAATGTGGCAAGGTTTTCATTGTTTTGTTCCTTTGTGTTGGCTATTGTCTCACGATCTCGTAGAGATACGTGGCGGAAGCGGGGTCGTAGTCGGTGCGGGCGGCGAAGGAAAGACGGCCCGTGCCGGGATCGAAGACGACGGGGATTTCGGCGACGCGGCGTCCGGCGGAATCGAGGCGCCAAACGGTCGGTGGCTGCGCCACCGCCCCCCCGGCGAGCGCCAGTTCGATTTGCGCCGCGCCGTTGCGCATGAGGTGCGGGAGAGCGCCCCACTTGAGAAGGATTGTGCGGTCTTCGTCGGCATATTCGATGCCGGTGTTCTGCACGTCGGTGAGGTGCGTGAGCAGGAGGTGCCGCGAGGTCGCGATGGGTTCGCCGTCGAGGGACGAGACCCACACCGTGGCGGGTGCCGCGGTGCCGCTATGCGGCGACAATGAATCGCCGTTTCGGTGCGCTTCCTGCAGTTCGAAGCGCAGCGGCCCGGCGGTATGTGCGCCGCCTTCCGCGAGACCGCCCGCCGTGAGCGGGGAATCGATGAGGAAGGTGCCGTCGGGAGAGATCGCGACACTCTGATTTGCAAAACTCCGATGCTGGTGCGCCTGTGTGGCGGTAGGAGGCGCCGCCGATGCGGGCGGATCGAACCGCACGCCGAGCCGGGCTTGCCACGCGCGGTCGGGGTCGCCGATGGCGGAGACCTGCGGGGCGCCGTTGCGCGGGTCGCGCAGCTTGGTTTCGGAGAGGACGACTGGCTCTTCGGCGGCGAGTGGGGCGAGATCGCGGCGGAGGAAGAGGCAGAGCGCGGCGCGTTCGGCGGCGATGGCGAGCGGATCGCCGGAGACGTCGAAGTAGCCCATCTGCCCGCCGGGCGACACAATGCCCCAGATGCTGTGAGACCAGGCGAAGCGCCAGAGGCCGCTCCAGTCCTGGAGCGCGCCGAGCGCGCCGGCGGCGATGCCGCCCACGCCGCGGTAGCGGCCGGGGCCGCTGTAGTTGAATTCCGTGATGCAAAGCGGCTTGTCCATCTGCCGCGTGTAAAGAACCCCTGCCGCGCCGGCCGCCGGGCGCAGGATGGGATTTGCGTTGGGGCAGGAGGAGGGGAGCCGCCACGGCACGTCGAGGAACTGCGGATGGTCGACGTAAAAGTGGTAATCGACATAGTCGAACTCGCGGCGAGCGAGCGCGTATTGCGCGGGATCGTACCATGCGGAAAGCGAGGAGAGCGGTGCCTGGCATCCGAGCTCGTTGCGCACGAAATCGCGGAGGCGCGCGAAGAGCGCGGCTTCGCGGTCGGCGAGGAAGATCGCGAACGCGGCGGCGAGGCGGTTGGCGGGAGTGGAGCCGTCGGTGGCGTACAGGGAGGAGGGGAAGGCGGCGTGCGGCCCGGCGGCGATGCCGCCGGTCTCGCCCGCCGCCGCAGGACGGTCTGCTGCTGCTTCCTTTGCGATGTCCGGGTGTTCGGCGAGCCAGGCGGTCCAGGCCTCCTGGACGCCGGGTGTTTCGCGGAGGGCGTCAACGCCCTTGTTGCCGAGGTTGCCCTCGTTGATCAGGGCCAAGGTCGCGAGCGCGGGTTCTTCGGCAAGGCTGCGCCCCGTGTAGGGGTTCACGTGCGTGAGGAAGTTGCGCGACCAGGCGCAGAGATTGGAGTACGCCGGCTCGTAAAAGGCGCAGAGAAGCTTGTAGCGGTCCGCAGGAACCGGGCCGTCGCGGTCGATGCCGAGTTCGCGCCACGGGATCACATGGGCGCGGGAGACGTAAAGATCGGTCGTGAGGTAGATGCCGTGCCTCACGCAGGCCGCCACGAGCAGGTCGAAGCGGTCCATCTGCGCGGGGTCGAGGGCCGTGCTGTCATGTTGGGGAAGGGCGCTGTCGGATCGCACGGCCTGAAGGGCCGCGCTATCATGTCGGGGTAGTTTGCCGTCTTTGCGCACGAGCCACTTTTCGTGGTGGTGGAGGCGAAGGGCGTTGTAGCCGATGCGCGCGAGGTTGGCGGCAAAGCGGTCGGCCTCCTCGGCGGTGCGCGGGAGGTTCGCCTCTCCGCAGACGTTCGCTCCGTAGAAGCGCTGCGACTCCCCGGGCAGGCCCTCGAACTCAAAGTGGTCGCCTACGGCCATGACGCGGCCGAACTTGCCGGCGGGCTCGTGGTGCGGCACGACGCCGGTGAAGTCGATGGCGCTTCCGGGCTCGATCCACGGATCGTAGCGGAACGGGATCCAGTCCTCGCCGGCGACGATCTTCACCGGCTTGCCGACGGTGAGCGAGAGCGGGGCTGATGTCGGCACGGCAAACGAACCGCGCACTGCGTATTCGCGTCCCTTTTCGACGCGGCCGGTCGCGAAGAAAAAGCGCAGGGCGATGTCGGCGTAGCCGTAGAAGCGGTCGTCCTGCACCAGCACTTCGGTCGGGGCGTCGAACGCGACATCGAGAATCGTGCGGCCATCCTGGGCTATGGCGGCGACCCGCGACACACGGCGCTCTGCGAGCCGGCCGGTTTTCGACTTTTCGCGCGGGATGGCGAGGGGCGTTCCGTCGAGGAGAATCGCGCCGCCGGCCATGTCGGAGGCCTGGATCGTGACGCCGACGAAGGCCTCGGCCATGGCGCCGTCGCGGTCCGCGACGGCGGTCCAGTCGGCGGCGACTTCGCCACCCGGAGCCACGTGGAAGCCTCCGGTTCCGGAAAGTGTCGCTGCGGAGGAGCCCGATCCCACGTTGAGTGAAAACGGCAACACGAACGGATCGGCCTCGGTGCCAGTGCCGGTCGCCTCACCGGTGCCGACGGAGCCGGAAGCGGTCCATGACTTGCTGTAGGAGCGCGGTGAAATCGCGAATCCGGGGAGATACAGGCGAGCTCCGTAAACGACCTTGGCCTCGGCGGGAGGGAGCGGCGCCGAGGCGGCGCCGCCGCTTGCCGCGGCGCTCGCGGCAAATGGCAACAGAGGCAAAAGCAGCGCAGGGAGGAGCAGGCAGCGCATTACGGATTGTCCTTTCTGTCGCAATCGGCCGCATTCGATTGCGGTCGGGCATTCAGAAGCCGGAACTTCGCCGACAGGATGTCCGGATCGACCTTGCGTCCGGCGCGGTCGTGGGTGTCGAACCCGAGCGCTTCGGGATCGACCCCGCAGAAGAATCCGCCTTTCATGCCTTCGATCTCCACCTCGCCATCCATCGTCATGCGCACGATCGCGCTCACCGGCTCGGCGTTGAGGAATGAATGGCTCGAGGTCGGGCACTTCGCCATGATCTCGGGCGGGTAGGCGTGGTGCTCGCCGTCGACCCACGCGAGCGAGGAGGTCGAGTTGACGTCGAAGAAAGCGAGGCCGGAGCGGATCACGAGCTCGTTGCGGTGGTAGTGGCCGTTGCAGAAGAGGACCGGGCGGCCCGCGCGGGCTTTCGCCACCTTGTCCGCGATCTCGCGCCCGTTCCAGACGCCTCCGGCCTCCTTCGTGAAGAGGAAGCTCGCGTGGGAAAAGACGCAGACCGGACCGGGGGCCGTGGCCACGGCGTCGATCAGGAACGCCTCCTGGTCCGGCGGAAGGACGACCTCCTTCTGATGGCATTTCTCCCACTCCGACTCGTCGGCGTAGTGCTTCAGTTTCCCGTCCTGGCCGTGGTGGTAGTTGGTGTCGAGCGCGACGAAGCGGAACTCGCGCACGTCGAAGGCGTAGTAGTTGCGCGGCAGGGAGAAGGCGGCAAGCACCTCTTCCAGGGAATTCGAGCGCTCGAACTCGTGGTTGCCCATGACGTGGTGCGCGGGAATCGGCGCGGCGGCGTACCGGGCGATCATGGCGCGCGCGGCGACGACATCGTGGCAGAAGTCGCCGCAGTGGATCAGAAATTCGGCCTTCGAGCGCACGGCGCGGTCGACGATGGCGGAAAGCCGGGCTTCGCAGTCTGCCCAGTCTCCCTCGCGCCAGTGCAGGTCGGAGAAAAGGGAAAACGTGATGGAATCGTTCATGACGAAATCCATCATAGCCGCGGGCCGAATCGCCGTCAACGACGATTCGGCCAGAAAGAATCCGACGAATCGGCCGACTTATTTGTCGCGATTCCCGCGCAAGCGCCACTGGGCGGGCGACATTCCGGTCGCCGCGCGGAACACGCGGCGGAGGCAGTCCGCCCCGCCCTCGAAGCCGCAGGCGGCGGCGATGTCGTCGAGCGACTTGTCGGACGCGTCGAGCAGGCGTTTGGCCTCGGCGACGCGGCGCCCGTGGATGGCGTCGAGAATCGACATTCCGCGCAGTTCGCGGAAACGTTGCGTGGCGAGGGAGCGCGACACGCCGAGATGGGCGGCCACCTGCGCGAGGGAGATGCCGCGGCAGGCGTTCGCGTCGATGAAATCAAGCGCCTTCTGGACCATCGCGCCGGCCGTGGAGACCGCGCCGGTGGAAGCGCGCTGCGCGATCGACTCGACGCCGTAGAGCAGGGGAGCGCGCGGGGCCGGGCCGCCGGCGATCATGCGCGCGAGCGCGCCGACGGAGAGGCGGCCG
>CAMNCG010000184.1 GCA_946534105.1 uncultured Verrucomicrobiota bacterium
CGACCATTCTTGGCGAGGGCGGAGCCTCGCCATCAGGACTTCCGGCTACGCCGGGAATAAAAGAGCAAAACGGAACAAGCATAGACGAAAGGGACAGACCATGAAATCGCTGAAGGGCACGCAGACCGAAAGGAACCTGCTCACGAGCTTCGCCGGCGAATCGCAGGCGCGCAACCGCTACACGTTCTTCGCCAGCCAGGCCAAGAAGGACGGATTCGTGCTCGTCTCCGCCGTGTTCGAGGAAATCGCCGGACAGGAGAAGGAACACGCCAAGAAGATGTTCAAGTACCTCGAAGGCGGCGACGCGACGATCACCGCGACGTTCCCGGCGGGCCGCATCGGCGACACGGCAGCGAACCTGCGCGCGGCGGCCGATGGCGAACACGCCGAATGGAGCGAGGACTACCCCGCCTTCGCCGCCAAGGCCGACGAAGAGGGCTTCCCGGAAGTCGCGCGGACGTACCGCATGATCGCGGTCGCCGAAAAATACCACGAGGAGCGGTTCCGCCGCCTGCTCGCCCGCGTCGAGGACGGCACGATGTTCAAGAACGGAGCCCCGATCCAGTGGCGTTGCCGCAACTGCGGCTACGTCCACGTCGGTCCCGAGGCGCCGGAAGAGTGTCCGGCCTGCAATCACCCGCGCGACTACTTCGAGCGCCTCGGCGAGAATTTCTGAATGTTCTAGCCCTTGGCGGCGCCGACGATCGTCGTCGCGGCCTTGATGAGCCCGGCGACGTTCGCCATGTCGGCCGGCAGCACGAGCGTGTTGCCGGCCTTCGCGATCTTCCCGAATTCGCCGATGTACTGCTCGGCGAGCCGGAGGTTCATGGCTTCCAGACCGCCCTGCTCCTTCGTGGCGGCGGCGATTTCGCGGAGGCCCTGCGCCGTGGCTTCGGCGACGAGGCGGATTTCCGCCGCGCGGCCTTCCGCCTCGTTCACGCGGCGGGCCTTTTCGCCTTCGGATTTCGCGATGGCTTCCTGTTTTTCGCCGTCGGCGCGGTTGATGCGCGACTGGCGTTCGCCTTCCGATTCCGCGATCGCGGCGCGCTTTTCGCGCTCGGCGCGCATCTGCTTCTCCATCGCGTCCTTGACGGACTTCGGCGGTTCGATGGTCTTGATTTCGTAGCGCGTCACCTTGACGCCCCACGGATCGGACGCCTTGTCCACCTCGGCGCAGATTGCCGAGTTGATCGACGTGCGCTCCACGAACGTGCGGTCGAGGTCGAGCTTGCCGACCTCGGAGCGGAGCGTCGTCTGCGCGAGCTGCGAGCAGGCGTAGAGGTAGTCCTGGATGCCGTAGGAGGCCTTTACGGGATCGACGACCTGGAGGTAGAGGATGCCGTCCACCGTCACCGTGATGTTGTCGCGCGTCACGCACTGCTGCGGCGGCACGTCGAGCGCCATTTCCTTCAGGTTCTGCTTGTAGGCCACGCGGTCGAGAAACGGCACGAGCAGGTGGAAGCCGGCGTTGAGGGTCTGGCTGTATCTGCCGAGACGTTCGACGATCCACGCCTGCTTCTGCGGGACGATGCGCGCCATCTGGTAGAGCGCGACGAAGACGACGACGAGGAGGAAGAGGAGAATCGGGATGCCCATGGAGATGTCCTTGCGGTTGTATGTTGTTTCGGAAATCAGGTCTTCGCCGCCTTGCGGACGCGGAGCGTCAGGTTCTCGCGGCGCAGGATTTCGACGATTTCGCCGGCGGCGACCGGCTCGTCGGCCGCGGCGGTCCAGAGCGTGCCGCGAAACTCCGCCTTGCCCGGAACGTCCGGAGAAATCGCCTCGGCCACGCGGACGAGGGAGCCGGCCACGTCGTCGTCATCCGGATCGCCGGCTTCCACGCTCGAGCGGCCCTTGAAGGTCTTCGGCAGAAAGCGCCGCAACCCGAACACCATCGCGAGCGAAAGCGCGATGTAGAGCGCGAGGGCGGCGGTGAAAGGGAGGCCGGGGAACGCCGCGTACACGGCGGCGAGCACGAGCGCGGCGGCGCCGAAGAAACAGATCATCACGCCGGGCACGGCGAATTCCGCCACGACAAGCGCGATGCCGGCGAAGAGACAGAATTGGGCGGGGGAAATCGAGATCATCGTTCGTTCGGTTCCGGGGCCGCGCGGAGCACCCCACCGGGGCGTTCTCGCGACGCCGCACATGGTAGGCCAATCCGCGCGGAAACGCAAGTGCCCCCACGGCGGCGGCGCGATTTGTCGGCGGCAGTCGCAGTTTGCAGAAGGAAACGCCCCGAATCAGGAGCGTTTCCTTCTGCGAACTGCGCCGTAGGTTTGACCAACTGCGCGGGCGCATCGTGGAGAACGAGCGAAACGGTTTGTGGTAGACTGAGACGCGATGTCCATTCATCCAACGCTCCGGAACCATGCTGGAAACGCTCGCCTCCCATCTCGAATTTTTCGCCGCACTCGCCCCCAAGTGGGGCTTCGCGCTTGTGTTCTTCTTCATGGCCGTGGAAAGCTCGTTCATCCCGTTTCCGAGCGAAGTGGTGATGATCCCGGCCGGATTCCTCGCGTTCCGGGGCGAGCTTTCGACGGGCTCGCCGTGGACTGACGCCACGCTTGCCATCGCCTTCGGCACGCTGGGTTCGCTCGTCGGCGCGGCCGTCAACTACTGGCTCGGCCTCAAGCTCGGCCGCCCGTTCCTCTACCGCTACGGAAAGTACTTTTTCCTCGACAAGAAGACGCTCGAGCGCGCCGAGGACCTGTTCCGGCGCTACGGGGACATCACGACGTTCGTGTGTCGGCTCGTCCCCGTGATCCGCCAGATCATTTCGATCCCGGCCGGATTCGCCAGAATGCCGGTCTGGCGGTTCGCGCTCTTCACGACGCTTGGAGCCGGAGCGTGGAACCTGGTCCTTCTCGCCGTCGGCGGCTGGTTCGGGCGCGCGGCGCAGAACCTGACGTATCTCGAACTCGTGACGCGCGGCAAGGCTCTCGTCTCGGAAAACTACGGATGGATCGCGCTCGGGCTCGCCGCCGTCGTGGCGGTCTGGGCTCTCGCGCGGCGCGTCGCCATGAAGGGAATCGAAAAATGAGCAAAAGGCGCGGTGGCAGGGCCCGGGACGGGCTGGAAATCTCGGAACTGCGAGTTTCGACGCGCCTCGGCGCGTTTGCGGAGGAGAGGCAAACGCCGCAGATCGTCGGCGTGGACGTCCGGCTCCGCATCGACGCCTCAGACGCGATCCGGACGGACGAACTGCGGCGCACCGTGGACTGGGCCCACCTTGCGGAGCGGATGCGCCGCGTCGCCGGCGCGAGACCCCGGATCCTCGCCGAGACGCTGGCGGCGGACCTTTGCGCCGTGGCGCTCTCGGAGGAGCGGGTCGCCGCGGCGGAGGTGACGGTCTCGAAGAACGGAGAGCGCCTTCCGGACGCTTCGGCGCTGCGCGCCACGGTTCGCCGGGAGAGGACGCGGTCTCTTCCGCCGTTTCCGTCGCCCGGCATGCGCGCCGCGGCCACGTTCGCGCGGGCGCAAGGCTCGCTCGCAAAGGCCGCCGGTTCCCTGTTCCACGCGATTTCGCCGTCACGGCGCTTCCACATCCCGCCAGTGGCGCCGCCGACCGGGCCGTCCCGCGGAACGGCGCTCCCCGGCGGCATTCCGCGCATCGTATGGATCACCAATTTCACGGACGCCGTGACGCTCCCGGTCTGGCTCAACTACGTGCGCAACCGCTGCATGGCGCGGTCGTTCGAGTTCCGCTTCACGGACGACGCGGCGATGGACGCCTACGTGCGCTCCAACGCCCCGGCCCGCGCCGTCGCGGCCTGGAACCGGCTGGAAAACGGAGCCGCGCGAGCCGATTTCTGGCGCGTGTTCACGCTCCTGCGCGAGGGCGGCGTGTACGTGGACATGGATGGCACGTTCACGCGGCGAATCGAACGAACGCTCGAAAACCGCGACGTCGTGCTGCTCTGGGACCGCCGCCGGTTTTCCAACTTTTTCATGGCGGCAGCCCCGGGACACCCGCTGCTGGCGGAATTTTTCGACGCCATCGTCGAAAACGTCGAAAAAACGAGACAGGACGCCCAACCGCCTGTTTTCTACGTGACCGGTCCGGGCGCGCTTGAAACGGTGCTGGACGGCAAGACGGGCCTTGCATTCTCGCCTCATCTCGGATGCTGCGTCCAGGGCGCGTTCACGAACGAGCGCTTCCAGTACGTCGACCGCCCCGGGTCCAAGTGGACGCGCAACCCGTCCTTCCTGAAGCCGGAAACCTGACAGTCGCCACCCTCCCCGGAGGCTCCGCACTTTGTCATTCCCCCTTTCTGAGACGGATAAGGCCGGGTGACGTTTCCGTTTCGTCCTTAAACCTAAAAAAGCAGTTGGCCTCGCGCACGGACGTGCGCGAGGCCAACTGCGAGGTGCGCCGCGCACGCTACCCGCGGGCGTTCTCGGCGGCGACCTCCAGAACAAGCTTGCCGCGGTTTTCGCCGGCCTGCATGACACGGTGCGCCTCTTCCGCCTTGGCGAGCGGAAACACGGCGTGAAGAACCGGCGCGATCGCGCCGCTTTCGAAGAGAGGCCATGCGTCGCGGACAAGACCGGCGAGAATCCCCGCCTTTTCCTCCGGTGTGCGCGAGCGGAGCGTGGAACCGATGACGCGGAGATTCTTGCGCCAGAGCAAGTTGACATCAAGCGTCGTTTCCGGACCGGCCATCGAGGCCAGCGAAATCCAGCGTCCGCGGTACGGCATCGTGGCAATGCACTTGCCCATGAGCGGACCGCCCACGGGATCGATCGCGACGTTCGGCGGATTGGCCTCCAGCGTCTTCACGAGATCGTCCCGGAATCGGTTCGAGACGACGTCCGCGCCGAGCGACCGGCAAAAGGCGCCATTCTCGTCGGACGCCACCTGCGCGACCACCTTTGCTCCGAAGACGTGCTTCGCAAGCTGGATGCAGGCGACGCCGAGGCCGCCTTCCCCGCCGTTGATGAAAAAGGTTTCGCCACGCGCGATTTCGCCGACGAGGCGGAGGTTGAGGTACGCGGTGGCGTACACCTCGGGAAGAGCCGCGGCCTGCGCGAACGAAAAGCCCTTCGGGATCGGCATGCACATTCCTTCCGGCACCGCAACACGCTCGGCGTAGCCGCCACCGCCGAGAAGCGCGCACACGGCGTCGCCCGGCCTGAAGCGACCGCCGGCGGGCGCTTCGCGCACGATGCCGGCGCATTCGAGGCCGGGCCAGAGCGGCCAGTCCGGCGGCGGGGCGTAGATGCCGGCGCGCTGCATGAGATCGGCGCGGTTCACGGCCGCGGCCTTGACGTCGATCACGACGTCGAAGACGCCGTGCGGCGCGGGATCGGGGACTTCGGAGAGCCGGAGAGCTCCGTCTTCTTCAATGGTCAGGGCTTTCATGAGAGCAGGAGGAAAAATGAAGAAAAGGGGAAGAGATCAGGAAAGGCCGCACATTTTGAGCAGCGTGCGCTGAACCGCCAGATCGTGCTCGCAGAGGTCGTCGGGCTCCTTTTCCTCGCCGCGAACCTGGCGCGCGAACTCGCGGAGCTGAGCGGCATAGCGGTCAACGTTGCTGACGCGGCCCTGAGAACCGAAGTCGATCGTCTGGACGGCGCCGGCGGGAATGCCGCCGACGCTTTCCCGGAACTGCACTTCGAGCAGCAGCGGCTGCCCGTCGAAGCGCTCGATGGGGCAGAGTTCGGCCCAGCCGAGCGTGCCGCAAACGCGAAGACGACGGCGAATCTGACCGACCATGCGACCGCAGGAGCGCAAATGGACAAGGGCGCCGGAGGCATACTGGAGAGTCGCGGCGCAGTTGTCGCGCGAATCGGCCGGCGAATCTGGCGCCGTGCAGATCGCCTGGGAGGCGGAGACGGGCTCGCCGAGCATGGACACCACGAAATCCACGAGGTGGCAGCACAGGTTGTAGAGAATGCCGGCCCGGAACGATCCCAGATAGCGGCGGTAGTCGTCGTCGCCGTAGCCGTGGTCCATGTTCGCCTCGATCTCGAAGATGTCGCCGAACCAGCCCTTGCGCACGGCGTCGATCAGCCACCGGATCGCGGGGTTGGCGCGGAACATGTAGCCCATCTGGAGCGGAAGTCCTCGCGCCTTGGCTTCCTTGCGCAACGACGCGAACGGCTCGTAGGACTCGCCGCCCGGCTTGTCCAGGTGCATCGGCAGACCGTGGTCGAGGACGCGCCGGGCGGTTTCCACGAGCTCGCAGTTCGTGACCTCGACGAACGCCGCGTCGATGGTCTTGTCGGCCCAGACCTGCTCCTCCGTCAGAAGCGGCAGCCCTTCGACGAGTGAATCCGGGCGGCGCAGCGGCCAGCGCGGCGTCGCGTGGCCGCGGTCGTCCACCACGCCGGCGATCTCGAAATCGTCCGAAAGGAAGCGCAGCGTTTCCAGTTTGCCGTTTGCGTGCTCGTGCGACACGCCAAATTGCACGACTCTGATCTTCTTTTTCATCTCAAATCCGGTTTGATTGTTCAGCCGCCGCATTCCAGTCGAACTGGACAGTCGGGAACGCCCCGCCGGAGGCGAGGCGCGAATAGACGGCCGGACCCTCGGAGAACGGGTGGACTTCGTCCGTGAAGCCGGCGAGCGAGACGCGGCCGAGCGAGAGCATGCGAAGGAACGCCTGGGCGTCGTCGCGCTCCGTCCACCATCCTTCGGAGGACTCCTGTTTCGGACGCGCCATCGTGTGCGCGCCCACGAGCGTGACGCCGCGCCCGTGCACCTTGCGGTAGTAGTCGATCGCGAAAGAGGAATGGCGGGTGCAGCCCAGCAGGGCTACGCGTCCGCGCCACGCGGTGGCGTCGAGCGCGTTGTCCAGAGCCCTGTCAACGCCTGTCACCTCGACAACCACGCGCGCGCCGCCTCCTGTCGCGTCCTTCACGCATTTGGCGAAATCGGGCGCCGAGGGATCAAACGCGAAATCCGCGCCGAGCGCGAGCGCGCGCTCGCGCTTGGCGGGCACCGGATCGGCGGCGACAACCGGCGCCGCACCTGCGGCGCGGGCGAGAATGACGGCCAGCTGCCCCAGCACGCCCTGCCCCATCACGAGGACGCTTTCGCCGAACTCGAATCGGCACTTGCGCAACGCCGCCATCGGAAACGTGGCGATGTGGGTCCAGGCCGCGGCCTCAAAGGGCACGTTCTCCGGCACGGCATACACCTGACGCTCCGCAACGGCGTTGTAGAGCATGTGCTTTGTCCAGCTGGCGCAGACGCGGTCGCCGGGCTTCACCGACTTCACGTCGTCGCCGACAGCCTCCACGACGCCCGAAAGGCTGTAGCCGAGATGGCGCGGAAACACCGCTGGATCGTCAGGGTTCTTGTTCGTGCCGATCATCGGATCGCCGACGAGATTGGCCCGCTCGGTGCCGCTTGAAATGCAGGATCGGACGCTGCGGATTCGAACTTGGCCGGGCCCCGGTTCGGGCTTCGGCAGGTCGAGCACTTCCGCGACGCCGGGCGCGGTGAAGACGATGGCGGGGTTGGAGGTCGATTTCATGACGCCCGATTGTATCCCGCACGCGGCGAAAAGAAAATGCACAAAAACGGAAAAAAATGTCTTTTCTGGAAAATTTTGCGGGAATGCCGCGCCCCGCCGAGGGGTCGCACGGCGCTTGACGGCTCCGGGCGGCAAAACTAGAATGGGGCGCGTTTCCGCGGAACGGGAATGGTTCCACGAGACGGTTGTTCCGCAGGTCGTTTTTTCGTCTGGCGGCGTTTTCCGCGGATCGTTTTTTTTCCATTTCAACGGGACAGGTTTTCCATGAAATTTCCAAACGCAGGCTCCGCGCCCTTTTTCCGCGGAACGTTCGCGGCCATGGTCGCGCTCGCCACGCTCGCCGTTCCCGCCGCGCAGGGCGCGGTGCCGGCAGTGCTCGGCGACCTCGCGCCGTACTTCGAGCCGGAAAAGCCGTACCGCGCCGAAGACGGCGCCGACCGGCTCGCCGTG
>CAMNCG010000185.1 GCA_946534105.1 uncultured Verrucomicrobiota bacterium
CCTCGCTCTTCAAATCCTGGTTCACGCCCAAGGAGGCGCCCGGCATCCGCAAGGAGAACCTCACCGAGGCGCAGAAGACGGCCATCCGGAGCGCCAAGGACAAGCTGGAAGACCTCGGGCTTGGCGGCCAGGGCGAGCAGCTGGTCGCCAACGCCGTTCTCAGCGGCGGCGGCATCAAGATCCTGACGGACAACGTCGCGTTCATCCTCGAGAAGATGATGCCGGAGGACGAGGAGAAGCGCACCGCGCTCATGTCGGTCCTGGACGAACTCGTCAACGACTTCGCGGCCGCGTCCTCCAATGTCGGCGGCGAGATCATCAACCGCATCGGCAACGAGATCATGATCGACGCGAAGGACCTCATGTGACGCGGCGTTCCCGGCCTTCGCCGACGGGGGCCGGGTCGCGCGGACGGCGGGTCGAGGGAGGAAACCGGACGATGGCGGAAGAAACGGACGGCGGATTCGTCGTCGAAGGCGGAATCGCGAAAAGCCCGGCCGGGAGAATGCCGGCTCAGGCCGCCGCGGATGCGGAGAAGGCCTGGTCGCGGCGGCCGGAAAAGGTCGTGCTGAAGCTCGACGCCTCGACGAGCCTGCGCGAGCTCGCCGCCATGGAGCTTCCGCCCGGCGCGACGGTGCTTTTCAAGCGCGGGTGCGTCTGGCGCGGGCAGCTCCGCGCAGCGTCCGGGATTCCCGGGCATCCGGTGACGTACGGCGCGTGGGGCGAGGGGCCGGCCCCGGTCCTCCAGCCGAGCCTCGGCCGCGGCGATCCGGCGGCGTGGAGCCGGGAGCCGGACGGCCTGTGGCGCTGCGCCGCGGGGGCGGGGAGCGACATCGGGAACGTCGTGCTCGACGGCGGCGCGGACGGCTGTCTCTTCCGGCGCGCTTCGCGCGCGGACCTGCTCCGGGACCGCGACTACTGGTTCGACGCCGCCGCGGACGCCGTCTACGTGCGTTCCGATCGCGGCCATCCGGCCGAGCGGTGGCGCTCGGTGGAACTGTGCGAAAAGATCCACGCGGTGGACGAGGCGTGCGCCCACGACGTCGTCTACGAGGGGCTCGCCCTGCGGTATTCGGCCGCGCACGGCATCGGCGGCGGCGGGGTGAAGCGCGTTTCGGTCCGAAACTGCGAAATCTCCTGGATTGGTGGCGGGTACCTTTACGTCGACACCCACGGAAACGGCGTCCGCTACGGCAACGGCATCGAGCTCTGGGGCGGCGCCGAAGACGTTGCGGTGGAAGGCTGCACCGTGCGCGAATGCTGGGACGCCGGCCTCACGAACCAGACGAACGAACCCGGATCCGTCCAGCGCAACGTTCTCTGGAGGGGCAACCGGGTGGAGAACTGCGAGTATTCCTACGAGTTCTGGCACCAGGGGGAGGGCGGAGTGGCGGAAAACATCCTCTTCGAGGACAACGACTGCCACGACGCGGGGGGCGGATGGGGCCACGCGCAGCGGTGGAATCCCAACGCCGCCCACCTCATGCTGTACGACACCGTGCTGCACACCCCCGGGTTCGTCGTGAGGGGCAACGCGTTCCGCCGCTCCGCGGACGTCCTGTGCCGGATGTTCAACGACTGGCGCGGCGAGGCCGTGTTCGAGGGCAACGTCTGGGAGAGCGGCGGGGAGCCGTTCTGCCGCTTCCACGGGCGCCCGCGGTCCGGTCTGAGGCACCTCTACCCGGACCGCCTCGACCAGATCCACCGCGACGACGCTTCCGAAATCGAATCGCAGGGCGGAGGCGCCCGACTCTTTGCGAAGTCCTTCCCGCTGGAGGCGACCGCCGATGCCGGGGCGTGACGCCAAGTACGCGAGGATCTTCGAAGCCCTGCAGCGGGACCTTCGCGCGGGGCGCTATCCGCTCGGGCGCCCGCTTCCCTCGGAAGAGGCGCTCGTGCGCAAGTACGGCGTTTCGCGCATCACCGCGAAGCGCGCGATGGACGAGCTCGTCCGCCGCGGGCTCGTCTTCCGCCGCCGCGGGTCGGGGTCCTTCGCCACCCCCGCCGCGCGCGCGGAATCCGGCCTCCTCGGGCTCGTCATGCCCAGCCTCGCCTTCGGCGAAGTCTTCCCGGCGATCTGCCGGGCGCTCGTGCGCCGCGCCGGGGAGGAGGGTTATTCCTTTCTCCTCGGCGACATTTCGGCGCCCTCCCCGGACGCCCGCGCCGAAGAGGCGGTCGCCGTTGCGCGATCGTTCGTGGAGCGCCGCGTCGCAGGCGTCGTTTTCCAGCCCCTCGCGTTCCTCGACAGGCCCGAAGGGGTCACGCGGGAGATCCTGTCCCTGTTCGACGAAGCCGGGATCCCGGTCGTGCTGATCGACCGGGACGCCGGGGCGGGCTCGGAAGGCCGGGCGCGCGATTTCGTCGGGATGGACAACTTCGCCGCCGGCCGCGCGCTCGGCGAACATCTTCTCGGGCGCGGCGCCCGGCGCGTCCGGTTTCTCCTGCGCCCCCACTGCGCCTCCACGATCCGCGACCGGCTCGACGGGGTCGCGAGCGCGCTCGGCTCGGCGCGTCCGCGCGATTTCGCGATCGTGGCCGAGCCCGGAGACGCCGCGGCGATCGCGCCGGTCTTCCGCGGGCGCTCCCGGCCGGACGCCGTCGTGTGCGAATCGGACTACGTCGCCGCCGTCTTCCTCGCCACGCTTTCCGGGCTCGGCGTTTCCGTTCCGGACGACGTGCTGCTCGCCGGGTTCGACGACGTTCGCTTCGCGACGGCCGTGTCGCCGCCGCTTACCACGGTGCGCCAGCCCTGCGACGACATCGCGCGCGTCGCCTTCGCCACGCTCCGCGAGCGCATGCGCGACCCGACGCTTCCGCCGCGCCGGATTCTCCTGTCCGGCTCCCTCGTCGTCCGCGAATCCACGCGCGCTTCAAGCCCCTAGGTTTCCGATCTTCCCCGGAAGGGCCGGAAAAGGAATGTCTTGCGAGAACATGGCGCGTTTTCGGGCGCTTCCGGGAGCGGCCGCCCCGACCGGCGGCGTCGGTTCGGGAAGCGCACGCACAAGGGCGAAGGCAGGGGCTCTCATGCAAGCGCAAGTCCGCGAACGGGCGCGCCATGCCGCTGACCGCATTTGGTCACACCCCCTCCGGTCTCCCGCAACGCGGCACTTCTGGTAGAATGGGGGCCATGACGATCGAAACCTGCCCCCTCGAAGGCGTGCGCCTGCTGCGCCCGCCGGTTTTCCGCGACGCGCGCGGGATTTTCAAGGAACTCAGCCGGCGCGACGCGTACGCCGCGCTCGGGATCGATTCGGATTTCGTCCAGGTGAACTCGTCCGTCTCCTCCCCCGGCGTCCTGCGAGGCCTCCACTACCAGCGTTGCTTCGTCCAGTCGAAGCTCGTCGCGGTGGCCTCGGGCGCGATTTGGGACGTCGTGGTGGACTGCCGCCCCGCATCCCCGACGTTCGGGAAGTGGAGCGCGTTCACGCTCACCGCCGAGGGCGGCGAGGAGCTGTTCGTCCCGAAGGGGTTCGCCCACGGCTTTCAGGTTCTCGGCGACGCGCCCGCCGCGGTCGTCTACCAGTGCGGCGACTATTACCATCCCGGCGACGAGGGGGGCGTGAACTGGGCCTCCCCGGCGCTCGCGATTCCCTGGCCCGTGCGCGACCCCGTGCTTTCGGACAAGGACCGGAACCTGCCTCCGTTTTCGCCCGATCTCGAATTCCCCCGCCCGGAGCCGGCGGCATGACCCCGTTCGTCCCGCTGCACGTCCACACGACGTATTCGCTCCTCGACGGGATGTGCAAGCTGAGGCCCCTCGTGGCGCGCGCCCGGGAGCTCGGCATGCCGGCCCTCGCCATCACGGACCACGGCGTGCTGTACGGGCTCAAGGCCTTCTACGACCTCTGCATGGAGCGCAAGGACAAGGCCGGAAACCCGCTCGCCCCGGTCAAGCCGATCCTCGGGTGCGAGGCCTACGTGGCCCGTCGCTCGATGGCGGACAAGAACCAGGACGGACTCCACAGGGACGATCTTTCGGGGCACCACCTGATCCTTCTGGCGAAGAACAAGACGGGGTACAAGAACCTCGTCCGCATGATTTCCCTCGCCCACATCGAGGGCAAGTATGGACGGCCGCGCATCGACAAGGCGCTCCTTCAGGCGCATCACGAGGGCGTCATCTGCACCTCCGCCTGCATCGCCGGGGAGGTCGCCTCCCTGTTTCGCGACGGGCACGACGACCGCGCGGAGGAGGCCGCGCGGTGGTACCAGTCGGTGTTTGGCGACGACTACTACCTTGAAGTCATGCTTCACAAGGCCGAGGCCCCGTTCGACGACGAGGACCGCCGCAAACTCTACGAGGACCAGCGGCGGGTCAACGCGAAGATCTTCGCCCTCGGCGCCAGGCTCGGCGTCAAGGTCGTGGCGACGAACGACACCCACTTCCTTCTCAAGGAGGACGCCGAGGCGCACGACATCCTGCTCTGCCTCTCCACGCAGGCGCTCGAATCCGACGTGAAGCGCCTCCGCTACACGCGCCAGGAATGGCTCAAGAGCGGCGACGAAATGGCGGAACTCTTCCCGGACCACCCGGAGGCCCTCGCCAACACGCTCGAAGTCGCGGCGAAAGTCGAGGAATACGAACTCGACCGCCCTCCGATCATGCCGGTGTTCCCGATTCCGGAGTCCTTTGGAACCGAGCAATCCTACCTCGAAAAGTATCCCGATTCCGAGGCGATCGCGACGCGGTTCCTGCCGGAGTCGTTCAAGCGGTTCGAGGGCGGGACGGCGGACGGCGACATGCGTCTGCGGCGCATCCTCCTCGAAGCCGACTACCTGCGCCACCTCACGCTGGAGGGCGCCGCGCGGCGCTGGCCCGGCGACGCGTTCGACGCCGAGAAGAGGGAGCGGATCGAATTCGAGCTCGACACGATCCGCAACATGGGCTTCCCGGGTTACTTCCTCATCGTCAACGACTACGTCGACGCGGCGAAGAAGATGGGCATCCTCGTGGGGCCCGGCCGCGGTTCGGCCGCCGGCTCCGCCGTGGCGTACTGCCTCGGCATCACCGACGTCGATCCGATTCCCTACCACCTGCTGTTCGAGCGCTTCCTCAACCCGGACCGCATTTCGATGCCGGACATCGACGAGGACTTCGAGGACGCGCTCCGCGGCAAGGTGATGGACTACGTCGCGGAAAAGTACGGTCCCGACCACGTGGCGCACATCGTCACGTTCGGCTCGATGGCGCCGAAGACCTGCATTCGCGACGTCGGAAAGGCGCTCGGCTACCCGCTGCCCGACACGCGCCGCCTCATGGACCTCATTCCGGCGGGTCCTTCGATCAAGAACTTTTCCGACGCCTACAAGGCCTCGCCCGACCTCGCCGAGGAGCGGGAGCGCGGCCTTCCCGTCGTGCGGCGCATTCTCGAAATCTCCGAGCGCATCGACGGGTGCCTCCGCCAGCCCGGCGTCCACGCCTGCGGCATCATCATTTCCCGCGATCCGCTCATGGACACCATTCCGGTGATGCCGACGCCGATCGACGGATGCAAGTTCTACACGACGCAGTACGACGGCCATTACGTGGAGCCGATCGGCCTGCTGAAGATGGACTTCCTCGGCCTCGCCACGCTCTCGGTCTTCCGCGAGTGCCTCGCCGCGATCCGGGAGACGCGCGGCGAGGAGGTGGACCTTTCGAAGATCCCCCTCGACGACGCCCCCACCTTCGGCCTCTTCCAGCGCGGCGAAACGACCGGCCTCTTCCAGTTCGAGTCGGACGGCATGAAGAAGCACCTCCAGGCGCTCCGTCCCACGCGCTTCGGCGACCTCGTCGCGATGAACGCGCTCTACCGTCCGGGCCCGATGGCGTACATCCCCGACTTCATCGCCCGCAAGAACGGGCGGCAGGAGGTGCGCTACGACCACCCGCTCATGGAGGAGTACCTGGAGGAGACCTACGGCATCACGGTCTACCAGGAGCAGGTCATGCTCCTCTCCCGCTCGATGGGCGGCTTCACGCGCGGCGAGAGCGACACCCTCCGCAAGGCGATGGGCAAGAAGCAGCTTGCCACGATGGAGAAGCTCAAGGCGAAGTTCCACGACGGATGCCTCGCGAACCCGAAGTTCATGGACGTGCCGCCGGTGAGCGGCGACAGGGCCGCCGCCGAAAAGCTCATCGACAAGATCTGGAACGACTGGACGGAGTTCGCCAAGTACGCCTTCAACAAGTCGCACTCCGTCTGCTACGCCTACGTCGCCTACCAGACCGGGTGGCTCAAGACCCACTACCCGGCCGAGTACATGTGCGCGCAGATTTCGAACGAAATCGGCAACGCCGACAAGCTCCCGCTCGCGATCGCCGAGGCCGAGGGCATGGGCTACGACATCCTCCCGCCGGACGTCAACCGCTCCTTCGTCCGCTTCACGCCGGAGAAGCTCCCGCCGGATTCCGACTCCGGCAAGGACTTCGCCATCCGCTACGGCCTCGCCGGCATCAAGGGCGTCGGCGACCTCGCCGCGGAGAAGATCGTTTCGGAACGCCGCGCGAACGGCGTCTACAAGGACCTCGACGACTTCCTCGTCCGCTCCGACGCGCTCGTGAATTCCCGCGTCCTCGACGCCCTCGCGCGCACTGGCGCCCTGGACGGCTTCGGCTATCACCGGGCGGCCCTGCTCGACGCGCTCCCCCGCGCTTCCGCCCGGGCCGAAACCGCCCGCCGCGACCGCGCGGCGGGGCAGGGGAGTCTCTTCGACCTTCTGGACGGCGGAGACGGCGGCGCCTCCCTCGGCGGAGACGACGTCGCCACGCTCAACGCGTCCATCCCGCCGATGCCCGAACTGGAGAAGCAGCTCGCGGAGAAGGAACTGCTCGGCACGTACGTCTCCGGCCACCCGATTTCCCGCTTTCGCAACCTTTCGCGCTGTTTCGGCACGCTCCACGGCGTGCTCGAAGAGCAGGCGAGGCTCGCCGAGCGCCTCGTCTCCGTGCGCGCGCAGTTCGAGCAGATTCCGCCCGTGCGCCCGGTCGCGACCGACTGGCCCCGCGGCGAAGCCGACCCGGGCTTCCGGTCCGCCGACGCGAAGTACAGGGACGAATCGAAGACGCAGCGTCTCGTGCGCCGCGAGATGCGCGTGCCGGTCCGGTTCCTCGCCTTTGTCTCCGGCGTCGTGCCGCGGCTCGACAAGATGGGCCGGGCGTGGGTGAAGTTCCAGCTGGAGGACGACGTGGCGAAGACGGAAATTCCGGTCTTTTCCCGCGACTACAACAAGCTCCTCCGCATCCCGGACGACCGCCACGCCTGGGACGAGCCGCAGCGCGACCTGCCGCCCGCCAACCGCGCGTACCTCTTCGAGGGATGGCTGGAACCGAGCTTTCGCCTGGAGGCCTCGATCACGCTTTGCAACTTCACTCCCGCCGAAGAGGTGCCCGGGCGTTTCGCCCGCGGCATCGGGCTCGTGCTTTCCGGTCCGCGCCGCACGTCCCGCGAGGGCCTGACCTCCCTTCTCGGCGTTCTGCGGCGCCACGCCGATCCCGGAGCCGGCGCGAAGGTGCGCGTCTCCGTGCGCCCGCCGGGCGGGGAGACCGTCACGATGGACTTGCCGGACGAAATGCGCGTGCGTCCCTCGCCGGAGTTTCTCTCCGACGTCGAGGCCGCCGTCGGAAGCCGCAACGTCTGGTTCTCCATGCCTTCCGAGCTGCCCGATCCCGAACCTTCCTGGCGCGATCCGGCCGAAGTTCGCCGCGACCGCGCCGCCGCCGACCGCGCCGCCGCCCGCTCCGCCGCCGCGAAGGCCATGGACGACGCCTTCGCGCCCTTCGAGGGGTAGCCGAAGCCGTCCCGGAGGTCGTGGGCGCAGGGAGAAGGGTGTGACCCAACGTTGTCAGCGCCCGCGGCGCGCCCGCCTCGCCCGGTTCCGCGCCAGAAGCGGCCCAACGTCCCGTTTTGCTCCGGTTCCAAGCA
>CAMNCG010000186.1 GCA_946534105.1 uncultured Verrucomicrobiota bacterium
GCTTACGCCTCCCCTACGCAACGGAAACCATCGGCGTTGCGTTGTCGGGGGAGGTGCTTTGCATTTCTATGGGATGGTAGTGTTCCGAATCAAAGACCGTGTTTTTTCCGCCATTCGCGCATCGAAACGCCGTAGCGGCGGAGGAACAGCTTCTGGAGCGCGATGGCGGAACGGAATCCGCACTGGAACGGGATGGCGCCGATGGCGGTGTCGGTCCGGGAAAGCAGATGGCAGACCCGTTCGAGCCGGACGGAGAGGATTTCGTCGTGGACGGAGTGTCCCATGGACTCCTGGAACCGGATGTCGAAGAGGCGCCGGGAGCCGGGAAACCGGGCGGCGAGCGCGGCCGCGCCGAGACCGTTGCAGGCCTCGGCGCGGATCGTCTCGACGGCCTTCGCGATGTCGGTGGTGGTGCGGCGGCGGCCGCGGGTCGAATCGCGGCGCGTCACGAGGAGCGGCCCGACCGGGACCCGGCGCGGAGCGGGGACGCCGGAAACGAGGTCGCCCAGCAGCTGGACCGCTTCGTGCCCGACGCGCTCAAAATCGAGGCGGACGCTCGTGCAGCTCGACGCGGGGAACGCCTCCTCGCAGTGGATGTCGTTCACGCCGACGAAGGAAAGTTCCCGCGGGACGCCGCGCCCTTCCTCCGCCGCGAACCGCGAAACGTCGACGGCGGTGAGATCGGTCGCGCAGAAGACGCCGCACCTCGCGGGAAGCGAGCGGACGAACGCGTGCAGACGGGCGTCCCGAGACGCATTGTCCTCCCGGCGGTACCGGAAGGAAAACAGCGGCAGCCGCGCCTCCCGCGCGAGCGCGGCGAAGGCGCGGCGGCGTTCCCGCGACCAGAGGCGGTTCCAGCGGCCGCCGATGAACGCGAGGGCGTCCGGACGCCCCGACAGCAGCTCGCGGAAGGCGAAACGGCTGACTTCTTCGTTGTCGACGACGACGTGCGGCACGCCCCGCCGGGCGAGGGTGCCGGGAGGCTCGATGTAGACGGCGGGAAGGCCGCCGAAAAACGACGGCAGGGGATTCAGGCGGCCGCCGGAGCGCACGATGCAGCCGACCGGAGAGAACCGGCGGACGGCTTCGCGGATGGGGGCCGCCGCTTTCCGGGCGTCCACGGTGACGACGACCACCCTCCAGCCGCGGACGGACGCGTGGCGGACGATGCCGCGGAGTTCGGCCTCGCAGATGAACGCGTCCTGCCGGATCGGTACCCGGGAGTCGGCGAACAGGAGGACGGCCGGAGCGTCCGTCCCCTGCGCCGCGCGCGGAATCCCGCCGGTTTTCCGGTTCGCCACGTTCCGCCTCACTTTCCGATGCAGAACCGCCCGAAGACGGCGTCGAGGAGGTCGTCGTTCCAGACGCGGCCGGTGATGCGGTCGAGGGCCTCGGTGGCGGCGCGGAGGCGCGAAGCGGCGGGAACGGCGGCGTCCTCGCCGCCGTCGCGCCAGAGCGCGCGGGCGGCGTCGATCTCCGACGCGGCTTCGCGCAGGAGCGCGGCGTGGCGATCGGAGACGGCGACTTCGGGCATCGACGCCTCGTCGGCGCCAACGCGGTGGGCGATTTCGCCGCACAGGGCGTCGAGCCCCTCCCCCGAGAGAGCGCTGACGGCGAGCGCGCCGGGCGGTGGCGAAAAGCCCGGCGCGAGGTCGGACTTGGTGAAAAGGAGCAGCGCGCGCTCCGGAACCTCCGGGGCGGGGCTTCCGGCGCAGACGCACCGGATGACGAGATCGGCGCGGGAGGCGAGATCCTTCGCGCGGGAGACGCCCTCGCGCTCGACGGCGGACGCGGCGTCGCGGAGCCCGGCGGTGTCGACGAGGCGCACAGGGACGCCGTGCACGAGGAGCGTTTCTTCGAGCGAATCGCGCGTCGTGCCGGCTTCGGCGTTCACGATGGCGCGGTCCGCGCCGAGCAGGGCGTTGAACAGCGTGGACTTGCCGACGTTCGGTTCCCCGGCGACGACGACGAGGGCGCCCTCGCGCAGGACGCGACCGGCGCGGGCGGTGTCCGCGAGGGCGCGGAGCGCGCGTGACAGCGCCGAGGCGCGCTCCTCGAACGCGGCGGGCGGAACGAGGCCCTCGACCTCGTCGTCCGCGAAGTCGAGCGTCGCCTCGACGTCCGCGCGGAGCCCCACGAGCTCGCCGCGGAGCGCGTCGACGCCGCGGCCGACGGAGCCGGCGAGCTGTTCGGCGGCGGCCCGGGCGGCGCGGTCGCCGCGCGCGCCGACGAGGTCCATCACGGCCTCGGCTCGGTCGAGCGGGAGGCGTCCGTTCAGAAACGCCCGGCGCGAAAACTCGCCCGGCCCGGCGGGCGAGGCGCCGGCGGCGAAAAGGGCGTCGAGCAGGCGCGAAGCCGAAGCGCGCCCGCCGTGGATCTGGAACTCCGCCACGTCTTCGCCCGTGTAGCTGCGGGGGGCGCGGAAGACGAGGACGAGCGCTTCGTCGAGGAGGGATCCGTCGCGCGGGTCGCGGAGGCGGTAGAGGCGGAACGAGCGGGCGGGAAGGCGCGAAGGCGGGACCTCCGCGCCGACACAGAGGGCGTCGGCGACGGCGAGGGCGCCGTCGCCGCTCGCGCGCACGACGGCGATGCCGGCGGGGCCCGGCGCGGTGGCGAGCGCCGCGACGACCGGCGCGTCCCCTCCGGGATTCATCGGCGCCGCGCCGCGACGGCGCCAACCGTCACGGTCCCGGTGAAGTTGCCGCCGACTTCAAGCCGGACGGCGGACGCGCCGGCGGGAAGCTCGTCGCGCGACGTGCCGCGCGCGAGGAGCCAGCCGTCCGAGCGCTTAAGGGCGCGGATCGTCGTCGGCAGCGCGGCGTCGGCGATGCCGGGCGGGGCGGCGGTGAAGGAGCGGGTGAAGAGCGTTTCCGTGCGACCGTCGTCCCGTTCGAGCGTCGCCGCCATTTCGAACGACCCCCTGAAATCCGCGGAAAACCGCACCCGCGCGAACGCCTCGAACTTCTGCCCCGCGCGGCATTCGACCGGCGGCGCGCAGACGCGGGCGGGACGAGTCGAATCGTCCGAGCGCAGTTCAAGCCTCCACATGTCGTCCGCGCGGACGGACTGGCGGCGGGCGTTTCCGAGATCGACGCGGTACGGCAGGCAGAGAAACGGCCCGTTCTGCGACGGCGCGAAGACCGGCAGGAGATTCCCGTCGGGACCGCCTTTCTCCGAGAGGGGCACGGGATCGAGCGGGGAGTCCGGGTAGGAAACGCCCGGCCCGCGCAGCGCCCGGGCGCCGAGAACCGCTGCGACGGCGACGGCCGCGACCCCCGCGGCCGCGAAGGCCGCGGCCGCGCGCATGCGGCGCGTCGCGCGGCGCGAAAGCGCTTCGAGGCGGGCCTCGCCCGGCGCGTCGCCGAGTTCGGCGCGGCTTCCGGGCGACGGGGAAAAATCGGTTTCCTCCCGGACGTCCCCCATCTCGGAGCCGGACGCCGCCGCGAAGAACGGCACGTCGCCGGGCGAGAGCGGATCGGGGCCGGACGAGGCCGACGCCACGGCCGAACGGAACGCCGCGAGGTCGAACGAAACGCGGTGGAAATAGACGGCGCGCGTTTCGTCGTCGTAGATCGCGTAGCTCGCGCGCGGGTCTCCGCCGCGGGGGGAGCCGACCGAGCCGACGTTCACGAGGTAGCGCTTGCCGGGCTCGGCTTCAAAGTCGCGGGGCTCCGTTTCGCGCGCCACTCCGCTTTCGCCGACCACGAAGAGCGCGGGCACGTGCGTGTGGCCGCAGAAAAGGAGCTGCTCCGGCACGGCGCGGAACGCCGCCGCGGCGTCTTCCGGCGTGCGCACGTACCCGAACGCGGCGGGATCGGCGGGCGAACCGTGCGTGAAGCGCACCTCCGGACCGGCAAGCGCAAGCGGAAGGCGCGAGAAGAGCGAGCGGGCGGCGGCGCCGAGGCGGCGGCCCGTCCACTCGATGCCGCGGCGGGCGCGGTCGTTGAAAACCGAGGCGGCCATCCGGCCGCAGACCACGGCGTCGTGGTTGCCGAGGACGATCGCGGCGCACTTGGCGTGGACGGACCGGAGAACCTCGGCGGGCTGCGGACCGTAGCCCACCACGTCGCCGAGACACACGACCGCGCCGGCGCGGTGGAGCGCGGCGTCGGCGAGCACCGTGTTCCAGGCCGGAAGGTTTCCGTGGATGTCGGAAACGATCGCGTATCGCATGGCGGGCGGTCCTGCGGCGTTTCTCGGACGGGGTCGGGAGGGGCGTCAGATCGCCGCGTCCATCTCCGCGCGGATCGCGAGCGCGGCGGCCCGCGGATCGGGCGCGCAGAGCACGGGACGGCCCACGACGAGATGCGTCGCGCCGGCGCGGATGGCGTCCGCGGGCGTGGCGACGCGCTTCTGGTCGCCGACGTCGCCGCCGGCGGGACGGACGCCCGGAGTGACGAGAATCGCGTCCGGCCCGAGCGCGGCCCGGAGCGCGGCGGCCTCGCGCGGAGAACAGACAAGGCCATGCGCGCCGGCGCCGGTCGCAAGGCGGCCGAGGGCCACGACCTCCTCCTCCGGCGAGCGCGCGATGCCGAGCTTCGCGAGGTCCGTCTCGTCAAGGCTCGTGAGGAGCGTGACGGCAAGGATCTTCGTGTCCGAGCCGGCTTCGGCGACCGCACGGGCCGCGCCGGCGACCATGGCGGAAGAGCCCTGCGCGTGGACCGTGAGGAGGTCGGCGCCGAGCGAGAGGCAGGAGGCGACGGCGCGTTCGACCGTGCGCGGAATGTCGTGGAGCTTGAGATCGAGGAAGACGCGCTTGCCTTCGTCGCGGAGCATTTTCAGCGTTTCGGGGCCGTCGGCGACGAACAGTTCGAGGCCGACCTTGTAAAACGAAACGGCGTCGCCGATCTTCGCGACGGCGGCGGCGGCTTCGCGCGCCGACGGGACGTCGAGCGCGACGATCGCCTCGTGCGGGCGGACGGGGGGAAGGGAGGAATCGTTTTTCATCGTTTGGAAGGACGGAGGGCCGGGATCTGCGCGGCGGCGACGGACTGGCCGAGGCGGCGCGCGTTTTCGTCGGGCATGAAGACGTCGGTCTTCTCGGCGAGCGCCGGGTCGATCGCGGCGAGACCCGTGCGGGCGGCGTGGAGAAGGATTTCCCCGCCGAAACCGCTTGTCACGCGACCGAGAACCATGAGGTTCGAGAAATCGTAGAATTCGCGGTACCACGCGGCGGACGCGGCGAGGTAGCGGCCGATCAGGAGGTAGACGCGGAGCGCGATTTCCTCGCGTTTTTCCATCGCCTCCTGAACGCGCTTCAGGCGTTCGGGCAGCGGCATCGCCTCCGGAAACGCCATGCCGAACGAAGTCGCGAGATGGTTCACGGCCTGCTGCGAGAAGTACATCGCGCCGACGCCCGCGTCGCCGCTCCATTCGTCGCGCGCGGCGCCGGGATCGAGATCGACCGGCGCGAACGCGAGCTCGCTCACGCGCCCGGTGAGCGCGCCGTCCGGATCGATGTAGCCCGCGGCCTCGCTTGATCCCATGGCGATGCCAAGGATGCCCGTGCGCTTCATGGCGATCGAACCGGCGAGCGCCGTGACGTCGCCGTCGTTGAAGACTTCGAACGGCACGCCCCAATCCTTCTCGACACGCTCGAAGAGTCCGCGCGCGGCATCCTTCTTTTCCGGAGCCTTTTCGAGAACCGCGCGGATGAGCGAAGCGGGGCCGAGGCGCTTGCCGACGAGCGTGCCGGCCGTGGAGCCGCCGATGGCGTCCACGCGGCCGCCGAGCGCGGAAGCGGCCTCCCGCAGGCCGGCCGTGAGCTTCGCGTGGTGGTATTCCGGATCCGGCTGGTTGCGGGGATCCCACGGAAACTCCTTCGAGAAGACGACCTTGCCGCGCTTCAGCGCGGAAATCTTGAAATCGCTCGCCCCGAGATCGAACCCGATGCGGTTGCCGTCGGCGTGGTTCTTCACGACGACGCGGCGCTCCCTCGTGCGCGGCACCTTGGCGAGCGGCACGACCTCGGCGACGAGCGGGCGCGAATAGAGGTCGGAGAAGAATCCGACGTCGAACGCGCGGGCCCCCTTCGGGGCGTAGGCCCGGACGATCGGGCGCACGATGGCGTCGGGGCCGGCGATGCGGAGGCGCCAGCCGCCCGCGCTCCAGAGGGCGAATTTCGCGACGCGCTCCACGAGGCGGCGCACGCCGGGCATCGCCTTCGGCGCGATGCGCTCCGGCAGCGGCACGTCGAAGCGGAAGACGTTGCCGTCTTCGCGCTCCCACGACACCGCGACCTTTTCGCGGCTGCCGCGGGCGGCGGCCCGGAGTTCGCGGAGCGCCGCGAGCGGCGGGCGGAAGGACAGGACGGGATCCGGACGGGAGACGGCGGACGGAAGGGCGGATTTCATGCGGGGAACGAATTTCGGTTGGGGAACGTTCAGGAATTGCGGATGGCCTCGACGAGCGCCGCGCCGAATTCGGAGCACTTCACCTCTCGCGCGCCCTCCATCTGGCGGGCGAAGTCGTAGGTGACGGTGCCGGAGGCGATGACGTCGTCCATCGCCTTTTCGACGAGATCGGCGGCCTCGCCCCAGCCGAGGAACCGGAGCATCATCGCGCCGGAGAGGATCAGCGAGCCGGGATTCACCTTGTCGAGGCCCGCGTACTTGGGCGCGGTGCCGTGCGTCGCCTCGAAGATCGCGGCGCCGGTGTCGTAATTGACGTTCGCGCCGGGGGCGATGCCGATGCCGCCGACGGTCGCGGCGAGGGCGTCGCTCACGTAATCGCCATTGAGGTTCAAGGTGGCGATGACGTCGTACTCCGCCGGGCGCGTGAGGATCTGCTGGAGGAAGGCGTCGCAGATGCAGTCCTTCACGACGATCTCGCGGCCGGTCTTCGGGTTGGCGAACTTCAGCCACGGGCCGCCGTCGACCGGCGTGGCGCCGAACTCGCGCGCGGCGAGCGCGTAGCCCCAGTCGCGGAACGCGCCTTCGGTGAACTTCTGGATGTTGCCCTTGTGGACGAGCGTGACGCTGCGGCGGTCGTTCTCGACCGCATAGCGGAGCGCGGCGCGGACGAGGCGCTCGGTGCCTTCGAGCGAAACGGGCTTGATGCCGATCGAGGAGGTTTCCGGAAAGCGAATCTTCCGGACGCCCATCTCCTCGCGCAGCCATGCGACGACCTTCGCCGCCTCGGGGGTGCCGTATTTCCATTCGATGCCGGCGTAGATGTCCTCCGTGTTCTCGCGGAAGATCACCATGTCGGTGTTCTCGGGGTGCTTCACGGGCGAGGGCACGCCCTTGAACCAGCGCACCGGACGGAGGCAGACGTAGAGGTCGAGCTCCTGGCGGAGCGCGACGTTGAGCGAGCGGATGCCGCCGCCGACGGGCGTGGTGAGCGGGCCCTTGACGCCGACGAGGAATTCGCGGAAGGCGTCGAGCGTCTCGGCCGGGAGCCACTGGTTCTCGCCATAGACCCGGAGCGCCTTTTCGCCCGCGTACACCTCCATCCACGAAATCTTGCGCGCGCCGCCGTAGGCCTTTTCGACCGCGGCGTCCCAGACGGGCATGGCGGCCCTCGTGATGTCGGGCCCCGTGCCGTCGCCTTCGATGAACGGGACGATCGGGCGGTCGGGCACGCGAAGCCCGGATGCGGTCATGGCGATCTTTTCGCCGGAGGGAACGGAAATGCGCTGGTAGTCCATGGTCTTGCGGTGGGAGGATCGGTAGGGAGAAGTCGGGGATGCGGAGCCGGATTCTACCACACGCCCGGTCCCCGGGACAAACCTCCTTTCCGGGCGGGTGTGACCAAACGTTGCCAGCTTCGCGGGCGTGCGAGGCGAACGGGCCGGAATGCCGGGCGCGGCGCACGGTGCGCGGCGGC
>CAMNCG010000187.1 GCA_946534105.1 uncultured Verrucomicrobiota bacterium
GGGAGCCGATGCGGCCGGAAAGGCGGATGAAGGCGTTGGAGAGCGCCCAGGAGCCGTCGGCTTCCTGCCGGAAGCCGACGGGTGGTGCCGGGGACTGTGCCCCGGCAACAGCACTCGTATGCGCGGCCGCGAGGAACCGGTCGCGCTCGGATGGCTCGCTGTTGTCCGCTTTCTGCTTTTCTGTGGCTGGAGTCTGGCAAGCGGACGACAACAAATCCCCTTCCCTAATCGCTGCGGCGTCGCGATGCAGGCGCGCGAACATCTCCGTCAGGGCCTCGTAGGGTTTTCCCTCCTCGCTCACGAGGCCGTAGTTGCAGTCTTCGTGGAAGTACTTGTTGAAGCCAAGGGCAGGCTGGTCCACCCACATGAACCAGGTGTGACCGACCATGAACGGAAGCGACAGCAGCGTCCGTGCGAACATCTCCGCCGCCTCGACGCGTTCGGCTTGGGTGCGGAAGCGCTGGCCGGCGCCGGCGGAGCATGGCCGCCCCGTGTCCAGCGCGGAGAAGCTCCATTCGGTGATGAGGAGCGGCGCGCCGACCTTGTCGTGGAACTCGCGCAGGACTTCGGCGACGGGCGGGCCGTCCTTGCGGGCGAGCACGATGCCGCGGTCGAGATCGGCCCACGGGTAGAAGTTGAAGGTGACGATGTCGCAGTGGCGCGCGACGGCCTTCAGCACCTCCTCGTGTACGCCGATGCCCGCGAAGCGGCAGCCGAGGACCATGTGGTTCGGGTCGTGGCGGCGGATGGCCTCCGCAGCCACTGAGAAATACCGCTCCGCGACGAGCGCGAGGAATGCGCGCTTGGTCTCGCGTGTCGCATTTTCAACGCAAAGACGCAGAGACGCAGAGCTGTTTTCGACGGGATTGGCATTGCTTTTTGTGGACAATGAAACTCCACGTGTCTCCGCGTCTTTGCGCCTCTGCGTTAAAAACTTTTCCAGCGCCTTTCGCGCGCTGTGCTCCGGCGGCAGTGCGGCGACGGCGTCGAACATGCCGGTTTCGCGGTCGCCCATGCCGGCGGCCCAGGAGAGCTCGTTGTCGAGGTAGTATCCGAGGAGATTCGGGTCGTCGCGCCATTGCGCGGCCTTGCGGGCGGCGGCGAGGTCCCAGGCCGCCTCGAAGTCGGGATGGAAGACGTTTGGGAAGGCCGTGCCGGGTCGCCCGAGGTCGAGGGATATGGCCTTTTCCCTGTCGTGCGCGAGGGTATTGCCGGTGTTGAGCATCACGGCGTGGGCGAGGCCGCGTGGTGAAAGAAGCGCGTTGTCGCAGCCGGAACCGAGGAAGTTGAAGCCCCAGGCGTGCAGGCGGGCGGCGGTTTCGTCGGCCCACGCTTCGCGCGACGGGTAGTTGGTCTCCACGAAGCGCCCGTATGGCGAATAGCCCAGCTTTTCGCAGAAGAACCCCGAAGGCCAGACCCAATCTACGCCCGCGAGCACCGTGGGACGTCCGTCTGGGCCGACTGCCCAGTCGCGGCCGTCGATCTTCTCGACGTGCCAGAAGCCGGTCGTTGCGGCGGAGGCGGCCACAGCCGCAAGGGCTGACAGTGCCAGTGCGATTCTGCGCATTGGAAAATGCATTACCGGACCACGAGGACAAAAACGGACGACGACCATGAAAAGGCGATGTTGTCGATCAGGACACGGGCCTCGGTCGCAACAAGCGGGCTTGCGACCTTGACGCCTTCCGCCTGGATGCCGACGCACGAAACGCCGCCAAGGCTTTGGAACGAGCGTCGGAAAGGCAATGCCTTGAAAGTGGCGACCGCCCCCGTCGTCGGCGCATCCGACGCAAGCGTCGGCCGCGTCGTCCCCATGTCGAATACCGAAACGTCGGACAGCCCGCCGTTTTCCAGTGCGGATTTCATGACGAAGCGATACCAGTGCCCCGCCGTAGCCGTGCCCGCTGTCAGCCACCCGCCGCCGCCGGCGCCGTCTCCACCGTAGGCCGCGAACGCGCCCCCGCTGATGCCGGCACCGCACGCGGACCACTTGTAGAACGTGCCGTAGCCGCCATTGAGATCGCCTTCGTGGTACCTGTCGCCGCCAAGCCAGACGAAAGCCCCGCCATTGCTTCCATCCCATGCGCTCGGCGCGCAGATATCGAACTGGGTCTTCGTCCTGCCGGATGCAAAGAGGCCTCCGAGATCGTGCGCGGCGAAGACGGGAGAGGCGGAGCCGACCGCGCCGAAGCCGATTGCCTGGTCCGCACCGCCGACGAGGACGATGTCGCCGGCGGCGGTGCCAAGGCGCGTCCAGCCGTCAAGGCCGACCGGCGCCTTGTCCATCGTTCCGACAAGAGCGTCCTCGACGCCGCCGTACCCGCAGACCGTGCGGTTGGAGAAAGTGTTGGAGTAGACGAGCGTCCTCGCCCCGTCTGCCGGCGTGTGCCACACGCACACGTTGTCGAAGTAGGTGACCGACCAATAGCTCACGATGGCGAAGCTTGAAATGGACGAAACGGAGTTGAGAGTACCGATGCCGGTCTTGGAGTAGAGCAGCGTGCCGTCGGCCGACCCAAACGCCGGATGGGAGGCCCCGTCGTTCTGCCGGAAAACGGAAAAGTCGTAGGTCTTGGCGTCGAGATCGACTTCGATCACGAGGCGGATCCAGTCGGTCACGAGAAGCGCATCGCCAGGCAGGACGTAGCCGGAACTTGTCCAGTAGCCGACTTTGCGCTTCGTGACGCCGTCGACCACGGCCTTTTCGCCCGAAATGCCGGCCCTGGCGATGCAGCCGCTCGAAAACGTGCTGTAATTCCCGGCGTACATGACATCGCTGCCGAGGGCGACGTAGGCCCAACCGGTGTCGGCCAGCGACGTCGTGCGGGTGTCGGCCGCGATGCGGACCTTGCCGCCGGTGAATGTCTGGCCGAGCGCATGTCCGGCCCAGTCGAACGATCCCGTGTTGTCTGTCGTCTGCCCGACGACGTCGCTCTGGTATGCAACCGTCTTGAGCGTTCCGGTCTGGTCCTTGTTCAGGCGGCGCCAGCCATCGACGCCGACAGGCTGGACCTGTAGCGAGGAGTTTTGCGCGGCGAGGAGATTCACCCCGGTCGCATAGGAGACGACGTTAGTGGCCGGCGTCGTCGCGGAGTACGAGAAGGAAGTCTGGCCGTCGGGCAGGATGCGCGAGCGCCGCGTGGCGAAGTCGTTGACGTAGCACTCGACGCCGTCGTGCCAAATGCGGATGTTGTCGAAGCACGCGGACTGGACGGGATTCGCCCCATCGGCGCCGCCGCCGGGCGAGTAGCAGGCGAGGCCGATGGACGATACCTCGTCCAGCACGTTTGCGTCAAAGGCGATGGAACCAGTGGAAAAGACGGGCGAGCCCGGCGTGGCGGTGTCGAGCGTCGGATGTGTGTCGGCCCCGAGGTCGTACCAATCGACGCCCCAAGTGCGCGCGTCGATGTTCAAAGTGACGACGACCCTGTACCAATGTCCAGCCACCCCGCCCGCCGTCTTGGTTCCGTCCTTGCGCCAGAACTTGAAGGCCCCGCCGTCGACCACGATGCCGACCGATGCCGCCGCGGCGGACATGTAAGACGAGGCCGGCGTCTCCGGGGAGAAGAACGTCTCGTCGCCCACCATGAACCGGGTGCCGTACGCGTTTCCCCACCCAGTGTAGGGATTCGGCGCGCGGAAATCGGCCTGCGCCACGACGGTGCCGGTCGTGAAGGTGTTGCCGATGCGGTGCTTTACGATGACATGCAGGTCGCCGTTTCCGCAGAGAGCGGCGCACTGGTTCCCGTCGTCGTCGATGATCCTTGCCGGGGCGGCGCCGTTGTTGGCGCCACGGATCCAGTTGTCCTGAAGATCGCTGGCGCCAAAGACGTTTGAGTATGAGTCGTTCACCAACTTGCCGACGGAATACGGCACTTCGCGCCAGTCGCCGAATGGAACTCCGCCAGCACTCGTGCGCGTGTCGAAATCGTTTTGATAGACGACTTCGCCAACAGCCGTCGCGGAAGCGAGAACGGCGGTTGACAGCGCGGCCGCCACGGCGGCCCGCGCCAGGGATTTCGAGATGGTTTTCATGGTGTTCGCTTCCTGCGAGATGGTTGTCATGGTGCTCGCTTCCTGATTGCCCGTGAATACGGGAACGAGCATACCATATCCCGCCCAGGCGATGCGTCGTTTTGGGCGAAATATTATTTTCATTTACGATGCCGCTCAAATCGCCAGGATTGTCGGCGATTTTACAGCAAGATCGCCTGGTTGCCGGCGATTTGCGTGACAATTTGAAGGCTAGATGGTCATTGACGAAATCCAGAAGATGCCCTCTCTTCTCGACGAAGTCCACCGCCTCATCGAAGAGCGTGGAATCAGATTCCTGTTGACGGGATCCAGCGCCCGAAAACTGCGAAAGGGAGGCGTCAACCTTCTCGGCGGCCGCGCGCGCATCAGGAACCTACACCCATTCTCCGCATCGGAACTCGGTGACTCCGCTGTGGGCCGGCGAGATTTTCTAGCGGAATTCGACCACGGTATATGAAAACGGGAGGAGGACGGGATTGGCGCGGAACGGTTCCGTCACATCCTTTGGCGAGATGCGGTTCGGGTCGTCAGGCGGATTGTCCGCCTCAAGCGCCGGCGCCGAGAGCGATGTCGCCTTCAGGAGTTCATGTCGGACGCCGCCCGCAAAATCGAAGACGAGGCGCTTTGCCACGCCCGTCGGGTTGGCGAGGTGCAGGACGGCGGAACAGCCCTCGCGGTCGCAGGTCGCGGAGACCGTGATGCCGGCGGCGTCCGTGCGTCCGGCCACGAGGAGGCCGCGGTGGCTCGCGGCGGCCATCTGCTGCGCCCAGCCGCATGGCTGGAGCCACACCTTGTTGGGAGTGAAAAATATCTGCCCCTGGTCCCAGCCGTTGTCGTTCTGGTTCCAAGGCTGAAATGCATTGGCTGGGCAACTGGTGAGCAGGAAGTCCCCGGCTTCGCGGGCCGCCTCCAGGACGCCGACGTGCGCGAGGGCGCGGCGCATGTCGTGGATGGAGGAGTTTTCCTCGAAAATCGCCGCCTTCATCGAAGTGTTTGGATTGAGGCGCCGGATCATCTCCCGGAAGTTGCGAATCGTTTCACGCACGCCAAGGGCGGCGTCTGTATCGTCCGCCCGGACGTGGAGGTCCCAGTATTCGACGAACCCGTCCGTGAGGCGGAAGGCCTCCTCCATGAGGTCCATGTGGTCGGGCATCCACATCATCGCGCTCGCGAAGGCGAGGCGCGGATTGGCGGCCCGCATGGCCGGGACGAGCCGCCGGACCTGTTCGCAGTAGCGGCGCGTGTCCGCGATTGTCGGCTCACCGCCCGCCGGCGTGAATCCGGCGCATTCCTCGTTGCCGATCTGGACGCAGACGAAGCCATCGAATCCCCGCAGCCACTCCGCGAAGGCCACGGCGTCATCAGTCGCGTCGTAGGCGTGGATCGAAAGGGCGCACGGCATGCCCATGAGGTCGGACATCCTGGCGAACTCGCGCACCCCGAAACCGGCGGAGCTGGTCTTGAACCAGAAGCCTTCGTATGGGCGTCGGCCGCCATCCATGTTTCGCAGGAGGTAGTCCGGCGAATTCGCCATCGACCCGCCCCAGCGCAGGAACGTCACCCCCTGCGCGCGCAGCGCCGCCGCGATGTCCTCGCGGCATCCCAACCTCCCGAAATCGTCCGTCGGTTCATCGGCGAGATAGGCGTCGTCGATCCATACGGTTCCCGCGCCGGAAGCGCGGATGAGGAACCGTCCCGCCGGATCGGCCGCGTCCGGGCAAAGCGAGAACGAGACTTTCGACCATTCGCCGGCCACGGGGTGTGGCGACGGTACCTTGCAGTCGCGCACCGGCGGCGGCGTTGTCGCCACATTGGCCGTCGCGTATGTCCTCGCGCCGTCTCGGCTCTGGAGCGCGACTTCAAGGGAATCGACATGGCCGCTGACGAACAAGTGGCCGACCATCCGCCGGCCCGCGCGGCAATGGACGCCCCAGCCGTTAAGCCCGCGATTCGCCACGGCCGCCGTGCCGCCGTTGGGAGACAGGCGCTCGGAGCGGCGCCCCCAGTGGGCCACAGTGTCGTCAGGCGCCGCCTCGCCGCCGCCAGAAACCTCTTCCGTCCACTGCCTCCCGCACTCCTTCCCGCCGGTCCCAATCGGACCATGTGGGAAGACCTGCGGCGGAATCGTCTCCTCGAAGCTCTCGTCGTAAAGGCGTTGCGCGTCGAGTCCGCCGTAGATCTCGTGGTTCACATCCTCCATGCCCGTGCCGTAGAGCGTCCGCGGCACTTCCGCCCGGACATCCGACATATCAACGGAAACGGTTACAACTTCATTCATCTGGCTCACCCCCTGTTTTTCAGCCGCCACTCGCGCATCGTCATGCCGGTGCTGGAGCGGAAGAATCGCTCGAGCGCGACGGACGACCCCCAGCCGCAGAAGTCCGCTATTGCGCGGATCGGGGTGTCGGTCTGCAGCAGAAGAGTCTCCACCGCCTCAAGGCGGACATGGCGGATTTCGTCAAGGACGCTGTGGCCGGTGGCCTCGCGGAAGCGCATCGTGAAGAGCCGCTTGGAGCCCGGCGACTCCGCGATGACCTTCTGCGCCGTCAGTCCGTTGCATGCCTCGCGGCGGATGCGCTCCACGGCCGCAAGAATGTGTGGCTCGCGCCGTCCCGCCCCGCCCGTCGATTCGCGCCAGGCTACCATGAGCGGCCCGACTGTAATGCTGCCTTTGTCACACGGCGGCACGGAGGCACGGCGTGGTTTTCCCGAAAAATGCATGCGCCCATTTGCTTCCCTCTTGGCTGGGAAATCGCCCAAAAGCCTTGCGGCGAGGAAGCCCGCGCGCTCGAAGTCGATTTGGATGCTGGTGATCGTGGGACGCGTCGCCTCGCAGATGTCCGCAAGGTTGTCAACGCCGCAAAGCGCCAGTTCGCGCGGGATGTGGCGATTGGCCGCCGCAGCGGCGTCGATCACCTCGCCGGCCGTGCCGTCGTTCACGGCGAAGATGGCGGTGTCGCGCGGCAGAGCCGCGATCCACCGCTCAAGCGCGGCAGCGCTTTCCGCCGACCGCACGCCGTTTTCGGTGCCGTCGGCGCCGAAAACGTGGCATGGGACGCCCGCCTTGGCCGCCAGATCGGCGAACACCCGCCGTCTGACCGCCGCCCACTCCGTAGGCATCCTGTAACCGACGACGGCGTATGCGACGGGGCGGCGTGCGGAAAGCTCGCGGAATGCGGCGCGGGCGACGGCCTCGTTGTCTGTCGCCACGAATGCCACGCGGCGGTCGCGCAATGATTGCGGCGGGTGGAGATAGACGACCGGCACGTCGCCGAAAAGCTCCGGCGGGAAAAGAACCCCGTCGCTCGCGGCCTCGACTACGCATCCGGCCACGTGGCGGCGGGCGGCCAAGATGGATGCAAGGCCGCGCGAGAGCAGCTCAGCGTACGGGACAGCCTCGGCCTCCCATCCGCGCAAGGCGGCATACCGGCGGATGCCGGCCAGTTTCATCCCGTGGATGAGGTCGCCCGAAACGGTATTGAGGTAGAGGATCGTCATGGCGCGCCGCTTTGCGTTTACGGCGCCAATTCTATCAAAAAGCCGGACCGCAGTGCAAAGAAGCCCGTTCCGTCCTGCGGCGATGGCGGAAGGTTCTCCAAAAACGGCCAAGGCCGGTTGCGCGGGGCGGCGGCGCCTAGCGGGAGCGGCGATGGTAGACGAAACGGCGCAACCATCCCAACGACGGCGAAGGCTGGCGTAGCGGCGAACGGCAATATTACCGCCTCGCCTTGCGCCACTCGCGCATGGAGCAGCCGAAGCGCTCCTTGAAGAGCGCCATGGCGTGC
>CAMNCG010000188.1 GCA_946534105.1 uncultured Verrucomicrobiota bacterium
CTGGCCGTGGCGGCGGCCATTGCGGCGTTCCGCCAGAAGCGCCTCCGCGCGCGTCTCGCCGGCGCCGAAGGCCTCGACGGCGTGTTCCGCTCCATCCACGCCCACCGCGCCGCCGTTTCCGGCGTGCGCGACGTCGAGCCGTGGTGGGACGAAGTCCGCCCCGACGTTTCCCGCATCGTCGCGGCGGGTCTGCCCCTGCCGCTTTTCTCGTGGGGCGATTTTGCCCGGATCGACCGGATGCTCTCCCTGGAGCTGCCGGAACTCGCGGCGGCTCCACGGGCCTCCGCGAACGCCTGATCCGCGATGTTGCTCGCACTCGAACGCTCCGGCGCGGTCGCATCCGCCGCCCTCTTCCGGGCCGGAGAGCAGCGGCCGGTCGCGACGCTTGAGCGCCCCGCCGGCGGCCGCGGCGACGCCTGGCCGCTCGTGCGCGACGTCCTCGAAGCGGCCGGCGCCTCCGCTCGCGACGTCACCGCCCTCGCCGTCGGCACCGGGCCCGGATCCTTTTCCGGCATCCGCGCCGCCCTCGCGATCGCGCTTGGCCTCGCCCTCCCGGATTCGCTTCCGGTGCGCGGTGTGCTTTCCGCCGCCGCCGCCGTTCGCGCGTGGCGCGAAAAACACCCTTCCGCCCCCCGCGCCGTCCTTCTCGGAGACGCCCGTCGCGGCCACGTCTGGCGCTTTGCGGAGCCGGGCGACGAAGCCGCCTGGAGGGCGCTCGCCCACGCGGCCTCCGATCTTTCGCTCCTCTCGACGCCCGACGCCGATCCCGGCGACGGCGAGCCTCCCCTCCTGCCAGCCCTTTCCGGCGCGGGGAAGGATTTCTCCCTCCTCGTCGCCGATCCCGCGCGCCTCTCGGCCGTTCTCGGCGATCGGCCGAGGGAATCCGTCTCGGCGGACGCCGCCACCGTCGGCCGGATGTGCCTCGCGGGGCTTCACGGCCCTGCGCTGCCCGTCTACCTGCACCCCGCCGTCGCGGCCAGGAAGGATTCCCGATGAAATGGTTCGCTCCCATCCGGACCGCCGCCTCGCGCTTGTCCGGAGGCCCGGCCGGCGCGTGGCTCGCGCTCGCCCTTCTCCTTGCCGTCTGCGCCGCGACGAGCGAGCCGTTCCGCAATCCGCAGAACCTCCTCAACGTCGCGCGCCAGGTCTCCTACGGCGGCATCATCGCGCTCGGCATGACGTTCGTCATCGTCTCCGGCGGCATCGACCTCTCCGTCGGATCCCTCTTCGCGCTCTGCGGCGTGGCGGCCCTTTCGGCGGAAGCCGCCCTGCCCTCCTCCGCACCGCCTGCGGCGGCGTTCGCGGTCGCCGCGCTCGCGGCGCCCGCGACGGGGCTCCTCGGCGGCGCCGTGAACGGTGCCGCCGTCGTCGCCGGAAAGGTGCCGCCCTTCATCGCGACGCTCGGCACGTATTCGGTGTTCCGATCCCTCGCGCTCTGGTGGGCCGATTCCGGGACGCTCGTCGCGAAAAGCCCGGTCTTCGGCGCCGTCGGCGGCGCGTCGGTCCTCGGCGTCCCGGTCCCGGTGTGGACGTTCGTCGCGCTCGCGGCCGCGCTCGACGTCGCGCTGGCGCGCACCCCGTGGGGCCGGCACGTCGCGGCAAGCGGCGCGAGCGAACGAGTGGCTCTGTTTTCCGGCATCCGCGTCGGCCGCGTCCGTTTCGGAGCGTACGTCCTCACCGGACTGCTCTGCGCGCTTTCCTCCGTTCTCTTCATCGGGAGGCTCGATTCCATCTCGTCCTCCAACGCGGGTCTGCTCTACGAACTCGACGCGATCGCCGCGGTCGTGATCGGAGGCGCGGCAATGTCCGGCGGCAGCGGCACGCTCCGCGGAACCCTCGCCGGCGCCCTCCTCCTCGGCGTCATCTCCAACATCCTTGACCTCTGGGGCGTTAATGTCTCGCTTCAGGGTTGCGTCAAGGGCGCCGTTGTCGTATTCTCCGTCCTCGTCCAGCGCAAGCGTCCGTCCTGAGACCAAGCCCCCCTTGAGCCCCCATGAAGCACCGATCCGCACGGTCCACCGCCATCGCCCTTCTTCTCTCCGCCTCCTTTTCCGCCCCCGCCCAACCCGCTTCCTCCGTCTGGGACTGCGACCCGGTCGCCTGGCGCGAAACCGGCGGCTCGCTCGAAGCGATCGGGTCCGGCTTCGCGCTCGCCCCGTGCGCCAAGGGTCGCAAGGTCGAAATCACGGCCCGCGTCACGCCCGTTTCCACCGAATGCCCGGAATACGCGACGATCGGACTCGCCGTCTTCGACGATCTGGAGCACTTCTGGAAGCTTTCCCTCGTCAAGAAGCCGGAATCGCGCGGCGGCGGCACGTTCTGCGAAATGAAATGCCAGAGCGGCGGCACGTGGGCCGACGAAATCGATGGCTACCGCCGCGTCGCGAGCGAAGGCAAGGGCGAGTGGAAATGGGGCCGCACCTACGAAATGACGCTCTCGGTTTCGCCCGAAGCGGTGGAGGGCGCGATCCGCGACGCGGAAACCGGCGCGCTCGTGCGCCGCTTCCGCGTCGAAAACACCGGGAACGCCGCGCCCTTCGCGGGGCGCCCCGCGGTTTCGGCGACGGGCGACCTGCGCGGCCGCGCCGAAGTCGTGCGCCTTTCCGCCGAGGACGAAGTGCCCGAATCATGGCGGGCGTTCCCGGAATACCGTCCCGTCGGCCCCGAAACGGGAATCCGCGGCGCGGCGACCGGTTTTTTCCACGTGGAAACCATAAACGGCGTCGAATGGGCCGTCGATCCCCTCGGGCGCGGCGTCATCCTCGCCGGCACCGACTGGTGCAACCCGCGCGGCTCCTACAGCCAGAAGCGCGGCTACAACCCCTACGAACGCTTCGTGAAGGCGCACTATCCCTCCACGGAGGCGTGGGCCGCCGAAACGGCCGACCGCCTGCGCGACTGGGGCTTCACGTGCCTGCCGTGCGGCGGCGACGAAAGCCTCTACTACAAAACGCTCGCCCACGCGAACGCCGCGGACCGGCTCTACTTCTCGCACCGGCTCTGCCTCGGGACGGCCGATCCCGACTGGCGCATCGCCGAATACCGGCGCTCCCCCTGCACGGCGCTGCCGAACGTCTTCCATCCGCAGTTCGAGGCCGCGTGCGACTGGTGGGCGCGCCAGCGCTGCGCCGGCTGCAAGGACGATCCGTGGCTCCTCGGCTACTTCATCGACAACGAACTGGCATGGTGGGGCGAAGTGTCCGAAAACAAGGCCGGCGGCGTGTTCGACCTCGTGGCGGGCAAGCCGGCGTCGCACCCGGCCAAACAGGCGCTGCTGCGTTTCCTGGCGAAGCGCTTCGACGAGCCGGAGGGCAACGGACTCATCCGCAAGGCCGGGCCGGAGGACAAGCGGGCCTTCCTCCGCGTCGTCGCGGACCGCTACTTCTCCGTCACGACCGAGGCCATCCGCCGGGCCGATCCGAACCACATGATCCTCGGCTGCCGCTTCGCGGGCGGCCCCAAGGGCGTCGATCCCGTCGTTCTGGAAACCGCCGGAAAATACTGCGACGTCGTCTCGTTCAACCACTACCCCTGGGTCGATCTCGACCGCAACGTCGTGCAGCATTCCAAGGCCGACCCGACGCGCGTCCTCGATCTCTACCGCGAGGCGCACGAGATCGCGAAGCGGCCGCTGTTCCAGACCGAGTGGAGCTTCCCGGCGCTCGACACGGGCCGCCCCTGCACCTACGGCGCCGGCCAGCGCTTCTACACGCAGGCCGAGCGCGTCCGTGCGACCGAACTCTACGCCAAGACCCTTCTCTCGATGCCCTTCATCGTGGGCTACTCCTACTTCCGCTGGCTCGACCAGCCCGCCGAAGGCATCAGCAAGTACTTCCCCGAAAACACGAACTACGGGCTCGTGAGCGAAGAGGGCGTTCCCTACAAAGGCCTCACGGAAATGTTCGCGCGCGTCCAAGGCGACGCCATGCGCTGGCACGGCGCGCCGCCCCCGGAGGAGATCGACGCCCCGGAGGAGCCGGAACCCTCCGAGCGCGACCGCTACCTGGAGGCCGCGGCCGCGGCGCTCGCGGCGGGCGCGCCGCCGGTCTTCTCCGAGCTCCGGCCCGACGGCTCGTGGGTGCTCTCCAATTCGCTCGTGCGCCTTTCGGGGCGCGTCGGCGGCAAGTACATGGCCGACGGAATCGCCTACGCAGGCGCCGCCCCGATCGGGCGCTGGGGGGCGCTCCTGCAGGGCGCCTCGGACAACATCCCGTACTGGGTGGACGTCTCGCGCGTGACGGACGTTTCGTTCGAGCGCGACGACGCGACGGGCGCCGTCACCGCCACGATCCGCGCCGAAGGCGGCGGCGGGAGGGAGGTGGCCGGAGGCGCGGCGCCCTCCGCGCTCGGCTTCGCCTTCACCCACCGCCTCTCGCTCGCGCCCGGGACCGCCGACGTCCTCGCGGAAATCGTCTCGCTCGAAAACGCGGGTTCGGTGCCGATCGACGTCCGGTGCATCTTCATGCGCCCCTTCGCCGTGCAGCGCGACCCCGTCGAGGCCCGCTCCGTACCGAACCTCTGGAAGGGCCCGGTCGAGGGATTCTGGCTCCTCTCCGACGGCTCCCGCTGGGGCGTCTCCACGCGCGACCCCCGGGTCCTGAAGGCGGCGCTCTGGCGCAAGGACGGCGAAACGGCGCAGCACCCCGACGTGCGCTGCATGGAAGGCGAGCCGTTCACCCTCGCGCCCGGCGCGTCGTTCCGCCCGTCTTCCCCCATCGGCGCCCGGATCAAGCACCTGCAACCCGACCCCGACGCCGACAACGGCCCGGCGTCCTCGTACTCCGTCCTCGGCCAGTGATGAACATCCTCACCATCGGCATCGTCTCGATCTCCTCCATCATCCCGCGCGACGCGTTCGACTTCGGGACGAACGCGCTCGCCCAGGCCGGCTACCGCGTCAAGGTCGCGCCGAACGTCGTCGGCCCGGCCGTCGCGCCCGCCGCCGAGCGCGCGCGGCTGCTTGAGGCGTTCTGGCTCGATCCGGAAATCGACCTGCTGCTCTTCTCGCGCGGCGGCGACGGCGCCGCCGACGTGGTGCCGCTCCTCGACTGGGACGCGCTGCGCGCCCGCCCGGACCTGCCGGTCATGGGCTTCAGCGACGTGACGATCCTGCTGGGAGCCATGCTCTCGCGCGGCGTCGGACATCCGGTTTCCGGCCCGATGCTCTCCTATTCCCGGCGTCTTACCCCGGAAGCCCGCGAGTGGGTCCACTCCACCCTCGCCGAAGCCCCGCTCCCGCCCGTGCGCCTCCGCGTCCTGAGCGGGGCCGAAAATGGCGTCGGCGCCTCCGGGCTCCCGACGGGCGGCCACCTCACGCGCCTGCACTGGCTGTGGAAGAACGGCCTGCTGCCCTCCGCGGACGGACGCGTCGTCTTCGTCGAATGCACGGCGAAATACCCTCCGTCGCAGGTCCGGCAATGCCTGGAAGACCTGCGGGACGGCGGCGCGCTCGCCGGCGCTTCCGCGGTCGTCTTCTGCGATTTCCGCCACGCCGGCGCCGACCGCGCCGAACTCGACGCCTTCTTCCCGGACTTCGCCGCGTCCCTCCCCTGCCCCGTCTACGCCGGCTTCCCGTACGGACACGTCCCGGGCATCCTCGCCATCGATTTCCGCCGCCCGCTCGACATCTCCCCGGACGGAATCCTGGCGTTCCGGGACGCCGGAAAACCGGTTCCCGGCGTTTCGCGCTAGCCGAGGACGCGGAGCTCGGGAACGAGTTCGACGCCGGACGCGGCGCGGACGCGGTCCCGGACGAGCGAAACGAGCGCCAGGACATCCGACGCCGTGGCGCCGCGATCCGCGGCGATCACGTTCGCGTGGAAATCCGCCACGAACGCGCCGCCGACGCGCAGGCCCTTGCACCCCGCCGCGTCCGCGAGGGCGCCCGCGGGCGGCGCGCCGTTTCCGGGATTGCGGAAGACGCTCCCGCACGTGCGGAGGCCGCGGAAATCGGTCCGCGCCGCCGCGAAGCGCTCCATCTCCGCCGCGACGGCCTCCGGCGCCGAGGCGCGGAGGCGCACCCGGACCGAAAGCGCCACGTGCCCGGCGAGCCCCGCGCACGAGCGGTACGAGAAGCGGAGCTCCTCCCGCGGCAGGCGCACCTGCGCGCCGTCGGAAATGCGGATGCAGAGCGCGGATTCGACGGCGTCGCCGAAGCTTCCGGCGCGGACGCCGGCGTTCATCGCGAGCCAGCCGCCGACCTGGCCGGGGATGCCGGCCATGGGTTCGAGGCCGGAGAGCCCGAACGACCTGCAGTACGCCAGGAGCGTCGCGCCCGGCGTCGCGGCCCCGACTTCCAGCCGGCGGACAGGCCCGTCCGGGTCCGTCCCCGGCTCCACGTGCGGGGAAAGGAAGAAAAAGCCCTCGCGGCGGAGTTTCACGAGGACGCCGCGGAAGCCCGTGCCGGCGACGAGCGTGTTCGTGCCGGACGCGACGACGGCGACGGGCAGATCCCGCGCACGCGCTTCGGAAAGCGCCGCGCGGAGTTCCTCCGGGGTCGAGACCTCCCGCAGGTGCGGCACCGGCGCCGCGGTGCCGTACGCCGAAAGCCGCGGCGCGGGGTCGTCCCGCTCCTGCGGATGCACGGCGGCAAGCGGCCGGGCCAGGGAATCGACGTTCCCGGCGCCGACGACGAGAACCATGTCCCCGCGGCGCACCTCCGCCGCAAGAAATCCAAAGGCGGATTCAAGCGACGAGGCGAGGACGGGAACCGGCGCCTCGGGATGGCGGCGGAAGGCGGCGTACAGATCGGCCGCCGTGCCGCCCGGAAGCGGGTCCTCCGAGGCCGCGTAGACCGGGCACAGCACGAGCGAATCGACGCCGCGGAACGCCGGCGGAAACTCTTCGAGAAGCGCCTTCGTGCGCGTGTAGCGGTGCGGCTGGAAAACGGCGAGAAGGCGCGCCGGAGCCATCGAACGCGCCGTTTCGACGAGCGCCGCGATTTCCGCCGGATGGTGGGAATAGTCGGAAACCACCGTGAAGCCGTCCGGCGAGCCGACGCGCTCGAATCGCCGGTCCGGGAGCACGGCGCCGCGCGAAAGCGTCGCGGCGGCGTCCTCCGGCGCGACGCCGGCGAACGCCGCGGCCGCGATCGCGGCCGCGGCGTTGAGCGCGTTGTGGCGGCCGGGAACGGGAAGCGCGACCGCGATTCCGCGGCGCCGCCCCCCTGCGGACTCCGCCGGCGGCGAGAGGACGAAGCGCGTCGTGCCGCCCGGCTCCGATTCCCAGGCGGAGAGGCGCCAGTCGGCGTCCGCCGAAAACCCGAACGAGACGCGACGCGCCGCCGTGGCGGACGCCCGGGCGAGCGCCGCCGCACGCGGATGGTCGGCGCAGTACACGACCGCGCGCTCCGTGCGCGCGAACGCCTCCGAAAAGACGGCTTCGAACGAGGCGACGTCCGGAAAGCGGTCCGCGTGGTCGAGATCGACGTTCGTCACGACCGCGACGTACGGCCGGTACCGCGCGAGCGTGCCGTCCGACTCGTCCGCTTCGGCGACGAGATACGGCGCCTCCCGCCCGGCCGCGCCGGCGGCCTCCGCGGGCGCGCCAGCGCGGGACGGCGCGCCCGCCACCGCGGCGGCCAGGCCGCTCGTGCCGCCGACGCACCACCAGTTTTCGTCCGGCCGGTGCGCGCGGAGGATCGCGGAAAGGAACGACGAGGTCGTCGTCTTGCCGTGCGAACCGCAGACCGCGAACGTGCGGAAGCGGGCGGAGAGCGCGGCGAGGATTTCGCCGCGCGCGAAGACCGGGACGCCGGCGG
>CAMNCG010000189.1 GCA_946534105.1 uncultured Verrucomicrobiota bacterium
CGCCGCTTGCGCCGGAGGAGGAGGCGAAGCGGATGCGGAAGGTGCTGGGCAAGAGAACTCTTGTCCCGACGGAGGACTGGGCCGACGTGACGGACGAAAGCGACCTCGACGCGGCGGGGTGGAGGTTCTTCAAGGTGAAGGTGGAGATGAAGTAGCGAATACCAGGGGGAGGCGGTCTCCAGACCGCCGTTTGTGCCGACGGCGGACTGGAGTCCGCCTCCCCACTGATGAAAAATGGACGGCTAACGTCGACGCCCTCCCCGTGGCCACCCGGCCGCGGGCGATACGGTGAAGCGGACGGTGGCGGAGGCGCCGTCCGCGGCGGTACACGAGACGGCGTGCGGGCCGGGAGAGGAAACCTCCGCGGCAAAGGGGCGCGATGCGGGGGCCGTGCCGGCGGGAACGCCGTCCACGGTCCACCAGAGCGCCGCGCCGGCGGCGGCGCCGGCGACGGTGCAGGAAACGGTCCATGGCGGCTCTCCGGAGAAGCGGAGCGCCGCGCCTTCCGCCGGGCGCAAGAACCGGAGCGCCGGACGCGCCCCGGCGTCGAGGGCGGCCTGCACCGAGGCGGGCCAGCGGCCGCGCACGGCGCCGTCCGGGCCGCGGACGTGCACCGTGCAGGGGCGCGCCGGCGTGCGACCGGCGATCGCCCACGCGAGGCGCGTTTCCGGACAGTCCGGGGACGGGGGAAGCCCGGTCGCGGCGCAGACGCGCCGGAGCACCAAGTCCGGCGGCGCGTCGCCGTACCATGGAGCGTCGCCCGACGGATGCAGCGCGCGGAAGATCTCCCACGCGACCGGCGCGGCGGCTGACGCGCCGGCGATCGAACGGTCGCCGAACCGGCCGGCGGCGTGGCCGCAGCGGACGGCCACGACTTCGCCGGGCGTCCAGAGCACGGTCCAGGCGTCGCGGTGCGCGGCGGACGTGCCGGTCTTCCACGCGGCGCGCGGCAGCACGGCGTCGGCGACGTGGCCGAACGCGGCGAGGGAGCGCGCCTCGCCGGAAAGGATTTCGGACACGATGCGCGCGGCGGCGTTCGTCTCCGCCTCCCGCGCGAAGGCGGCGTACGCCCCCGCGAGCGCGAGGAGCGAAACGTCGAGGTTGCCGACGGCGATGCCGAGGCCGTGCTTTTCGGGCGTGGCGTCCTCGCCCGCGAGACCGCGCGCGCGGAGGTCCGAGAGGGCGTCGGCCGGGCCGAGGCGGCGCACCACCTCGTAGAACGGCAGGTTGAGCGAGGAAACGAGCGCCTCGTCGGCGCGCACGAGCGCGGAGTGGCCACCGGAGAAATTCGCCGGGAGATACGCACCAAACGCTTTCGGGAGGTCCGGCAGGACTTCGGTCGGGGCGAGCAGGCCGCGTTCCAGCGCGCGCGCGAAAAAGAACGGCTTCAGGGTGGAACCGGCGGGCCGCGGCGACAGCGCGGCGTTGACCTGACCGGCGGGGTCGCGGAAGTAGTCGGCGGAGCAGGCCATCGCGACGACATCGCCGGTCGGGACGTCCAGCACCACCGCGGCGAAATCCGCGCCGAGGCGCGCGGAGGCGCGCCCGACCGCGTCTTCGGCAAGCGCCTGCGCGCGGGGATCGAGCGGAAGCGTCGCGTCGTGCGCGCCCTCCGGCACGAGGGCGCGCGCGGCCCAGTCGCAGTAGTGCGGCGCGCGGAACGGGCGCCGCCCGCGCACGAGCGCCGGAGCGGCGGCTCGCGCCGCCGCGACCTGGGCGGGGGTCGCCATGCCGAGCGCCTCCATGCGCGACAGGACGTAGTCACGGCGCTTCACGGCGCGGTCCATGTGGATGTCGGGCCGGAAGCGCGTCGGCGCCTGGACCATGCCCGCGAGAAGCGCGGCCTCGCCGAGCGAGAGATCGCCCGGCGCCTTGTCGAACCACCCGCGCGCGGCGGCTTCGATGCCGACGTAGTTGCCGCCGAACGGCGCACGGTCGAGGTATTGCGCGAGAATCCAGTCCTTGGAGCGGACGCGTTCGATCTTGAGCGCCTGGAAGAATTCCAGCCACTTCGACTTCAGGGTGCGCGGGTGAGGCTCGATCAGGCGCACGGTCTGCTCCGTGATCGTCGAAGCGCCGGAAACGCGACGCAGGAAGACGACGTCCTGCGCGATCGCCCGCGCGAGGGCGAGGAGGTCCGCGCCGCGGTGCCGGTAGAAGCGCTTGTCCTCGCTCGCGACGATCGCCTTGCCGACCCATTCGTCCGGCGGGGCGGCGCGGCGGGGGCGGCAGTCGACGTCGCCGGGGCCGAGGCGGATGCGGAGCGGCGCGCCCTCGCGGTCGCGCAGGACGAGCCCCTCCGGGTACGTCTCCGACGCCTCGACCGGCGCTTCGACGACCGCCCACGAGACGGCGAAGGCGGCGGCGCCGGCGAGCGCCCCGGCCGCCGCGAGACGCGCGGCGGCCCGGGCGAGCCGGCGGAAGCGGGGAGGGCGGCTCATTCCCCGGAAACGACGAGGCGTCCCGGCGCGGTACGGCCGTTGCGGGACGGACGGTACATTTCGGACGCCTGGAGCGGCGGCAGGGCGAACGAGCCCGCCGACACGGCCTGCACTTCGTAGCGGAAGACCTTGCGCCCGGAGAACGGAGCGGCGAAGAGGACGATGCGGTCGTCGCGCGTCTCGCGGTGGACCGTCGGCAGCGTCGTGCCGTCCGCGACGCCGGCACCGGGCTCGAAGCCGGCCGGGAGGAGGTCGTCGACCACGACGTCCTCGAGCACGGTCCGTGCGTCCGGCACGGGCTCGACGGAGAGCTCGACGAGCAGGACGTCGCCGCGCTTCACGGCGCCGGACGCCGGATCGACCTCGCTTCCGTCCTGCGCGAAGAAGCGGCGCGACACGGCGACGCCGTTCGTCTGCGCGTGGAAGGCCGCGGGATCGGGCGCGCCTTCGACGACGCGGCGCACGACGAGCGCGGCGTCGCCGTCGTTGCGGAGCGAGACCTCGCCGGAGCCGGCGGCGGGCGGGAGCTCCACGGCGCGCGCGGCGTTCGTGACGGCGACGGGCAGCGCGCCCCCGGGCGTCGCGACGAGGCGGGGCGCGGCTTCCGAGCGGCCCCAGCGGCGCAGCGCGGACGCGGCGGCGAGGAGCGCGGCGGAATTCCTTTCCGTTGTGCCCCACTCCGCGCCGTCGCGGGCGTCGAGTAGCCGCGTGCGGAGGGATTCGACGCGCGCGGCGGTTTCCGGCAGGTCGGTTTCGCTCCACGCGACAAGCGCCCATGCGAGCGCCTCGACGGTGGCGTCGGGCTCCGACGCGCGCAGGAGTTCGAGCGCCTCGTCGCGGCGGCCGCCGCGCAGGAGGCAGAGCGCGAGCTGCGCGCGGGCCTCGGGCGAGAGGCGCGAAGCGCGGTCGAAGAGCGCGTTTTCGTAATCCGGATCGGGCTCGCCCGCGGCGCGGAGACCGAGCAGCGCCATCGTGCGCGTCGCGCTGAAGGCGCGGTCCTTCGCCCGGCGCTCGGCGTCGGAATCCCGCCAGTTGCGGTCCGGCGCTTCCATGCGGGCGTAGCGGCGGAGCGCGGCGCGGAGGTGGCCGGACGCCGAGGGCGGGAGCGGGAAGCCCGCGGCTTCGGCTTCGGCGAGGAAGAGGCCGGCGCGGGCGCCGTAGCGCGGAATCTCGACGCCGGAGTCGGGCCACATGGAGAACGACGACGGATGCAGCATCGTGGTCGCGCGCGCGACCGCGGCTTCGAGCTCTCCCGCGGGATCGGCGTACGCGCCGGGCGCGAGCGCGAGGGCGGCGCCGCCCGAGGCGAGAAGCGGAAACGCGCGGGAGACGGTCTGTTCGAGACACCGCCACGGGTACGCGGAAAGCCAGCGGACCGCCGGCGCGAAGGCCGCGAAGGCGTCGGAATCGGCGACGATGCCGGCGTACGAGGCTGAAAGGAGCCCGGGCGCCTTTTCGAAGCGGGCGGTTCCGCCGGGCGCGACGACGACGCTCTCGTCCGCGACGGCGACGGGCAGCGCGGGGCGGAGCGGCAGGAGGATCGTCGAAGCGTGGGTTTCGCCGAGCCCTTCGGCGCGGAACTCCGCCGCGAGTTCGCCGGCCGGCGCGCCGGCGGGGATCTTCACCGGCACGCGCACCGTCGCCGACCCCTTGTGGCCGAGCGCCAGGGAGCCGTTCGTGGAAACGACCGCGGCCGCGGAGACGCTCCAGGAGACGGACGACGGCGCGTCGGCCGTGGAATGCAGCGACAGCGTGAACTCCGATTCGTCGCCCGGCGCGAGGAAACGCGGCGCGTCGGCGTCGAGGACGAGCGACGGCGCGAGGACGCGCTGCACGGACGCCGCCCCCGCGGCGCCGCGGCTCCACGCGAGCGCGACGACGCGCACTTCGCCGGAAAACTCCGGCACCTCGAACTCCGCGCGCGCCACGCCGTTTTCGAACGGCACGTCGTGCACCGCGAGCGCGAGCGGCTTGAAGCGGCGGGTCTTGGCGGCCTGGAGGCGCCGCCCGCCGGCCTCGGAGAAGCCGTCGTCGCCGCCGCCGATCGCGACCGTCGCGAGGGCGGGTTCGTCGCGCATCCGCAGAAGGCGGCGGAAGGAATCGTAGAGGACGGCTCCCGCGCGGCGCGCGCGGCCGAAGAAACCGGCGGGGTCCGGCGTCTTTTCGCGCGTGAGGCCGAGCACGGCCTGGTCCACGAGGAAGAACGTCGCGCGCGCGCCGGACGCTTCCGGCGAATTCGCGAGCGCGGCTTCGGCGACGACGCGCCAGCCGCCGCCGGGCAGCGGTTCGGCGACCGGCGGCGAGAGCGCCGGCGAAAGGCGGCGGGCGGGGTCTTCGACGCGGATCGTGGCGGCGCCGCACGCGCGGTGTTCGGGCCATTCGGCGCCGGGCGCGGCGGGGCGGACGAGCGACGCGGCGACGTCCAGCGACGGAGCGTGCCCCGCCTCGACCGGAAACGTCACGAGGGCGTGCCCGTTCGTCACGGCGACGAGCTCGTGGCCGAGGAACCCACGGCGCTGGAACGTCACGAGCGCGAGACCGTCGAACGGAGACGAGAGGTCGACGCGCGCGACGTCGCCGGGACGGTACGCCTTCTTGTCCGCCGCGAGCGACAGCCGGCTCGGAGACCGGGATTCGTCCTCGCCGTCCCCGGCGAAGGTGGAGAACCTCACTTCGGTGCGCGGTTTCACGGCGCCGCCGTCCGGCCAGTCTCCCGCGGGCTCGACGCGCACGAGGTACGCGCCGTCGCCCTGCGGAAGGCGGAAGCGCGCCGTCGCGGCGCCGTCTTCGACCGCGAACGTCCCTTCGCCGACCTTGCGTTCGACGCGGTTTTCGCGCCAGTGCCACCGGTCGCCGCGCTTTTCCCGGATCCAGTCGCGGCGGACCGAGAAGAGTTCGGCCTTCACGGACGCCGCGGCGTCCGGCGCGGCCGAACCGTCGGGACGCGCGAAGCGGACGGGCAGCTCCGCCTCGCCGCCAGGCCGGACGGCCGCCGGGGCTTTGACGCCAACGTAGAACGGGCAGACGTGCCAGGGGATCCTCTTCTCTTCCGTGACCGCGCGTCCGCCGGGCTCGAAGACCGAAACCTGCACGCGCAGCGAGAGCGCGGCCGAGGGCGGCTTGTCCGCGAGGAGACGGGGAAGGTCGAGCTTCGCGGAGACCCTGCCGTCGGGGCCGAGGAACCCTTTCGCCGATCCGGCGCGTTGCACGTCCGTTCCGCCCCCGGGGGAGCCGCCGAAGCGCCACCCGCCGTCCCATCCCTCCGGGGAGAACGGCACCGCGTCCGCGAGAACGAGGGCTTCCCACTTGAGGCCCGCCGCGGGCGAACCGAAGAGCCACGCGGAGGAAATCCCGAGATCGAAATCCCGCCTTCCGCCTGCGGGCGAATCCGGCGCGATGCAGGCGGGCGCCCCGTCGATGGAGACGCGGATTTTCGGCGGGACGAACGCTTCGACGCGGAAAGAGCGCTCGCCGAGGACGCGGCCGTCCTTTTCCGGCATGCGCAGATCGGCGCGCCACGTGCCGGAAGGCTGGGAATCGGGAATCTCGAAAAACCCGCCGGGCGGCGAAACGCGCCCGCGCGCGTCGGAGACGAGGTTCCAGCGTTTCACGACGACGCCGTCGCCGCGCCGGATTTCGAGCGCGACGGGCCGCGGCTCCGGCGCGGCTCCGGCGGCCTCGCGCACGAGGGCTTCGAGCCGGACGCGGTCGCCGTGGCGGTAGATGCCCCGGTCGGAGCAGACCCAGCCGTCGAGCTCGGAATCGGACGCCGGGAAGGCGTCCGCCGCGCCGTCCGGTTCGTCGTGCTCCCGGTTCTTTTCGGCGATTTCGAGAAACGCGTACGCGCCGCCGGCCTTTTCGGCGACCGCGAGGACCGGCGCCCCGGCGTCTTCCGGGAGAAGAAGCCGCACGAAGCCGTCCGGACCGGTTTTTCCGGACGCGACCGCGGTGCCGTTTTCGGCGTAGAGCGCGACGGCGGCGTCCGCGACGGGCGCACCGGACGAAAGGCCCGTCGCCCAGACCGCGGCCTCGCGGTCGAGGAGGCGCACCGAGAGCGCGGTGTCGGAAAACGCGACGAAGCGCTCGAGCTCCGGAAGCGCCTCCACGGACGGCGCGTCCGCTCCGGCGAGGCCTTCGATCCGCACGTGCCAGAGACCCTCCGGCAGCGCCGCGGCGGGCGCCGCACCGGGCCCGTCGCCGCTTCCGCCGGCGCCGGCCGGCGGGGGAACGAAATCGGCAAGGGACAGGACGTTCGTCGCGACGCCGTCCGGCGCGAATCTTTCGATCCGGCGTTCGACCGGCCGGTCGCACCATTCCGAAAGGCGGAATTCCCAGTCGTCGAGATGCCGCAGCGCGTGGACGGCTCCGGCCGGCAGGACCCTGCGGACCGAGACCTTGGCGCGCGGGACGCGGTCGGCGCGCAGCGCGACGAGCGGTTTCTCCCCGCCGAGGTACAGCCCGGAGTCGAGCCACTCCGCCGCGCGCGGCGCCGGCTTCGCCGTGAACGCCACCGCGTTCGTCGAAGCGAGGCGCGCGCGGCCGTCGTCGTCGAACGTCCACCGCGACGCGAGGCGCGCGCGGTAGCGCGTCCCGGGCGCGAAACCGCCGCGGATTTCGTAGCAGGGATGGTCGCCGCCCCAGTGCCAGTTGCCGTCGGAGTCGGTCCACGAAGGCGCGTCCTCCAGGCGCCGGAGCGAAAGGTCCGGAACGGCGGGCTCCAGGACGAGTTCCTTCGCGAGCGCGGCGGCGTCGACCTTCCGCGACGTCCGGAGCCGCGCCGTCGCGACCGCGGCGAACGCGTCCGCCTCCGCTTCCGCGTGGACGAAACGCAGCGGCTCCGGCGAGACCTGCCCGCGCCAGATTCCGTCCTCTTCCGGCGGACGGCCGACCGGGTCCGGAAAGTCCTTCGAGATCCGGAGTTCGAATTCGCCCGGTTCGACGGGATCTCCGGGCCGGACGAGGATCCAGACGTTCGTCGGGACGGAACCGTCCCCCGGGTCGTCCCACTCGCCCAGAAAGCGCGCCGCGACCGGTTCGCCTTCCCGCTTGAGCGAGATCCACGGAACGCCATTCGTGGAATCGGGCGCGAACACCTTCCGGTTCGCGGAAACGTGCCAGACCGGGAACCGGTCGTCGTCCGTTTCGGACGGGGAAACGCTCCACTTCAGCCGCGGCGGCTCCGGCGGCGCGCCTTCGAACGGGGGCGTGCCCGCCGGAGCGGAGCCGCCGGAACTGGGACGGACCGCCCCGGGGGAAACGCCGGGCGGG
>CAMNCG010000190.1 GCA_946534105.1 uncultured Verrucomicrobiota bacterium
CCGGCCAGAAGCGGAAGCCGTCCGTGCCGTTGTCGCTCTCGGCGACGGCGAAGAAGGACTTTCGGTCGGCGCCTTCGACGCGCGCGACCACGCAGTACTTGCCGCCGAACCGGATGGCCCCCGCGTTGAAGACAGCCTCGACGCCAAGCCGTTCGAGAAGGCGCGGATTCGAGGTCCGGTCGAGGTCGTAGCGCCATTCGAGCGGGACGTGGTCGCGCGTGAGGATCGGCCGCTCGTAGCGAACGAACGCCCCGCCGGCGTCGAAGGCGGGGACGTTGGGGCGGGCTAGAAGTTCGTCCTGGCGAGCGCGGAGCGCGGCGAGGCGGGTGTCGAAATCGGGAAGGGGATTCATGGTTGCGGATGGGGTGTCGGGGGTTCGGGGCGCGGACGTCACGCCATCATGCCGGGGTGGAGGGAGGAAGAGGAGGAGACGGGGACCGCGGCTCCCGCCTCTTCGAGGTCGCGGCGGATGCGCTCGACCCAGATGCCGCAGAGCTGGAGGATCTTCTCCAACGTGGCGACGAATTCGTCCGGATCGGCCGCGGCGCGATCAAAGTCGAAGTAGTAGTGGTAGACCACGGTGTCGGACGACGGTTCGTAGGCGAAATGACCGCCCGCGGTGTCGCGACCGAAGAGGCAGCCCGCCAGCAGGTCGCGGAAGACGACCACCGGGGCGTCGGGAGGCAGTTGGGCGATTTCGACGAAGCACAGGATCTTGCCCGTCGGTTCGACGAACTGCAGGTTGAGGTTGTAGGCGTCGTCGATGCGGACGCTTACGAGCCCGGCTTCGTCCGGTTCGAGGGAAGAGAGACCGGTGTCCTTCCGGACGGCGGCGAGAAACGCGTTGTAGTCGGCGAGCGTGGACATGTTCGTATTCCTTTGTTTCTGCGGATTATAGGCCGGATGCCTTCCGTTTTCAAACGTCCCGCAGGTCCGCGAGGATTTCGCGGAGCTTCTGCTTGGCGCGGAAGATGCGGACCTTGACGAGATTTTCCGTGACGCCCGTCTGGCGGGCGATCTCCTTGACCGGGAGTTCCGCGACCTGGAAGAGCGTGTAGGCCTCGCGGAGGACCGGCGGAAGCTTGCCGAAAGCCGCGGAAAGGCGTTTGCGCAGGTACGCGGCGTCGGACTCTCCGAGCGTCGATTCGGGCTGGGGCGCGGGAACGGTTTCCGGTATCTCCTCCACCAGGACCATCTTCGAATCGTCGCGCCAGAGGTTCTTGCGGAGGTTGCGGGCGATCGTGTAGGCGAGGCCGGAGACGGCCGAATCGTCGTCGCGCAGGTCGTCGCGCATCTTCCAGATCTTCAGGAAGGCGTTCTGGACGAGGTCGCAGGCTTCGTGGTAGGAACTGCCGGTCGCGACGAGCCAGTTCGTGAGCCGCGGCGCGATGGCGTTGTAGTGTTCTTCGATGGTCATGGCAAATCCTCCAGCGAAACGGAGTCGAGTTCCTCTTCTTCCTTCCGGGCGTCCTGGATCTGCTTGGCCCACTTGAGGACCTCGGCGACGGGCTCGATGAGGGAATCGGGGATGAAATCTTCGAGTTTGCCCTCGGCGTAGAGGGCGCGGGCGAGCGGGCGGTCTTCCATGACCGGAATGCCCTCGGCGAGGGCGGTTTCGCGGATGATCTTCGCGACGGGGCCGGCGCCGAGCGCGCAGATGCGCGGCAGCGGCGCCTCGGAGGCGTCGAACCGGATGCCGACGGCGAGGCGCGTCGGGTTCGTGACGACCACGCTCGAGCGCTTCGCGGCCTTCGCGGGCTCCGGCCCGTTGAGGATTTCGTCGCGGAACTGGCGCTGGGCCTGCTTGACCTCGGCGGAGCCCTCCATCTCCTTGTATTCGCGCTTCACCTCGTCCTTCGTCATCATCATCTGCTTGGTGAAGTTGCGGCCCTGGAAGATCCGGTCCACGATCGCGATGACGATGTATCCGAAGGCGGTGTAGACGGCGAGGCGCTTGAGCATCAGGCGAAGGCTGGGGAAGATGTCGTCGAGCGTGCCGTAGCACATGGACAGCAGTTCGGGGATGCTGGCGCGGATGATCTTGTAGAGCAGGTAGCCGAGAAACGAGACCTTCGCGACGTTCTTGAGGAACTCGAACAGGTTCTTCATCGAGAAGATCTTCTTCGCCCCTTCGACGGGGCTGAGCTTCTCCATCTTCGGCATGATCGGCTCGAAGGTGAAGAGAAAGCCGATCTGCGCGACGTTTCCGACGACGCCCACGACGGCCGCGACGAGCACGAAGACGAAGGTGTGCTTCAGGATCAGCATCACGGCCATCGCCGCGGACTGGCGGACGGCACCGGCGTCATTCCGCCCGACGCTTCCGCCGATGAACTTCAGCAGCTCCTCCATGTCGTCCGTCAGCGCCGCGCCCATCCAGCCGAGCACGACGAAGAGGACGATGAGAATCGCCGTCGAGACGATGTCCTTCGACGTGCACACCTGCCCCTTCTCCCGCGCGTCGCGCAGTTTCTTCGGGGTCGGCATCTCGGTTTTTTCGCCGGAGGACTCGGCCATGTCACCCGCCTCCCAGAAGCTTCCGCACCGGCGTGAGGATGGCCTCCTCCCGCGTGTAGACGAGCATGTCCATGACGAACGGCAGGTAGATCGCGAGCATGGCGATGCCGAGCGCGGACTTGACGGGCATGGAGAGGAAGAAGACGTTGAGCTGAGGCGCGGTGCGGTTCACGAAGCCGAGTCCGAGCGTGGCGAGGAACATGACGATGATGACGGGGGCCGCAATCACGACCGTCGCGCGCAGCATGCCGTCCAGCGCGCCGAGGATCTGCACCGGGGCGTCCGGCGCGAACGAGACGCCGCCCGCGAAAACCGGCCAGACGGCGTAGCTCGAATAGAGGGCGCCCAGAAAGACGAACACCGCGCCGCCGACGAAGAAGAGCGTCGAGACGATCTGCGTGAAAAAGATGCCGAGCGTCGAAACCTGCGTTCCGGAAAGGGGCGAATAGACTTCGCCCATCGTCGCGCCGCGCTGGTTGTCGATGAAGTTGCCGACGTTTTCCGCGATCCAGAACGGAACCGCCGAGAAGAACCCGAGCAGAAACCCGAGCAGCGCCTCCTTGAAGCCGAGGAACGCAAACGCCAGCGCGTTCGGCTCGCCGGGCGGCATCGCCTCGTGAATGGCCGGAATCGCGATCCACGCGAATCCGAGCGTCGCCGCGCGCCGCGCCACGCCGGGAATCATCGATTCCGTGAGCGCCGGGCAGATGGCGAACGCCCCGCCGATCCTCGCCATCGCGAGGACCGCCGCAAGGATCCACCGGTGGAATTCGACGTAGGGCATCTACCGCAGCAGCGCGAAGTGGGTGAAAATGTCCTGCGTGTAGAGCAGCAGCGAGGAGCCCATCCAGGAGGCGCAGGCCAGAAGCGTGAGCGAGATCGCGATGAGCTTCACCGCGAAGCCGAGCGTCTGCTCCTGGATCTGCGTGAGGGCCTGGAGGAGCGACACGAGGATGCCGATCACCGTCGCGACGACGATCGGGATCAGCGAAAGGCGCAGGACGAGCAGCAGACAGGTCCTCGCGTAGTCGAGCAGCTGGGCCTGGCTCATAGCGCGTACCCCCGCACGAGGCCCTGGATGAGGAGCGTCCAGCCGTCCACCATCACGAAAAGGAGCAGCTTGAACGGCAGCGAGATCGTCACGGGCGAGACCATCATCATGCCCATCGCGAGGAGAATGTTCGAGACGATGATGTCGATCGCGATGAAGGGCAGGTAGACGAGGAACCCGATCTGGAAGGCCTTGGTGAGCTCGGAGACGCAGAACGACGGCAGGAGGATCGCGAAGCTCTCCGGATCGACCTTGGCCGGCTCGCCGTCCTCCTTCGCCCAGAGCCGCTCGGCGGTGTTCACGAAGAAGGCGCGCTCGCGGTCCGCGGTGTGCGCGGAAAGCCATTCGCGGAAGGGTTCGGCGGCCTCCGCGAAGCGGTCCGCGGGAAGCCCCAGGCCGGACGCCGGCGACGCTTCGGCCGACACCCCCCCGACGCTCCGGCTTTCGGCCTTCGGCCGCATGATTTCCCACGATTGCTGCGCGACCGGAGCCAGAATGAAGAACGAGAGGATCATCGCAAGGGCGTTCACGACCATGTTCGGAGGGATCGACTGGATGCCGAGCGCGTTGCGGATGAGCGACATCACCACGACGATCTTCAGGTAGCTCGTCGCCACCATCGCGACGAACGGCAGCAGCGAAAGTCCGACGAAGAGGACGATCAGCGCGAAGGGATTGGTCTGGAACATGGAGTCGGCGGATGCGGGATTATTCGACGAAAAGGGCGGGCTGCGAAGCGAGGCGACCGAGGCGGCAGGAGGCGACCGTCTTGCCGGCGACGAGGAGCCGGAGCGGCGTCGCGGGGGGGGGGACGGCGGCGGAGCCGTCGAAGACTTCGCCGAGCCGGACCTCGGTTTCCGCCGCGGCGCGGACGTGGCAGAGCGCGTCTTCGGGGAGCGGAAGGGTTTCCCCGCCGGAAAGGACGATCCGGCCCCCGACGACGAGCGCGGGCGCGGCCGTTTCGAGTTCCGGCGCGACGACGGCGTCCCCCGGGGCGAGCGCGGCGGCCGCCGCCGGATCGAGCGCGAAGGCGGCGTATTCGCATTCGGCCGGGCAGAGGGCGTCGCGGACGGACGGATGCGCGAGATCGAGATTGCGCGGAAGGCCGAGCGCGGCGACGACGGTCGGGGACCGCGTGAGCGCGAACACGACGTCCCCGGCTTCGGCGCAAAGGTCGGACTCCGCCGGTTCGCCACCGAGGCCGTCGACCGAGAACTGCTTGCGGACGGCGTTTTCGAGCATCTGGAAGAGCGGCGCGCATTCGCGCTCGACGAGCGCGAGCAGGACCGGCTCCGGGACTTCGCCGCGGACGCTCCAGAGGCGCGAAAGCTCCGGGAAGCGCGGAGACGGCGCGAGGGAGAGCGCGTGCGGTTCGTCGCCGAACCGGACGGAAAGGCGGAGCGTGTCGGAGGGGCGAACCGCGGCCCGGCGCATCGCGACCGTCTCGTCGCCGAGGCGGCACGGCACCGCCCAGGCGGGGGAATCGACGACGGCGTCGGCGCCCATGGAGCGCCACGGCTCCAGCGCCGAAAGGATTTCAAGCGGTTTCATCTTTTCTTTCCTTCTTCAGCACGAAGACCGAAAACGAATGGAACTGCGGCACGTGACCGGCCAGTGCCTTTTCGAGGTCCGGAAGTCCCCGCTCGACCATCACGGCCGCCTGCGGGGTAGCCGGGACGATTTCGACGGAGAGTTTCCCGTTCTCCGACGAAAGGGAGATTTCGCTGCCGGAAAGCACCGCGCGGTCCAGGCGAATGACGACGCGGCCCTCGCCGCGCACGATCGCGGGCGTCGCCGCGATTTCGGCGGCGACGGCGCGGACAACGGCGTCGACCGTCTCGGCGACGGCGGCGGTGCGGGCCGAAGCGGCCGCGGACGCGGAAGACGGCGCCGGCGCGGCGACGGCGGCGTCCGGGAGAGGCGACGGTTGCCGAACGGCGGACAGAGCGGTCGCGACGGACGCCTCGACGTCCGTGCGGCGCTGCGCGAAGAACCAGTCCATCACCGCGGGATCGGTGAAGGTGGCCGTCCAGCTGTCGTGCCCGACGCCCGGCATTTCGCGGTAGCGGAACTCGGCGGCGTGCGCCGGATCGGCGCGCACCGCCGCCGCGATCGCGCGGGTGTTTTCCACCGGCACCGTGCCGTCGGCGTCGCCGTGGACGGTCCAGACGGGCGTCGCGCGGCTCGCTTCCGCGATCTTTTCGGGTGTGCCGCCACCGCAGACCGGGATCGCCGCGGCGAAAAAGTCGGGCCTCCGCGAAAGAAGGTCCCAGGTGCCGTATCCGCCCATGGACTTGCCGCAGACGAGGATCCGGGAACGGTCCACGGGAAGGCTCTCCACCTCGCGGTCGAGAAGCTCGAGGGCGGCGGAGAGAGGCCGCGAGGGCTCCTCGCGGAAGACGTGCGTTTTGTCGCCCCACGGGGTGTCGACCCACTGCTCGCCCTCCGGACACTGCGGCGCGAGGACGATCGCCGGCTCGATCCTCGACGCCCGCGCGAGGAGACTGCGCAACACGACGTTTCCGGAAAACGCCGAGCCGTCCGCGCCGCGGGTTCCCGCTCCGTGCAGGAAAAGCACCAGCGGATACCGGACGCGCTCCGGCTCTTCTCCGGACACCGGAGCCGGAGCCTGCGGAACGTATTCCCGGTACGGGAGACGCAGGCCGTTCCCGGCGTCGAAGAACCGCGTCGGCGCCAGCGCGTCGACTTCGGGCGGATCGACCGGAACGATGGGCTCGGGAGCCGCGATCGCGGACGCGGCGGCGGCAGGAATCGAGGACGCAGAAGCCGCGGACACGGGCGAACGCCCTTCCCCGCCCCGCAGGAGTTCCGGAGGCAGGGAAAGCGGCGCGAGGCCGGAATCGTCGGGAAGCAGGGACGGGAGATCCGCCGGGCTCAGCGGATGCGCGGCGGACGAAGCCGCGGACGCAGACGGGGACGCGGACGCCGCCATGGCCGCATTGAAACGGCGGACGGAGTCGGGAGCAGGAACCGGGGCCGAGCCCCCTTCCCTTCCCCGCAGGCACTCCGCGGGCAGGGAAAGCGGCGCGAGGCCGGAATCGTCGGGAAGCAGGAACGGAAGCTCCGCCGGGCGCAGCGAATGCGCGGCGGACGGTGACACGGGACTTCCGCAGTCCAGCGAGACGGCATCGACCATCAGATTTCCTCCTTCCGCACGGTAAAGTCTTCCAGTTCTCCCTCGGCGCGGGCTTCCTGCGCCTTGGCCTCGTCCTCGAGCCATACGGCTCGGTGTTCGTCGATTTTCATTCGGTTCTTGGTTGCAATGGTAAATTGGACGCGCGCTTCGTCCTCGGCCTTTTCGCGGGCGCGAAGATCCGCTTCGGCGCGCTTCACGTTGTCCTCCCGGAGCACGCCCTCCTCGTCGATGCGGGCGACGCCCTCGGCGGCCATGTCGAGCTGGTCGCGGCTCACCGTGCGGCCGATGACGGCGGCGTAGATGCGGTCCCGGCGCTCTTCCTTCGTCTCGAGGTACTTCTCCAGCTCGCTCCTGCGCCCCGCGAGGGTCTCCTCCGCGTCCCGGACGGCCCGCCGCGCGGCGGTGAGTTCGCCGGCGGCGCGGTCTTCGCGCATCGCGCGGATGTTCAGGAGCGGTTGGAGCAGGTAGGGCATCAGCTCACCGCCTCCTTCAGCTTTCGGATGGATTCCTCGTAGGTGGGTTTTTCGTCGAGGCCCTGCTTGAGGAAGGCGTTGACGGCGCCGTTCTTGGCGATGGCCTCGTCGGCTTCGGGGTCGCTGCCCTTCTTGTACTCGCCGATCTTCAGGAGGAGTTCGACTTCGGCGTATTTGGCGAGCAGCGTCCGGAGCTTCGCGGCGGCGGCCTTGTGGTCCTTGGGGATGATGGCGGACTGGCAGCGCGAGACGGACGCGAGGATGTCGATCGCCGGGTAGTGGTTCATCTGCGCGAGCTTGCGCGACAGGATGATGTGGCCGTCGAGGATGGAACGCGTCTCGTCGGCGATGGGCTCCGTCATGTCGTCGCCTTCGACGAGGACCGTGTAGAGCGCCGTGATGGACCCCTTGGCGGAGTTGCCGGCGCGCTCCATGAGTTTCGGCAGTTCGGAAAAGACGCTTGGCGGGAAGCCGCGGCGCGTGGGAGGCTCGCCGGCGGCGAGGCCG
>CAMNCG010000191.1 GCA_946534105.1 uncultured Verrucomicrobiota bacterium
TCATCTGGTTCGTGAAGTTGTCGTATTCGTCGATGATGAGGTAGAGCGGGACGCCGTGTTGGCGGGCGTAGATGGTAACCGCCTCGAAACGCTGGACCACGCCCTTCTTTTTGAATTCTTCCAGGAACTCTCCGGAGAACACGGAGGAGTATCCGCGGACAAAGCCCTCCAGCCTCTCGCCGACATGCGCCTCGAACGCCTTTTCCAGTTCGTCGTTGGTCTTGCCGCCGACCTTGGAGAAGTCGAGCTTGAGCACCATGTAGCGGTTGGCGTATTCCGTCGGATGCTCGCCGAGCCAGAGTCCGCCGAAGAGCTTTTGGAAGTCTTTCTTCTGGTTCAGGTCGTAGTAGCTCTCCATCATCGATATGAAGAGCGACTTGCCGAAGCGGCGTGGGCGGACGAAGAAGACGAAGCTGTCCAGCGCCTCCATCTTCGCGAGATATTCCGTCTTGTCCACATAGTAAAGCCCCTCGTTTCGGATTCGCCTGAAATCCGAAACCCCGTATGGAATCCTGTAGTTGACGATTTCTGCCATGTAGCGCCTCATGTCGTTGTGACTTCAATACTACCAAATGCCTTACGTGAACGCAAATCAACGTCCAAGAGGCGTGTCCGTTTTGGCAGTTTTGCGGCTACAGGTCGCGGAGGCCGGGATAGTCGGGACCGCCGGCGGCGACGTAGCCGCGCGACTCCCCGCGCGGCGAGGGCGAGACCCAGAAGGCGTAGAGCGTCGCGCATTCGAGGACGAAGCGGATGCGCACCGGATGGCCGGAAAGGGCGGCGAGGCTCCCGCCGGCGAAGCGCAGTTTCGTTTTCGTGGCGTCCGCCCCTGTGAAGGCCGCGCAATCGTCCGCCGAGAAGCCGGGAACCGGCCTGCCGTCCTCGCCGAGGATTTCGGCCGAGACGGATCCGAACCGGCACTCCGCGTTGACGAAGAGGTGGCCGCCGTCGAAGACGAGCGGCTTCGTCACGATCTCGCCGCGCCCGTCGGCGACCATTCCCGCGAAGCCGTCGCGCCGCAGGGTCGCGAGCCCGATTGCGCCGTTGGAATACATCCCGTTGCGGAACCACGTTGTCCCGCTCGCCAGCCGCCGCCTGTCGCCGCGCAGTCCGGAGTAGTAGAACCAGAGCCGCTCGTCCCTGACGACGCAGACGCCGCCGGTGGCCGAGAGGTAGCCCGCGTCCCACGCGCCGCTCCCCCACCCTTCCGGCGCGATGTCCGGCTCCGCGCGCGGAGCGAAGGTGCGGCCGTCGCGCGAGAAGCAGAAGTGCAGGCCCGTGTTTTTGGGAAGGCCGACCTTGGAGCAGTCGCCGTTGTCGTGTTCGGTGTTGACGAGAATCTCCATCGCGCCGAGCATGACGGACTCGTAGGCGACGGCGTTGAAGCTGTAGAGCTGGCGGCCGGGACCGTAGTCGGCGTCGAGCCACGGTTCCGGTTCCGGGGCGCCGCGGAGCGACTCCGGCGCGGCCGCGTCCCCCGGCCACGCCCAGCGGCAGGCGTCGCCCCCGAATGCGCGCGAGGCGAAGCGATGGCGCGTGCGGGGCAGCGACGCCGAGCGCAGGGAGAAGACCCATTCGCCGCGGAACGGGTCGTAGTAGGAAGTCGAGCGGTCGCCGGAGCGGCCCGCGAGGCCGAGTGGGCGGAAGTGCAGCCCGTCCCCCGATTCCCAGAGCCTGTCGTCCGTCGTCGGCGGCCACGCGGGCGGGACGTAGGGAGAGGAGACGTGGAGCTTCCAGTCGGCGTAGGGGTCGGGGGCCGCGTAGTTCGGTGTAACGCTCCAGCTATCGATGACGTCGCTTGCGAAAACGCGGTTTGTGCCGGGGACGACGCCGATGTCGGGAAACGCCCATGAAAGGCCGTCCGTCGACTCCGCGTAGCAGATGTCGCCCAGCCAGTCCACGTTGTACCAGAGGCGGAACGCGCGTCGCGTCGGATCCCACCAGAGGCCACCGTCAGTGGCGCAGGTGAGGTTGGCCGGGTCGTCCGGGGTGGCGAGGTCGGTGACGGCGGGAACGGCGCCGGGGAGGCCCGGCCAGACGACCGGGGCGTCCCGCTTGACCGGCCTGTTCCAGTGGCGCACGACCCCCGCCGTCGATTCGACGAGCGCGTCATCCACGAAGAGCTGCCGGCCCAGGGAGATGTCTAGGGCGGAAGGGTGCATGGGGAAGATATTCTGCCAAATGCAAAAGTGAGGCGCTCGCCAAATGCGAACGCCGCACGTGCCGGCTTTCCTCGGCTACCGGATGGAGATGACTGTCGCGTCGTTGTTGCCGCGGGTCGCGGAATAGCGCGCGAAGGAGGGCGCGGCGACCGTGTCGTGCGTCGCCTTCACCCACGCCGCCGACCGAGCGACCTTCGAGATGCGCAGCTCGTCGATCTGGCCGGGGAAGGCCTTGTTGTTGGCTGTCGTCTGCGCGTTGCCGAGATAGAGCGGGGAGGAGCTGTCGGGAATCGTCACGCCGTATCCGTCCGGCAGCGCGATTCCTCCTTCGGGCGTCGGCAAGCCGCTCACGTAGCAGTAGGCCTTCTGGGCCGTCGTGTCGCGGACGACGACCTGGTGGTTCCATTCGTTCATCGCGGGGATCATGGCCGAACCGCTGATGTTCGCATTGCCCGAGCCGTTGCCAACCCGGAAAACGCCGTTCGCCGTGACCGTGTTCTGGTAGAAGATGTAGGCGTACTCCCCGGACGCGACTTTCGCGAGCAGGTAGGGCTGGTAGCCGCCATTGAAACTCGAAGGCATCGCGCTTTCCTGCTTCGTCCACATTTCGACGGAGAAGCTGGTGAATCCGTCGAGGTCGGGATCGTCGGGGGCCAGGAGACGGCTGTTTATCGTCCCCGCCGCGAAATCCACCGCGCCGCCCACGGCGCCGGTGGCGCCGAGCGTCTCGTTGCCGTCCGCCGTTTCGTTGAACGCCGTGCTGATGCCGGACGACTCACGCAGCGGGAGCGTGCTTTCGCCGAGGTGCCAGACGCCGACGTAGCCGTCGTCCCAGACGTCCGCCGGATCGACCGGCGGCGCGAACCTCCAGCCGTAGTAGGCGGTGATCTTCGTCGAGGCGGTGAGCGTCGGCACCTTGACCCAGACGGCCGACACGCCGTTCGTGTTCCACGTGTCGACCTCGCAGGCGAGGAGGTTTCCGGCGGCGTCGGCGAAGCGCAGGTCGCGTCCTTCGGGCTTAAGGCAGTCGGCGTAGGAGAAGCCGGCGGGGCTGTTTTCCGCCACCTTCACGAGAACCGGGAAGTCCGTGAGCGTCCCGTCCGGCGCGCCGGGGAACGTGACGGTGAACTTGCGCGCATACTTCGTCCAGTCGTTGCCCACCTCGTAGGCGGCGAAGTCCGCGTCCGCGACGCAGTCGTGCGTCGCCTTCACCCAGTCGGCGGAGCGCGCCACGTTCGAGATGCGCAGCTCGTCGATCTGGCCGGGGAAGGCTGCCGAGGGGTTGTTCCCTGTCGCGTTCCCGAGGTAGAGCGGGGAAGAGCTGTCGCAGACCGCCACCATCTCTTCGGCGGCCAGCGTCTTGCCCCCCTCCGGCACGGGCGTGCCGCCGAGGTAACTGAAGGATTTTTCCTTCGCGAGGTCGCGGACGAAAGCCTGGTGGTTCCAGACGCCCATCGCGGGGACGACGAGGTTCCGGCTGTCTCCGGCGATATTTTTCCGTCCGTTGTTCGTCGCGTCAGAGAATACGTAGAAGACGCTGTTCGTCGTCGACGTTCCCCTGTTCTGGTAGAGGGTGTAGGCGAACTCGCCAGTCGCGGTTTTCGTGAGCATGTATGGCTGGTAATCCGCCCCCGCCGCCTGTTTCGACCAGAGCTCGACGGTGAAGCTGGTGAATCCGTCGAGGTCGGGATCGTCGGCTGCGCTCAGGCGGCCGGTGCGTCCCCCCGTCGCGAAATCCACCGCGCCGCCCACGGCGCCGGGCGCGCCGAGGGTCTCGCCGTTGTCCTTCGACGTATCGAAGTCCGTGCCGACGCCGGAGGATTCCTTGAGCGGAAGCTCCCTTCCGCCGAGGTGCCAGACGCCGACGAAGCCGTTGGACCACACGGCCGATGGCGTGTTGGCGGGCGGGTTGGCGCAGCCGTAGTAGGCCGTAATGCGCGTGGAGCGGGAGAGCGACGGCACCTTGACCCAGACGAGCGATTCGCCGCCGGGGGTCCATGTATCGACTTCGCAGGGGAGGAGGTTGCCGGCCGCGTCGGCGAAGCGCAGGTCGGCGCCAAGGGCCTGGCATGCGGCGTAGTCGAAGCCGTTGCGCTCGGCGGAAAGGCGGACGAGGACCGGGAAGTTCTCGACCGGCGCCGCTCCGGCGTAGCCGGGGAACATGATGTCGAAATGTCCGGCGAAGGCCGAGGCGTCGATGGTGTCGGCGGAGGCGGTCGCGGTGCAAGCCGCTCCCGCAAGGACGACCGCGGCGATGCCGCGAAGGACGGCCTCGCGTCGCGGGAACGAAGAAGGTCGGCTGATGCGTTTGATCATGGTTTGCTCCTTGGTTGGTTGTTTTGTGTGCTTGGTGCGTGGGGTTCAAAACTCATTCAGAAAGGCCTTCGAGCAGCGCGCGCTTGCGCGGGGTGTCGTCCGTGGCGGGGGCCATGTGCTTCGGGTCGGGACCTTCGTGCTCCACGCTCCACCAGTCCCACTCGCGGAAGGCGTGGTAGGTCCAGTCCCAGCCGTATTCGCCAAAGAGGGCCATGCAGTCGCGCAGGTAGTTCTCCGCGCCTTCCGCCCCGGCGGCGGCGCTGAACTCGCCGACGTAGATTTTCGCGTGGTGGCGCGCCTCGAACGCGCGCACCGGGCGGAGAATCTCGCGGAGCCGGTCGCGCGTCCAGTTCTTCTCCGGGTCCGGCCACTTCGGGCCGATGGGCCGCCCGCCGACGCCCTGGTGGGTGAAGTCGTGCGGGTCGTAGAAGTGGACCTGGTAGATGACGTTGTCCATCGCAAGCGGCGAAAGGTAGGAGAAGGCGTCCGGGAGCGCCCAGTGGTTGGCCTCGACGATGATCGGCGTCACGGGGTCGATCTCGCGCACGGCCTCCGCCGCGAGGCGCTGGATGGTCCAGTAGTCGAACTTCGCGCGGCCGTTCTGGAGCGGCTCGTTCATGAGGTCGTAGCCGTAGATGACACCCGACGTTTGCACGTCGGGCGCACAGGCCGCACCAGGCGCACGGGCCGCGTTGGGCGCACGGGACATTTGCACGTAAGGCGAGCAGCGGGCGGCGATGCGCCGCCAGGTATCGACGAAGGCGCGCGCGTAGCGCTCGTCGCGGAAGAGGGCCTGCCCGCCGGAGGCGTCGCACCCGCCAGGGGTGGCGTGGAGATCGACGCAGATCTTCATGCCGCGCGCGGCGGCCCAGCGAAGGACATCCTCAAGGTTGTCGAGGCGCGAATCGACCCAGGCGGCGTATTCGACGAGGTTTGTGTTTTCACTGCGGCGCGACATCTGGAAGCGCGCCATCGTCGCGCCCCAGCGGTGGAGCGTCTCGATGTCGTCCTCCGTCGTCGCGCGGCCGGGGAGCATGCAGCCGCGAAGCGGCTTGCGCCGCTGCGCGGCCGCTGGGTGGTGCGGATACCGCACCACCCAGTCTTCGTTTACGCGGCGGAAGAGCCCGGGCGTTGGTGCGGCGCGGAGGGTGGCGAGATCGAACTCTACGCGGCCGGTCACGCCCTGCAGCCCGAGCATGAGCGTCGCCTCGTCGGGGCTCGCCCCGCCGAAGTCAACTTCGTTGAGAAGCGTCTTGCGTGGAAAGTCGCCAATCTCGTTCGCGCAGTTGGGGTAGCCTTCGCGGCCGGTGGCTTCGTCGCGCCAGTGAAGCTGGAACTTGAGACCGAGGTGCCGCTTGGCGGGTTTTGACATGCCGCGCCCCTCCGCCTCGACCGCCATCGCGAAGCCGCCCGCGTCCGCAAGCATCGCCGCCGGCAGCCGGGCCGTCGCGCAGGCATCCGACGGGCCGGCCTCCGCCGGGATGTCGACGACCAGCCGGTCTTCATCAAGTGTCGCGAACTTCTTCGGCAGCCGCCACTCCAGCCCGGAAAGGGGCCGGAGCGCGGGCATCGAGTTCTGCACCTCCTGCGTCCGTACCGACAAGGCCGGTGCGAGAAGGAGAAGGCAGGAGGCAAGGGCAGAATGGCATTTGCGGGGCTGCATGGCGGCTGTCACTCGTCAGGCGTCGGAAGGGCGCTTCTTCCAAAAGCACGGCTGACATGGAAATATTACCGCACACCGGGAGCCAAAATCTGTGATTTTACGAAAAATAGTTGCAAGAACCGGACTGCCTTCGTTCGCGGCGGAACCGGCCCGGCGACACCCCGGTCCGTTTCCGGAAAAAGTGCCAGAATTCCCATTCTCCGGAAAAACCGCTGAGGTGGGAAATCGCCGAAACCGGCATGCGTGTGCCGGAAAGAAGTTCCATCGCGCGTGCCAGGCGGACGTTGAGGATTTCATCGAGGGCGGAATGGCCGGCGGCCTCACGGAAGCGCATCTCGAAGAGGCGACGGGTTCCGGGAAAGCGCGCGGCGAGGCGGGCGACGGAGAGACCGTCGCACGCCTCGCGCCGGATCATCTCGATGGCGTTGAGGATGTGCGGTTCGCGGCGTCCGTATCCGCGCGTGGATTTGCGGCGCTCCACCATCAGGGGAGGAAAAGTGGCGATGCGGCAGACGGGGCCGCCTTGTTCGGCGATTTCCGCGACCGTCTTCGCGGCGAGAAAGCCCGCGAGCTCGAAGTCGAGCCGGACCGTGGAAATCGTGGCCGCAAGGGCCTTGTCCCTGTCATCGATCTCCACGCCGTCCGCGCCGACGAGCGTCACGGAGCGCGGATAGGTGCGCCCGGCACCGGCCAGGGCCCTCGCCGCGCCGAGCGCGCAGAAGTCGTTGACGGCGAAAACGGCGCAATGCGGGGGAAGCGCTTCGGCCCAGGGGACGAGATCCGCGGCGCGGACGGGCAGCTCCTCGTAGCTTCCGACCTTGAAATACGAAACCGGGCAGTCAAACCCCGCCTTGCGGCAGCATTCGCGGAAGGCGTCGATCCGCTCCCGCGACCATCGCTCGTCCTTGAAGAAGGACAGCGCGGCGAACGACTCCGGGCGCCCGTCGGAAAGTTCCCGGAAGGCCATCCGGGCCACGGCGGACTCGTCGCAGGCGACGCCGCGCGCCTTCCGCCAGCCCGGACGGTCCGGCGGCTCGAAGAAGACGACCGGGACGCGCCCGAAGAAGGCGGGGCGCGGGGCGGTTTCCGGACTCCAGCACTCCGCCACGCAGCCGACGGGGCGGAGGCGCGCAAGGACGTCGCGGAGCGACGCCGGCGACGCGGCGTCGCTTCCGAGCGTCTCGACGCGCCAGCCGCGCGCGGCGGCGTAGCGGCGGACGCCGGCAATCCGCACGGCGTCCATGCCGCTGCCGGGCACAAAGCCGACGTAGAGGATCGCGGGCGCCGTCTCGGCGTCGCGAACGAAAACCGGCTTGCGCCCACTTTGCGCGGAGGAATGCGTCATGCAAGCACCTTTGAGCGAACGGGCCGGAATCCTACCAGAGCTCTTCGCGAAGCTCAACGGGCCCGCACGGCGAACGCCCGATTTGGAATCTCTGGCGGCGCTCAGGGTTTGTTTCATTTCACTACCATCCCATAGCCTGCAAAAACCTCCCCCCCTCAACGCAAGAAGTCCAGTAAACTTGCGGGGTTGAGGCGTTGAAGAAA
>CAMNCG010000192.1 GCA_946534105.1 uncultured Verrucomicrobiota bacterium
CACGGGAAGCGCGAATCCGCTTTGCGCGATGGTCCACACGATGCCGTTGGGTCCGTGCCTCATCCCGGCGCCCACGCAGAGGTTCTGCGCGTAGCTCAGGACACCCCAAAGCGCGATGAAAAGGGCGGGAGCCGGATCAAACCGGAGCGAAAAGGCCGGGACGTTCGGACAGCGCGCCGCGCCGACGGCCACGACGAGCGCGGTCGCCAGTCCATACATCGACGTATAGGCGAACTGGTGCCGCCACGCGCCGTAGCCGTGCTTTTCGGCAAGTCCGACGGCGGCTCCCGTGACAACCCACGAGAGTCCGACCAGAACGGCAAAAACGAGTCCAAGTCCCATGTCCGCCCCGGCTTATCCGCCTATTCCTTTCCCAGACAGGCGGCGAGGAGTTCCGGCGACAGGAATTGGCGCGTGTCGTCATCGACGAGCGAGAAGCGGTTGCCGTCGTTTGGCGTCGAGAGGTAGTTCCAGACGCACCACGGGATGCCGCGCTCCTTGCAGAACGAAACCACGTCGCGCATCCAGGCCACGCGGCTCGCGGGCGGCGCGTGCCGGATCGTCCCGAACTCGCCGAGCCACAGGATCTTGTCGGGATGCGCGGCGACGAAATCGGAAGCGCCGCGAAGCTCTCGCTCCATGAACGCCTTGTCCACGGCCGCGTCGTCGGGGTATGCGTCGTCTTCGTCCCAGCCAAGGCGGCGGCATTCGCGGTAGCGCCCGATGTCGGCGCAGGGATACTCCATCACCATGTTGGGATAGAGCGCCCGCGACTGCAGCACGCCACGCTGGTGCGTGAACTCGAACGGCGCGTAGGTGTGGAAGGTGTACACGACCCTGGGGTCGTCCCAGAGTCGGAGCTTGTCCAGTTTCGACACGGTGTTCCAGCAGATGGAGCCGACGACGACCCAGCGGTCCGGATTCGCCTCGCGGAGGGCGCGCAGCGTCCTTTCGGCCAGGTCGTTCCACTTTTCGGGATCGACGTCGCGCACCTCGTTCAGCAGCTCAAAGGCCACGACGGGGCGGTCGTGGAAACGGCGCTCGATTTCAAGCCAGAGGGCGATGAAGCGCCGTTGGAGGCCGTCGTAGTCCAGCAGCTGGACTTCCTCCTTGATGTCGCAGTAGTTGCCGACGGCCTTGTGGAGGTTCAGGACGACGTTGAGGCCACGTTTTTCGCACCATCCAACGAATTCCGCAAGTTTGCGGAACGCGCTTTCGCGCCAGACGCCTGGCGATTCTTCGAGGACGATCTGGTCGAAGCCGAGCCGGATGTGGTCGAAACCCCAACCCCTGATTCGCTCCACGTCGGCCTCCGAGATGTAGGTCTCGAAATGCTCCAGGTCCCCTTGCGTCACCTTGAAGCGCCACTTGTCGGGAAGGACATTGAAGCGCTTGTAGTTCGTAAGCCAGCCTCCGAGGCCCATGCCACGCTTGAAACCGGGCCACGCAAGCGTCGTCTTTTTCATTTTTGGTTCCTTAACAAGAGGCAATCTCCGGCGCAAGCCAGTTCGCCAAGCATGAAAACGTGAAAGAATGATTATTTGGCAGGGGCAGGACCCTTAAGCACGGTCGCCACAAGGACGGAGGTGTCGGCCGGGTTTCCCGAATAATAGGCAAGATGGTGGAACTCCCCACATGCGACTGCGGTCACGTTGCCGGAATCGTGCGGGCGGATTCGTCCGCCACGGGCGATCGGTTCCGGATCCGGCCATGCGCCGGCCTCGTCGAAGACGCTCTCCAGGCGCGCCGTCCTGCGCCACAGCAAGCCCGGGCCGCGCTGGTAGTAGTAGTTGGAGACGAGCCCCGAACCGGGGTCGAACAGAAGCGCCGGCGTGGATTCGCGGACATCGGTTATGTTCGTGAGGGACTTGCGCCATGTCTTGCCGCCGTCAAGGGACGTCAGCTGGAACTGGCAAGGCGCCCTTCCCTCGCGGCGCGCGATTGCGAAAAGCCTTGAGCCTCCCACCGGCACGCAGGAAATCTCGGTGGGCCATTCCGCCTTCGGAAGATTTCCCTCGACCGTCCGCTGCCGCCAGGTCCGCCCGTTGTCCTCGCTGACAAGCGTTCCCCACGCATGCCCGTCTTCCTTGTTTCCATAAATCCCGGAGAACCAGAGCGACATCAGCCCCACGCCCGGCACCGAGAAGATGCCTGTGATCTGAACGGGCTCCGGCGAAAGATCGGGCGAGGCGATCTTTTCGTAGGAGACGCCGTCTTCCGTACGATACAAATCGTGCAGGATATGCCCTTTGCGGCGGAGACGGCAGTTCATCCAGCAGAGCATCGCGCCGCCTTCATCGTTTCCAACGCCTTCGACGCCCTCGCAGACGACGGGATCGTTCGCGATGCAGACCTCCGAAGACCATGTCTTGCCGCCGTCAAGCGATGTCCGCGCATACGCGCCGCGCGACCCTTCCACCGAATGCCCCAATCCGCGCCCGTATGTGCAGACGATCTTGTTGCCGATTGTCGCGATCATGGGCCATGAATTGTAGCCCGGCGCATCCTGCACGACGGACAGCCGAACCGACGGGTTGGGCGTCGACATGAGATTTCTCCTTTGCTCGTCCACGACTTCGTAAGCCATGCAGGCGCCATTCGGGCCACGGATACGGGCGGTGAAGGAGAGACGGCCGCCGTCAAGCCGCGACTCGACGATCCCTTCCCGCTTCCCGTCCGTGCCGAGGGCCCACACCCGGAATGGATTGTTCACAATTGGCAATTGAGACAATTGTCCACAACTCACAAATTTCAAATTTCGGGCCGCCCGGCGGTCGGCCCCTACCGGTAGGGCCCGCTCGCCGAGCGGGCCGCAATTGACATTTGTGCCATTTGCGATTTGTGGACAATTGTCATTTGTGAACATTTCCAAAGTCACCTCCGCCTCCCCGTCCCGAACCAAGACGGGCTGATGTCCCCAGTCGAGGAGGCGCTTGCGCGTTTCGTCTTGGAAGATGCGGCCTTCGGCCTGTGCGTCGGTGAGGTGCGTGACGAGGATGCGCGCCGACTCGGCGAGCGGCCTTCCGTCGAGCGACGTCGCCGCCACGGCCGTCGGTCCGCCACGCACGATCCGCGCCGTCAGCGCGCCGGAGCAAACCGTGCCGTTCGTCGCGAAGCCGCCGCAGGTGAGAGGCGTTTCGACCGAAAACGTCCCAGCCGCAAGATCGACGCGCATCTGCGGGGGATCGGAAAGCGCGAGAGGCGGCGCGGGCGCGTCCATGACCGCCGTGAGGTCGAACGCCTCCGCGCCGGACTCCGGCGTTTCCGGAAAGGCCACGCCGACCTGGGCGCGCCAGACGGCTTCCGCGCGCCAGACGGGAAAAAAGGCCGGCATCAGGGCGGACTGCGGACGCTGCGCCTTTTCGTCGAGGAGAAGCGAGATTTTTTGCGGGAGCGGGCTGAAGTCTCCGCGCAGGTAGAGCGGAACGACTGTCCGCTCGGCGAGCATGGCGATCGGGTCCTTCGCCACGTCGAAGAACCCCGGCTCGCCCGCGCCGTCCAGGAGGGCGTCGCGGCCGTGCATGTAGGCGAAGCGCCAGACGCCGCTCCAGTCCTGCCCGGCCGCCATTGCGCCGGTAAGGAGTCCGCCCATCCCCCGCCATGCGTTCGGCCCGCAGAAGTTCCATTCGCTCATCGTGGCCGGCATTACCCAGAGGCGGTGGAAGGCGTGCTTCGGGAGGCGGAACTCTGGGTCGAGCAGGGGGTTCAGGTTGTTCAGCCCGGCGGGAAGTTTCCACGACTGCTTGGGCCAGTAGGGGTGGTCAACGTAGCAGTGGTCGTCGAAGTAATCGTAGAACCTTTGGCGCGCGCGGTGGGCAGGGGCGTGGTGCGGCAGATGGTTGAGCGACGTGAAGAGCGCCTTCGCGCCAAGCCCGCGCATGGCGGAGAGCTCCCGCGCAAATACACGCTCCTCCATTTCGCCGAGAAACGTCGCAAGCGCCGTGTGCGTGAACCGCCCCAGCTTGTTCCATTGGAGAAGCAAGGGGTCGGAGAGGTCTTCGCCGCCGGCGAACCTCGGGTCTTCGGCAAGCTTGGCTTCAACCCACTTGTCCCAGGCTTCGCGGACGCACGGCAGTTCGGCGATTTCCTTCCAGTTGATGCGGTAGCAGCCCTCGTTGACCATCACGAGAAGCGGCATCCCCGGCTCGTCGGCGTAGCGGCGGCCCGTGTAGGGGTTGACGTGCTCCAGAAAGGCCGTGGCGTAGGCCTCCCAGTTGCGGAAGGCTGGCTCCCAGAAGGCGATGAGCGCCTTGAAGACGGCCATCGGTACGTCGCCGTCGCGGTCGAAACCGATGTCCCGCCACTTCACGCGGCGCGACACGTAGAGGTCGGTGGTGACGTAGAGCCCGGCCTTGATGGCGGTGGCCACGAGGTAGTCGAAGCGGTCGAGGTTCTCCGCGTTGAAGTCGGCGGGACCCGCGCCGCCGAGCGTGAGGCCGTTGTCGTGGTGGTGGAGGCGGATGGAGTTGTAGCCGGTGGCCTTGAGGCGGGCCACAAGACGATCCGCTTCTTCGCGCTCCGGCCAACACGCGCTGTAGCAGAGGTTGGCGCCGTAGAATCGCACCGGCTCTCCGGGCCGCTCCTCGAACTCGAAACGCCCGCCGACGCGCCGGAGCCAGCCGTGGACGCCCGCCGGCGCGTCGCAGGAGAACGACGAGAAGTCGAGCGCCGAACCGGGGACAATGTCCTTTCGGTAGTCGATCCGCACCCAGTCGGGTCCTTCAGCGATCGTGAACGGCGGCGCGGGTTCCCCGCCGCAAGCGCCACGGCGGCAAGGGCCAAGGCTTTCGGGAGGGATTTCATCGCGTGCAGACTACCTGACGGTCAGCACCGTGCAGGACGGGGAGATCTTGGCGATGAGAACGGATTCGCCGTTGTCCTCAACGACCTGCCATTCGAGGTCGAGGCTTCCGATCCGGGTCTGCGCAGGGGCAAAGTCGGCAAGCGCGAACTGCCCAGCCGGGGCGCGGAGAATCTCCAGGCGCGCGGCTTCGGGCGCGGGCCTCCCCGACAGGACCACGCGAAGAGGCACCGATGCGGAAAACGTTCCCGTTACGCGCAGCTTGCCGCTGGACGCGCCGTCACAGGCGACTTCCAGCGTGGTGGCGCCCCCGTCGCCGAACGTCAGCGTTTTCACGCACGGCGCCTCCGTCGCGGCCGAAAGCGCGGGTAGGCGCAGGACGTCGCCGGCCCCGGCGAAGGAAAGGGTGCCATTCGGCAGACCCTGCGCGCCTATCGCGTAGCTGCAGCTGATGACGGTGATTTTACCAAGGAAGCCGTCCGTACCGCCGGCGAGGGAAAACCATCCCCGCTGTCCCGCAGAGTATTGCTGCACGACCACCTCCGCGTCGGCGTCAGACCGCGTGGCACCGGTCAGCGTGATGCCCGACGATTCGACGTCAACCGCTCCCGCCGGATGAATCGTGGAAGTCCCGGAGAATGCCACAGGGCCGTCGATGACAACATTTTTCACTCCGCCGTCGTTTATGCGAATGATGCTCTGGTCCATAACCTCAAGTCCGCGAGGGAAGCCGACCACCGCCGGAGAGAAGGTTTTTGGCCACATCGTGCTCTTCTTCATGAGAAAACAACCGCCGGCGAACTCGAATTCGCCAGACGAGAGCGCAGGTGTCCTGAACTGGCGGTTGATGGCGTAGTAGCAGAGCGTCGGGTCTGTCGGCGCATTCCCGTCAGACCATGCGTTGACCATGTTGCCGGAACTGGTGACCTGAGCGGCGTTGAGGGGAGATTCTCCGGGGGCGCCGTTGGCGGACATCGTGACGCGCTTGTGCGCCTCGATGGCCACGACATCGTCACCGCCGTCCTTCTCGAATGACAGGAAAAGCGTGTAGTCGCCGGCGGTCGGGGAGGCAAGCCGCAAATCCACGCTCGCGAGCGATCCTCCGGGAACGCGCAGGAACTCGAACCGACGGGCGTTGCCGGAGTCGGAAAGGGTGCCGGAAACCGCGACCGTGACCGGCGCCGACGCCGAGAAGGCGTTCGTGACGCGGACCTTGCCGTAGTCCGCACCATCGACCTCCACGCGGATTTCGTGCGGCCCCGCAGAATCAAACCGGAGTTCCTTGACGGCGGGGGCGGTTGCCGCCCCGTTCGCCAAAAGACGCAGGACGTTGTTCGTCCCCGTAAAGGACACCGTGCCATTCGGCAGACCGTTCGTGCCCATCTCGTAGCCGCAGCTCGCGACGGCGACCGTCCCAAGGAAGCCGCCCGTGCCGCCGAGAAGCCCGAACCAGCCCCAACGCGGTGACTGCTGCTGGCGGACGGTTACCGTGACATCGGCCGGCGACGAGGCTTCGCCATGGAAGTTGAGGCCGCATTCCGCGAGGGTGTCACCGCCGGAGGGATTGACGGTGCAGTTCCCGGTGAAGGCGACAGGGCCGTAAATGCGGGCACGGGCATTCGCTCTTGAGGCGGACTCGTTGCAACGGAGCGTCCCGCCGGCGACTTCGAGTCCTTCCGGGAAGGTTAGCGTCGAATCGCCGAACCCTTTCCACTGGACGACGGTGTTTACGACCAGGCGGCCCCCCTGGAATTCGACGGCGCCGGCGCTGTGCGGAGGCGTCCGGAACTGAGCCCCGGCGTAGTAGTTTGTGCCCGGGTGCGGGGCTTGGTCGTCTGACCAGGCGTTGACGAGCGCCGAATCGGCGGCGCTGGCGGAATGGACGGTCTGTGACGTGAGCGGCGAATCGTTTCCGTTCTTGCCGCCATTTGACAGCGTCACGTAGCCGGTCGAGGCGTCGTAGGTCGCGGCACCGGCGAAGGGCGCAGCCGTGAAGAGCGCTGCGACAAACAGCGCGGTTGCGCCTCCCGCGGTCTTGCGCGAGGGTCTTGCGTTCTTGAATTTGCAGTGAACCGAGGCGTTCATGGTCATGCCTTTCTTGTGGTTGTGTTTTCGGGTTGAGGCCACGCGGCCGTTTCCAAATGCTCCATTACCGCGCGGCACGGATAGACCAGGTCGCGGTCGTACCAGCGCGCCCACTTGCCGGAGTTGTAGCGGGCGTCGATCGCGTCTCTCTCGCGGCCCAGCGACACGGCCGTTCCGGCGTGTCGCATGGCGCAGGCGTCGTCGCCCAGGCTTTTCGCCTCCACGGCGGCGGAAAGTTCGGCGAAGATGTCGGAGGAGAGCCGCATGAACGCCGCCGGATAGCCAAAGCGCTCGAAAAGCTGGCGGCGCCGCGTCTCGTCAAGCGCGGCGGCGGCGCGGTCCAGCTGTTCCAGGCAGCGCGCGAAGGCGGCGGACTGTGTCCGGGCGCGGAGCCCCGCCCGCGCGGAATCGCGGAAATCGGGATGCATGTCCGCGCTCATGCGCTTGTTGAGGTCGGCGGGGACATCCGCCAGGGCGTCGGGGTCTTCGTCGTATTGGGAGACGACAGACGGAACCTCGCCGCGCGAAGGCGAGAGCAGTTCGCGCACCATGCGCGCGATTCCATGGCAGAGGATGCCGTCGTTGAGGACGGGGAGCGGGGCGCGTTCGCGAGGCGAGCCGTAGGACGAAGCGCCGTCGCGCGAAAACGCGGTTTCGTAGGCGGCGAAGAAAAGGTCGATGGCGCGCGCGACGGCCGGGACGGCCGACTCGCCGAACCGCTCTTCGAGCCAGCGGTCGCGGAAG
>CAMNCG010000193.1 GCA_946534105.1 uncultured Verrucomicrobiota bacterium
GGTGGTGAGTTCCTGGATTTTGCGTTTTGCCATGGCGCGCCCCTTTGCGTTTGCGGCTTCAAGTCTAGCAAAACGCGGGAAGAAAGCCAAGTTTATAAGCGCAGCCAATCGGAATTCGGCGACTACGGGACTTCGAGACGAACTTCCATCGGGGCGAGGTGGAGGTCTCGCGCGATGGCGCGGCCGTCCAGGGCGAGCAGCGTCGTGGTCTGCGGACTGGCGTGGAGATTGAGGGCAAAGGTGGCAATGCTTCCGTTTTCGAGGATGTGCGTTTCGACGGGGACGTTGCGGTTCGTCGAGCGCACGAAGGGTTTCGCCCCGAGGCGCGCGAGCATGCGCTCGAGCATTTCCGCCTGCGCGAAGAGGGAGTATCGGAACGCGGTGCCGAAGAAGCAGACTTCTCCCACGCCCGCCTTCTGCCACCAACCGAAGACGCCGCCCGTGCGCGCAATGGTCATTGGGGTGTCCGCGTCGAGCGGAAGGGTTTCGGCGAGAATCTTTTTCGGCGCGTCGCAGCCGAAGACACGCCGTCCGTCCACGACAAGCGGCGAGGAGCCGCCGGTTGGGGCGGTCCGCGCGGGTAGGCGCAGGTAGTCGCGCAGGATGGTGCAGGGACGCAGGTCGAGGTCGCGCGTCGGGGCGTCGGGCGCAAGGAGAAGGCGTCCGCCGCGTCCGAGAAACTCCACAATCGCGCGCTGCGCGTCCGCGGACATCATCGCCGGCGCCGCGACGATGAGCGGCTTTCCGGGATCGAGCGCATCGGAGGCGAGTTCGGTCCATGCAGCAGGATATGGCGTCGCCATCAGCGCGGCGGCAAACCCGCTTTGCATGAAATTCCGCGCCTCGTCTCCGGCAAGCCCTCCTTCGGGCGGTGCCCAGTCGCCCATGCGGAGGGCTTGCCACTCGAACCCGAGCTGGACGGACACGGCTCGACGCGCCCCGACGAGTTCGCGATGCGCCGCAAGGAATTCGCCGAAGTCTTTCAGGGCCGCGTAGGTTTCGTTCTCGGAGCCGTCGGCGTGGATCGGCGCGTTGTAGTCGTAGATGTCGCAGGTTTCGCCGGTGTCGCCGAAGTTCGGTCCGCCGGTGAAAACGTAGATGTTGACGCCTTTTGCGCCGGCGGCGAGGTGCGACATGTGGCATGCCAGCAGATCGTTCCGGAGAATCGGCGGAACGTCCGATGGCGAGCCTCCGGGGATTTCCATGCCGACCGGCGGGAAGCCGTGCGCGGCGATGGTGTCGATGGCGAAGCGCGTCTCCAGATGATAGCCCACGGTCGGATTTTCCTGCTTCCACGCGGGGCCGAGGGAATAGTAGTGGTCGTAGCCGAGAAGGAAGTCCTCGCCGAGCGCCTTGCGGAATCCGGCGAAGAGGGGCGTCATGTCCGTGCAGCCGCAGTTGTGGCAGACCGGCTCCGCGATGCCGTCCTCGCGAAGCCATCCCTTGAGCGTCGCGAGATAGTCGCGCAACTGCTCCAGATAGCAGCGGAAGAAGTCGCGGCGGCGACGCTCGTCGCCCACGGGGGCGTTGGGCGCGGCCTCGACGAGCGGGGGGATTTCGGCAAACGAGCGCCACGCGCCGCCGAAGGCCGCGTTCACGGCGGCGACGTCGCCGTATTTCCGCGCGAGAAACTGCGGCCAGCGCCCGTCCTCGCGGCCCATGCCGAAGGTTTCCGGATTGGCGTCGGGAGGTCCGAACCAGAGGTGGATGCCGGAGAGTTCGTTGTCGAGCTGGACGAGCGAAACCGGGCCGCCGTGCGAGGCCATGAAGGGGCGTGCGGCTTCCGCGAAGGCCGCGAACCAGCGCCGCGCCTTTTCGAGAAAAAGCGGGTGCATGTAGGAGACCGGGGAGTCGGGGCCGCGGTCCGAGCCGTCGGGCCGCCGCCAGCGAAGCTGCGGGTAGTCGCGCAGGAGCCAGCCAGGGAGTCCGGCGTGCACGAGTTCCGAATACTGGTAGGGGCCGGGCCGCAGCATGACCTGCAAGCCTTCTTCGGCAGCGATTTCGAGAAAGCCGGCAAGATCGCGCTCCGGCCGGTCGCCGAAGCGAACGCTCCCCTCCTCGGGCTCGTGGACGCACCACGGCACGTAGGTCGCGAGGAAGTTGCCGCCGACGTCCTTCCAGCGCCGCATCCGGTGCCGCCAGTCGGCGCGCGGGACACGGAAGTAGTGCATTTCGCCGGAAAACAGAAACTCCCGGCGGCCGTCGAAAAGGACGCTTTGCGCGTCGAAAGAAAACTTCATCGGAGATAGCCCAGATACGCCTTGCGTTCCTCGTTCACGAAGCGAGAATCCATGCGCAGGTCGCGCAGGAAGCCCCAGCCGCCGGGCTCGGAGACCTCCAGGACGGTGTTCGTCGCCTCGGTCCAGCGGAAGCCAATCTGCATGCCGCTGACCTGCGCGCGGAACGGGCCGTCGGAACGAATGGCCGTGTGGCGCTTGCCCGGCGAGGGCGAATACCAGTAGGCGATGCAGGTGTCGAGGACGGCGTTGAACGAATTCGGGCCAAATATCCACCCGGTGCTGAAGTGGTCACTGTAGCAGCGGTGGTAGCAAGTGTTCCCGGTGTTGTCGCGGAAGCCGACGCCGTCGTCGTATTGGTCGCCGGGATTGGTCCAGAGCGGGTGGACGTTCGTGAGGAGGTTGCCGCCGCCGTTGATTTCGAGGCCGGTGCACACGTCGGCGATGCGCATGTTCGTTAAGGTGTTGTCGGCGGCGTCGATCACGACGCCGACGGAGTCCGGCGCGCGGTTGCCGACGATGTTCACGTCGGAGATGTCGGCGTCGGCGGAGTTGCCGTTTGCGCCGCGCTTGATGTGAAGCCCGACGCGGACGCGCTTCATCGACACGAGCCTGACGCGCGTCTCGCGGCCGGACTCGATCGAGACGCCGTCGGCGACGCCGGAGCCGTCGATGATGCCGCCCGTGAGCGAATAGACGCTGCCGGGGGTGCGGATGTCGTTCGCGGGGTGGATGCCGCCGAGGCGCACCATCGCGTTCGTGTGCGCCCAATCCGGCGCGGCCTTGAGGACGGCGTAGTTCGAGAGCTGGAGATCGACAGAAAGGCGCGGGTCGGCGGGGGTGCGGATCGGATTCTCCAGCAGGTAGGTGCCGTCGGGGAACCAAAGCGTGCGGTTCGGGTTGGCCGCGATGAGTGCCTGGATCGCCGCCGAGGCGTCCGCCGAGCCGTCGGAGGGCGCGAAGGCCGCGACGTTGACGAAACCCGCCGTTTGCACGGCGGGCGCACACGGGGCGCCGCAGGGAGCCACGGCTCTTGCCGCCGGAGCATCCTCCCCTCCAAGGCAGGGCACCGCGGCGGCCGAAAGGGTGGCGCACAGGGCGGCGGTGCAGAAGGCGAGAAAGAAACGGAAGCGGAAATTTTCAATCTTCATTGTCCACAAATCGCCATTGGCACAAATTTCAAATGGCATAAATCTCAAACGTGGGGGAGAAGAAACGGGCTTCCCGGGCGACAGTCACGGAAGCCCGGATTGCCCGAAGCCCCTACCTCACAACCAAGACGAACGCCTCGGGAATGCGGGAGACTTCGCAAGAGACAGGTTCGCCTTCGACTTCGCGGCCGTACACGTCGTAGATCGCCGTGCAGGCGTAGATGTCCGGAGTGTCGTAATGACCTCTGCGCCACGAGGCGGCACAGGTTTCCCCCGTCGCGCCTTCGATGGTTTCGCCGTTCTTCGTCCACTTGTAGCGGATCGCTCCGGAAGCGGCGGCCGTGAGCATGGTGGTGCCTTCGACAGGCACGGTGGCCTTGGCAGGCAGCGCCTTCAGCCACCGCTCCGCGCCATCGACTCCCTTGCCGCCGTAGCCGAACGCCGTCGATGTCCCGGCATTGTTCGCGAGGACGACCTCGTCCACGGTGTCGTAGAAGCTCACCGTGTCGCCGTTCTTGTAGGGCAAGAACTCGTGGACGAGCGAATCGCCCTCGTAGATCTTGAAGGAGTAGATTTTCGCCGAGGCGTAGAAGCCGACACTTCCCGTGTGAGTGCCGAAAAGGATCACGGGGTTCGTGCCTTCGGCCGTGACGGCGCCGTTGGGGCCTCCGGTCCAGGCAGCGGTGCCGTCCGTGGAAATCGACGAGCCGGTTTTCGCCTGCGAATAATCGAGAACCGCGACGTGCCGCTTGGTGTCGCGCGTCACGGCCGTATCGAGCTGGCCCCCGGAACTTTCGACGCGGAACTTTCCCCCGTCGGCACTGTTGCCATAGAGCCCGACGCGCGAAGCCTGAGGCGTGTACGAGCCGAATATGCGCCCGTCGTTGCCATTGTCGTCGTATTGGAAATCTACGACGAACTTCGTCGTCGGCTTCACGTAATAGTCGGTGTTGATGGCGTTCTTCGAGGCCCGGACCGCCTGGACGTAGGCGTCCTTCTCGCCGGCGATGGCGCCGCCGCCCGTCAGCGGATCGCCGTAGGACGAGGCTAGGAACGACGTCCCGTCCACGGCGTCGAGGAAGCCGGCCACGTCCTGCTTCACGTAGGGGACGTAATCATGCACGAGCCGGTCCGGCTCCCCTTCGTCACCGGCTTCCCATATCTGGAAACGGTACATGCGGGCGAAGGACTTGAAGAGCGTCGAGTTGCCGGCCTTGCCGGTCGCTTCGCAGGACGTGGAGAAGATGTCGAGCGGGAACGTCGCTTCCGTCGTGACCGGGGTTCCCACGGCGATGGCGGACCAGTTGGTGGTCGCGCCGGAAACGAACGACGACGTGCCGCCCGACAGATCCACCGTGAGCGTGTGCCGGCGCGTGTCCGGCGCGATGCCGGTGTTGTTGTTGTTGTAGGTCGAGCCGCTTCCCGCGGCCACGTAGATCTTGCCTCCGGACTGGTAGGTGTCCACGGAGCCGTTGCCCTTGTACACGCCGAAGAGCCGCTCGTCCTTTTTCGTGTACGTCCTCGCGAAATCCACGACCAGCTTCGTCTTGGGATTGATTTGGTAATCGGTGACGACGATGGAGTTTCCCGCGGCCTCGACGTAGCCGTCGTCTTCGACTTCCGGGATGTTCGCGCTCGCGACCAGATCCGTGCCGGTCGTTCCGCCATTGCGGTTCCAGTCGGAAAACACGCGGCCCGAAACGCGGTCCACAAGGCCGGTTTCGCCGCCCTTGACGGCGGGGACGAAGTCGCGCACGAGGGTGCCGCCCTGCCAGATGCGGGCGCCGTAGATGCGCGCCTTGCCGTTCATGCCGCCGCCGTAGGCGGTTCCCTCGGCGTTTCCGGAGTTGCCGAAGAGGAAAATCGGCCACAGCGCCGGGGTCGCGTGGTCGTAGTCGTAATGGTGGACGTTGTAGTAGCGCGACGACACGCCGACGAGCGACAGGCGCTGGCCGGGCGCGTCGATCACGGCGCGGTGGCGGAGCGTGTCCTGCGCCGGGCCGGCGAGAAACGCCCAATTGCCTCCGGTGTCGTCGTCCGCCCCGCCCCAGGCATATTTGAACTGGCCGCCGTTGAGATACGGGAAACAGAGCCGGTTGAATCCGGTGTAGTTCCAGCCGCCGGCGACGGAGCCGCTTTGCGCCGTCTCGGTGAGGGCAAAGTCGATCTCCATGCGCGTCGTGTTGTCCATGTAGATGCCGGTGTTGACCGCCTGGGTTCCGGTCGATTCCACGTAGGGGTCGTCGCCCGGCAGTTCAAGGACGTCGCCGCCGTAGCCGAGGTCGGAGTCCGCCGTCCCACTCGCGAGGAACAGGCCGCCCACGCGGTCGTAGAGGCCGTGGAGCCCGTCGCGCGCGGCGGGAACGTAGTCGCGCACGAGCGCGTCCTCCTCGAAAATTTTGAACGAGTAGATTTTCGCCGAGGCGAAATAGCCGATGGTTCCGTGGGTTCCGTTCGCCGTCGCAGTGCCGAAAATGACGAGCGGGTGCGTGGCCGTGCCTGTCGTGGCTGCTGCGGGGCCGCCAATCCACTGCACCGTGCCGTCGGCGCGCGCGATGGAGGATCCGCTTCTGGCTTTGGAAAAGTCGAACGTCGCGACATGTCGGTCGGTGTCGCTGACCATCATTCCGACCTGCGAACCCGAATTTTCGAGAACGAACGGGGACGAAATGCCGCCCACGGTGCCGGCGTTGCAGTAGAGGCCGACGGACGTGCCGAGGCGGTACACGCCGAAAAGACGGCCGTCGTTCGAAATGTCGTCGTATTGGAAATCGACGACGATCTTCGTCTTCGGGTTCGGGTAATAGTCCGTGACGAGCGCATGCCCGGCGGATCCGGATTTCCGGACGGCCTGGACGTATGCGTCGGAAGCGAAGGCGGGGCCGGCTCCGAAAACGGCGAGGCACAGCGCCGCGGCGGCGAAACGCGCGCCCTGGCGGACGGAGAATCGAAAGAAACAGAGTATGTTCATCGTTGTAGTCCTTTGTCAGCATCGCCGCCGCCACGAGGGGAACCCGTTCCAGCCGTGGCAATTGGAGGGGAAGACGTTTCCCCGGCGGCGCAATCCATTCTAGCGGATTCAGCCGACGAAACATCTACTTTTTATGAATATTTTTTTCTGGCCGGCCCCGGCCGTCCGGGCGATGGTCGGCGGAGGGGCCGGAAAGACGAGACACTAGCGCAGTCCGAGGCGCGAGTTCTGCCGCCTCCACGTGCGCATGGACATCCTGAAGCGCCGACGGAAGAGCTTGTCGAGCGTCTGGTAGCGGTCGAAGCCGCAGAAGTCGCCGACGGCGGTCACGGGCGTGTCGGTCCCGGCAAGAAGCTCGCAGACGCGTTCGAGCCGGACGTGGAGGATTTCGTCGAGGACGCTGTGGCCCATTGCCTCGCGGAAGCGGATTTCGAAGAGGCTGCGGGAGCCGGGAAAGCGCGCGGCGAGAACCGCTGCAGTGAGGCCGTCGCACGCCTCGCGCCGGATCATCGCGACGGCTTCGGCGATGCGCGGCTCGTGACGCCCGCGCCCGCTCGTCGATTTGCGCCGCACGACCATGAGCGGGCCGACGGTGACGGGAGTCGCGGTAGATGGGGAAGGACAGACGCGACGGGAAGGACTGGCGGTCCCGCCCGTCCCGCATGTCCCGCCAGTCCCGCCCGTCCCGCCAGTCCTATCGGTCCCGCCGGTCCCCTGCCTCATCTCCTCGCCCAGCGCCTTTGCGGCGAGATAGCCCATGCGCTCGAAATCGAGGCGGATGCTCGTGAACGGCGCTTCCGGGGCGTTGCTGCGCGCCTCGATGTTGTCCACGCCGACGAGCGCGATTTCGCGCGGGATATGGAGGCGCAGGGCGCGGCAGGCGGCCGTGACTTCCGAGCCGGTGATGTCGTTCGCGGCGAAAACGCCGCAGGGACGCGGCAAGGCCGTCAGCCAGGTGGACAGACGCGCGGCGCGCTCGGATTCCGCCTCTTTCCGGCGGGCGTGGAAGATGCGGCACGGAAGGCCCTTTTTCGACGCGAGGCCTAGAAAGCAATCCGACCGGATGCGCGACCACGGCGGAAGCCCCTCCGCCTCGACGACGGCAACCGTGGCAGGCATCCCCGCCGTAAGTTCGCGGAAGGCGGCGCGCGCCACCTCGGCGTCGTCGACGGAAACCGTCCGGCCCGCCGCCGCACCTCGGATGCCGGCGGGAACGTCGAGATAGACCACGGGAAGGGCGCCGAACAGGCGCTGCGGCGGAACC
>CAMNCG010000194.1 GCA_946534105.1 uncultured Verrucomicrobiota bacterium
CCGCCGCAGTCGGGGCAGACGGCGCCGCCCTCGCCGTCCGTCCCCAGTCCGCCGCAGCGGGGACACGCGCCGGCGCGCGAATCGAAGGAAAACGATGACGGGGCGAGCTTCGCGAACGCGAGGCGGCACTCCGGGCAGAACAGGCGGTCCGATTCGTCGACGACCTCCGGCGCGGAGGCTCCGGGCCGCGTGACGAGCAGGCGGATTTCGCCCCCGCTGCGCTTCATCGCGAGCTCGACCGAATCGGCGAGGCGGGTGCGGACGCCGTCCTTCGCGACGATGCGGTCCACCACCACGTCCACGCGCCCGGCGGCGGCCGTCTCAACTTCCGAAACGTCTTCGACGAGTCGCATGTTGCCGTCGATCCGCACCCGGACGAACCCTTCCTTCGCGGCGGCCGCGACCGCGGACGCCGCGGACGCCGCGGACGGCCGGACGGCCGAACGGGCGGAGGGCGGACCGGAAGAAGCGGAGGGCGAGGGGGCGAGGAAGGCGGGAGAGAGGATTTCCAGGCGCGTGCCCTCGGGCTCGCGGAGGAGACGGGCCGCGAGCGAGCCCGGGGAAACGGGCTTCACGACGCGACCGCAGCGCGGACAGTGCGTAGTGCCGAGATGGGCGAAGAGGAGCCGCAGGTGCCCGTGGAAATCGGCGAGCGTCGCGAGCGTGGAACGCGGATCGGGGACGGGGTCGCGGCCCGAAAGGGCGATCGCCGGGGACAGACCCTCCACGACGTCCACATCCGGGCGCGGCAAGGCGCGCAACGCGCGGCGCGCGCCGGAGGGGAGGCTTTCGAGATAGCGGCGGCGGCCCTCGGCGAAAAGCGTGTCGAACGCGAGCGAACTCTTGCCCGATCCGGAGACGCCGGAAACGACCGTCATCGCGCCGCGCGGAATCGAAACCGACACGCCGGCGAGGTTGTGCGTCCGGGCGCCCCGGACGACTATCGATCCCGGGTCCATACGACGACCTTGACCTTGCGGCGGCCCCACAGGCGCGCCTCGCGCTCGGTGGAAAACCAGAGGTCGAGCTTTTCCGGGCCCTTGATCGCGCCGCCGCGGTCCTCGACCCGCGCCCAGCCGTAGCCCTTCACGTAGAGCACGGTGCCGAACGGGTAGAATTTCGTGTCGGCGGCGGCGGTGCCGCGGCGGGCCTTGGTTCCGCTCGCGGTGATGCCGACCGCCTTGCGCCGGCCCTTGTTCGGACCGCTCGCCACGACCGGACGCAGGAGCCAGTCGCGCTTCCAGTTGCACGACCGCGGGCCGGAGTCGTAGCCGGTCACCTCCATCGTGACCGTGCGGCGCGTCCAGCCGTCCGACGCCGACGGCGTGCCGTGCGGATCGAACGCGCGGCATCCGCCGCCGAGGGACAGGCACGCGACGACGGTGAAAACGAGGGCCGCGACGGAAAGCGCGCGCTGGAAAAGCCCCCAGGCGGAGCCGAGGGCCGAGGGCGCGCCGCGCGTCACGGCGCGGCGCCCTCCCCTTCCGCGGGCGCGCGGGCGGCGGGCAGGACGGGCGCGGGCTCCATGCCGGAATCGAAGGCGACGACGGCGACGCCCGCGCGGTCCGCCGCGCGGATCACGGCCGGACGGTCCGCGAAAAGGACGCGGCCGGCCTGGACGAACACCGCCGTGCAATGCGCCTTGCGCATCGCGCGGATCGTGCGCTCCCCGACGACGGGGATGTCAAAGCGCATGTCGTGCCCGCGCTTGGCGACCTTCACGACCACGGCGCCGCGCCGCGCGATGCGGCCGCCGCGGCGGATCGTGGCGTCCGTGCCGTCGAACCCCTCGACCGCGAGCGCGACGCCGTCCTTCACGACGACCGTCTGCCCGACGTCGAGGTCGCAGACGGCGTCGGCGATCTTGCGGCCGAACGCCGCCGCCGCGCGTTCGGCGCCGGTCGGCGGGCGCGAGGAAAGGACGCCGGGGGAGGACGGAATCTGGTCCGCGAGGAAAAGCGACGACGGCACGACGCGCGGCCCCACCGCCTCGATCTCGCGGATCAGTCGGCCGAAGATCGTGTGCGCGTTGTGGGCGGGCATTTCGGCGAGCGCGGCGCGGACCTCGGGATCGAACGCCGCGCGGAAGTACGCGAGCGGACCGATCTGCCCGATCAGGATCGCACTGCCGAATCCGGCCTCGCGGATGGCGTCGCGGAAAACGGCGAGCGACTTGAGCGGAATGCGGCGGGACCAGTCGCCGAGCGCGAGCGTCGAGCCCGGAGTCGCGCCCCGGAACCCGAGGACGCCGATCCGGCGCACGCCCGCGCGGCGCGCGCCTTCCGCCACGAGCCGGGGCAGAACCCCCGCTCCAGCGAGAATCAGCAAATCCTCCGGACAATCCATCCTCGAAACCCGGAACCCGTGAAAACCGAGGGTTGTCGCCTCGGCATCAAACCTCGTACGTGTTGCCCTTCGGCGGCTCGTCGTCCTTCGCGCGAGCGGCATAGTCTCCGGCCGGGAAGATCGCATTGAGGAGGATGCCGGCGAGCGACGCGACCGCGAGCGGCGAAAGCGTGGCGTGGAAGCGTCCGACATTGATCGGAAGCGTCACGCCGCCGAGCGCCGTTACGAGGATCACCGCCGCGATGATGAGGTTGCGGCTCTTCGAGAAATCGATGTGGTTCTCGACGAGGTTGCGAATGCCGACCGCCGAGATCATGCCGTAGAGCACGAACGAGATGCCGCCGACGATCGCGCCGGGGATCGTGGCGATCACGGCCGCGAACTTCGGGCAGAACGAAAGCAGGATCGCGAACGCGGCCGCGATGCGGATCACGACCGGATTGAACACGCGCGAGAGCGCCAGGACGCCGGTGTTCTCGCCGTAGGTCGTGTTCGCCGGGCCGCCGAAAAGCGACGCGAACGTCGTCGCGAGGCCGTCGCCCGTGAGCGTGCGGTGAAGGCCCGGATCCTTGATGAAATCCTTGCCGACCGTCGAGGAAATCGCGCTGATGTCCCCGATGTGTTCCATGATGGTCGCAAGGGCGATCGGGACGATGGCGATGATCGCGCTGGTGATCTGCGCCGTGTTCTTGAAGTCGACGCCGAGCACGGTCGCCTCGCGGTGGAGCGGCAATCCGATCCACTTGGCTCCGGCGATCGCGGAGAAATCGACCGCACCCATGCAGCATGCCACGACGTAGGAGACAACGAGGCCGATCAGGATCGGGACGATCCGGATCATGCCGCGTCCCCAGATGTTGCAGACCGCGATCGTGGCGAGCGCGACGAGCGCGATCGTCCAGTTCGCCTTGCAGGACGAAACGGCGACCGGCGCGAGGCCGAGGCCGATCGAAATGATGATCGGCCCCGTCACGATCGGCGGGAAACAGCGCATGACGCGCTTGATGCCGAACGTCTTGATGAGCCCCGCGAGCACGAGATACACGAGACCGGAGCAGGCGACGCCGAGGCAGGCGTACGGCAGCATTTCGGCGTTCGGAGCGCCGTCCGCGAGACGCGGGGCAATCGCCGCGTAGCCGCCGAGGAAGGCGAACGAGGAACCGAGGAACGCGGGGACCTTCCCGCCCGTGATCAGGTGGAACAGCAGCGTGCCGAGACCGGCCATGAGGAGCGTCGTGCCGATGTCGAGGCCGGTGATGAGCGGCACAGTCACGGTGGCGCCGAACATGGCGAACATGTGCTGGAGGCCGAGCACGGCGGCGCGCGGAGCGGAAAGCGCCCGGGCGGAACTGGATTGCGATTCGTTCATGCGGTTGGAATCCGATGGGGTTGGTGGGAAAAAGAGGGCAAGGGAGCGCCCGCGACGGCGGCGGGAAGCGGCGGAAGGGACGTGCGCGGGAGGCTCACCGGAATTTCTCCTTGAACGGAATCGGCACGCCGTGTTCGCGCCCGATTTCGGCCATCTCGGCGAGGGCGGCGGCGTCTCCGGTGCGGATGTGCTCGGCCACGAGGTCGTAGATGCGGGTGCGGGCCCATTTCTTCGCGATCGAAGGATCGCCGCGCCCCGGTTCCGGATCCCCGAGCGAGAGATCGAAGACCATGTCGTAGGCGCGCCCGGCATTGACGCCCCGAGCCTGAAAAACGACCTCGCGCGTTCCGGCCTCCGCGCGACCGAAAAGCCGCAGGGGCCGCTCCAGGTAGAGGTTCTCCGTCGTCTTCGGACCGACGACCGCGCCGGAGGCGGTGTCGAACGAAAACCGGATGTCGGAGAGCACCGGCGTGCCGATCTCCGCGAAGGCGCCGACCAGCGCGTCGGGGATCGAGAAGCGGTCGCGCGGCAGCACGGCGGGGCCGCCGCGGTTGCAGAGCGAAAGCATCGAAAGCAGGTACTCGTCCGAACGCGGCGACACGCCCACGCCGAAAACCGAGACGTTGCCGTCGTTCACGCGCGAAAACTCGCCGATGATCTCCGAATCGCGCCGAATGTCGCCCTGCGTCGCGACGCCGTCCGAAACGAGGATCGCGATGACGGCGCGGTCGGGCGAGCGCGGAAGCGACAGGACCGAACGCGCGGCGGAGTAGAGATCGGTGTTGCCGTCCGGCCGGATCGAATCCACGAACCGCGCGGCCTCGTCCACCGCCGCCGGCGTGGCCGCGCGCCACGAGCGGCCAAAGGCCCAGACGTTCGTCGTGTTGAAGGCGGTGACTTCGAACCGGTCTCCTTCGCGCAGGAGCCCGGAGCGGAAGGCGCGCTTCAGCGCCTCGCGGCACGCGGCGAGGCGCTGCGGCGCGATGGAGCGGGACGCGTCCTGCGCGAACACGACATCGCGCGGGATCGCCGGCAGGACGTCCGCTCCCTTCCGGCGAATGTCGACCTCGAAATACACGTGGTGATCGCCACCGCGGGGACGGTAGACCGAAACCGAAGCGGAAAGGACGTCCTCAATGGGCTTTGCCGGAGCGACCTCCTCCGGAACCTCGGCGAAAAACGCCTCCGGCTCGGTCTCCGGCTCGGCGATCTCGCCAAGATCCGGCGGCGCGTCGGCGGCGGACCCCTCGCCGGACGATTCCGCGACGAGCGTCGGCTGCTCGACCTCGCCCGGCGCGGGCGGCGCCGGCATCCACGAAACGGCCCGGAACGAACCGCCTTCCAGGGACGCCGCCTCGATCGCGGCGGCGACGGTGGACTCCGGCACGACGTCCGGCGCGCCGGAAACGCGTTCGATCGCCGGGATCTCGGCCCGGGGGATGGCCGCCACGTCGTCGTTCGCGAATTTCGACGAAATCTCGATCACCTCTTCGCGCGGCTGCCACGGCGCGTCCGGACGCGGCGCTTCCGCGGCCTCCGGCGGCGCGACGCCGGCCGCGGTCGGATCCGCGGCTTCGGAAAGCGGGGGCGGATCGAACAGGACGGACGGCGCGGCGGTGTCCGCCACCGCCAGGAGTTCCTCCGGGTCCCCCGCCGCCGCGCGCGGCTCGGGCGGCGATTCGAAAACGCCTTCCGGCGTCTCGGGCCGCCCGGCCGGGTCCGGAGCGGGGGACACGCGCATCGCCGACTCGCGCCGCAGCGCAAGCCGCTGCGCGGGCGTGAGCCCCGGCGCTTCGCCCGGCAGCTCCAGCTTCGCGTCGCGAGCGAACCATCCCAGCACCGCGTGGACCGCCAGAGAAACCGCTACGGCCGCAATCAGCGCGATCGCGTGGTTGTCGCCTCCTTCGGCGTGGAGAAACGAGGGCTGGGACATGTCGCGCGCAATCATATCACATCCCGCGTCCGCCGGAAGACGCGGAGCTGGACGCGTTTCACGCAAGCGCGCCGAACCAAAAGCGGAAGAAGGCGTCGGGATCGACGGTCCGGGCGAGGCGGTGGGGGCGCGGGCCACCGCGCCGGAAATCCGCCCGGTCTCAGGACGGGACGTTGCGGCGCTTCCACTCCGACATCGTGAGTCCCGTGGCCTTGCGGAAGAGGGCCATGAAGAAGGAATTCGAACCGTATCCGCACATGGCGGGCACCATCGACGCCTTCACGTGCGGGGCGGCGAGGAGTTTCTTCGCGTGCTCGACCTGGACGGCGTGGATTTCTTCGAGGACGGAACGCCCGGTCGCGGCGCGGAACCGCATTTCCGCCATGCGGCGCGAACAGCCGAACGTCGCCGCGACTTCGCCGGGCGCGAGCCCGGCCGTCGCCCGGGCGCGGATGAGGTCCAGCGCCGCGACGACGCCGCGGTCGAGCCGCGCCGAACGGCGCGTCGAAGAGCGCCGGACGATGCGGAGCGGCCCGAACCGCTCGTGGACGGGCGGCCCGCCGCGCTCGATCGCGTCCGCGACGATCTGCACGCACCGGCGCCCGGCGCCGGCGAAATCCAGTTCGACGCTCGAAAGCGTCGGCGAGCAGTTCTCGCAGAGCAGTTCTTCGTCGTCCGTGCCGAGGAGCGCCAGGTCGTTCGGCACGGAGAACCCGGTTCGCGCCGCCGCTTCGAGGACCTGGACCGCGATGGCGTCGTTGGCGCACCACACGCCAGCCGGGCGCGGCAGGCGCGAAAGTCCGGCGGCGACGTGCGCGCGGAGCGTGCCGATGGTGTCGCCGGACGGGCCGGTGTCGATCCGGAAAAACGGCTTGCCCGCTTCTTTCACCCTCCTCCTGAACGCCTCGCGACGCATGCGGTCCCAGAATTTCCGCTCGGGCCAGCCCACGTAGGCGTAGGACGCCAGCCCCATCGCGAGGAGGCTGTCCGCCGCGAACGCGCCGATCTGCGAGGCGTGCTGGCAGACGGTCGGGACGCCGCGCCGCTCGAACGCCGGCGCGCAGTCGAGAAGCACGGTCGGGATCCGGCCGAGCGCCGATCGCGGAAGGGGGACGTCGTCGGCGGAAAATTCGACGATGCATCCGAGCGGATTCCAGGCCCCGATCTCCTTCGCGATCCGCGCCGGGTCGTGCAGGTCGAACCGCGTCACGATCCACCCGCGTTCGCGGGCCGCCTGGCTGACCCCTTCGAGTTTTCGCAGGGCGGACGTCGTGGCCGTGGACTGGAAGTAGAGCAGCGTGTCCATCGATTCCGGATCATACCAGACTCCGGGCAGCGCTTCAACGCCATTGCGCGATCGGCTACATGATTTTTGCGCAACCGGGAGCATTTCAGCGATTGCCGTGCGGTATATTGGAACCGTGCGCGGCGCTTGGTTCCGCCGCGCGGCGCTTGGTCCCGCCGGATTCGGGCGCGGGGAGAAAACGAAATGGTCTCGATCTGTTCCAAAGCGGCGGTTTTCGCCGCGACGGTTCTTGCCGCCGGAGCCGCGGCCGCCGGGCCGTGGAAATCGCCGGAGGAGCGCGACGCCTACGCGCTTTCGAAACTTCGCGGCACGCCCTCGGAGCACGAGGCCCCGCGCGACATCCTCGTGAACCGGCCCGACTACGTGGTGTTCATCCCGAAGCAGCCGCGCAAGTGGGAGTGGCGCGACCCCGCGAAGACGGGCGACAGCTACAACGACCACTTCCAGGTTCTCGTCAACCCGGCGAACGGCCACCTCTACGCCTTCTGGACGCAGGCCTCGAAGGAGGGCGAGATCGACCACCACGTGTGCTTCTCGAAGAGCCTCGACGGCGGCCTCGACT
>CAMNCG010000195.1 GCA_946534105.1 uncultured Verrucomicrobiota bacterium
GTCAGCGCGTTGTTCGCGGCAAGCGAACCCTCGAAGATGTCGTGGTAGCTGTTCACGTTCACCTTCGGGTACCATGTGCCCTCGGCAATCGCCGGAACCGTGAAGTAGCCGGAGCAGAACACGCTGCCGCCTACGCCGATACGGCTCGACGTTGTCTTGTCGCCCAGCACCACCTCGCGACCGGACTTGGAGACAAGCGACACCGTGTCGCGCCAGGCGGCATCGACCTCGCATCCGCCGATGTTCGTAATTTCCCATTTCACGAAGAGAAGCTGTCCGGGAACGGCGTTCGTCACCGTGCGGACTGACTGCGGCACGAGGTCGATGTCTGCCGCGACGTTGCGTGGCATTACCTCGCAGATGCCGATGTCAGGCTCGTTCACGCGCGGCTGACCGTAGAAGTCCGTGTCGGGGGCATACTCGGCGTCTGCCGCATCCACGCATGGCGAACTTTCGATGATGTGGAAGTCCCCGTTTGCCGGATCAACAAAGAGCGGGTCGCCCCAGATGTTGCCGTCCTTCCCGCAGACATCCATCGCGTCCTGAACGCCCTCCGCCGTAAGGACGCTGCCGCCTTCGTTCCAGAAGACGCAGTTCTGGTAAGTCGTGCCATTCTGCGGGAAGCCGAACGCTTCCCAGGCCTCGTCTATGTCGGAGAAGATGCAGTTGACGAACATCTGGCCGCCACCCTGCGTGAGGCGGCCACAGTCGTAGATGACGCAGTTCACGATTGGATCGCGCACCCAGTGCCTAAATGCGAGGAGACAGTCGCTGATGACGGAGTTCGTCATGTAGAAGTTGCCGGACTCCACGCCTACAGCATCATACAAGCCGTGCGAAATCTCGCTATTCGAGAACACGACCTTACCGCCGTTCATGTTGATGGCGCCAGTCGTCTGGTTCTTGCTTGAATAAAGGATCTTCGTGAACTCGAAGTTGGCGGTTCCGCCATTGACGCCAATCTTCACCCAATCGCCAGGCTGCGCTATCGTCGCGCCACCGTCGCCGTTGGTGTCGCCTGAAATGGTGTCGTCCTTGATAGAGGTGATCACGATTGGAGCGGCACGGGTGCCGAGCGCGTTCAGAGTAGCGCCGGAGCTTACCACGATGCTGGCGCCGGCCTCCATCTTCAGCACCGTCCCTGGCGGGATCGTGAGGCTGCCGGTGACCGTCACAGTCCCGGAGACGCGGTAGGTGCTGCCGCGGGACAAGGTCTTCGCCCCCGATATCGTTCCTGAAAGCGCCGTGTTCTGCGTGATGCCGCGCAGTTCCGTGTCGTCTCCGAAGGTGAAGGCCCCGCGCAGGAAATAGGCGTCCATCGGCGGCGCGGCGGTGTAGCCGTCGCTCAAGGTGTCGCCGCCAATGGTGTCGTCGTTGACGTGCGTGAAGATGATTCCGTTCGCAAAGAAGGCGCCGCCCTGCGAGATGTCGATGCCCGTGCCCGTCATGAACTTGACGATGGAACCCGGCTCGATGAAGATCGTGTAGATCGACGGCACGACCACCGTTTCGTAAACCACGTGCACCTTGCCGGCCTCCCAGACCTCGTTGGAGGTGAGAGTCCCGCCGTGCAAAACCACGTCCTCCTCGTCGGTAATGCTGAAGACCTTCTGCATGGTGGCCAGGGTCTCGCCGTACGCATCGATGATTTCGTGCTTCAGCGTGTAGCAGCCGACGGGGTACCGTACGAGGTCGAGGTCGAACGCGCCCGTCTCGGACGGCGCGCATTCCTTCAGCACCGTCGTGCCGTTGTCCGTTCCGAGCGTCACGCGCAGCGTCGCCGCCTCGGTTGCGTCGTATGGTTGCCACTTGCCGCTGTATTGGATTGTCTCGACGTCGTTCAGGAAAATCGGCTGCAGTTTGATGCCCTCGACAATCGGGAATTCCGGAGACGGCTCCGACAGCGCGGACTCCTCGACATTCAAATCCGTGATGCCGCCGTTCGAGAAGTCTGCGATGGTGGCCGTCGCCGCGCCACGCGAAACGTTGCACCCGCGCGCCACGGAGATCTTCACCGTGAATGCGCGCTTGCTTCCCGCGACATGGTTGGCCACAAGCGGGATCGTGATGTATTTCGTGCCGTCGCCGCTCTTCGCCCACGTAAGGCGGCCGCTGTTGCTCGTGGTGTAGTCACGGCCGAATTCGGCGGTGCCGTCCTCTGCGACCCAATCGATGTTGAAGCTCTGGTTGCGCGTTGAACCACCTACCGTCACCGGGAGGTAGATCATGCCGGATTTGCGGTTGGCTACGGCGTCGTGGAGAGTCAGCGTCGGGTATGTCCCGATGCTGAAGCCTCGCGTCTGCAAATAGCCGTTGTCGGTGAATGTAGCGCTTCCCGATTGCAATCGAACGCCATCGAAAGCAATCGACTGCCCTTCCTCGAAGCCCGCCACCGCCTCGCCAACGCTGTCGTCGCTCGCGGCGGTGAGGATCACGTCGGCACCGTCGGCGCCGACGACGCTCAGCTTGCCGCCGTCCTCGACCTTGATCGTCGTGCCGGGGCAGTACTTCACCACCGCGCTCGCGCCGATGGTGAGCGTCACGCCGCTAGGCACATAGACGGTGTTGAAAATGAGGTGCGTCTTGTCGGCGGCCCAAGTAGTGTTCGATAGCAATCGACCGCCCTCGACTGCAATCGATGGGTTGTTCGCCGCCGCCGCCAGCACCGGCTCGGCCCAGTCGCGGCTCTCGAAGCGAATCGGCGGATCGCTCTCGGCCGAGGCCGATTCGATGTCGAGCTTGTCGAGTTCCTTGATCGTCACGATGCAGGTCGCGCGGGCGATGTTCGCGCCGCGCGAAACGGTCAGCCGCAGACGGAAGGTCGTGTTGCTGCCGACAATGTGGTCGGCGACAAGCGGAATCGAGAGGGTCTTGGTGCCGTCGCCTGACTTGCTCCACGTGATCCGCCCCGAGGCGAGCGTGTAGTCCTCGCCGAACTTGGCCGTGATGTCCTCGGCGACCCAATCGACGTTGAAGCTCTGGTTGCGCGTGGCGCCGCCAAGCGTTACGGGAATCGACGCAACGCCCGCCGAACGGAAGGCCGTGGAGTCGTTAAGGTAGATGCCCGGATAGTTCGCATAGCTGAAGCTCCTCGTTTGCAAGTAGCCGTTATCGGTGAAGGTGGCGCTGCTCGATTGCAATCGAATGCCATCGAAGGCAATCGACTGCTCCGGCTCAAAGCCCGCCACCGCCTCGCCGACGCTGTCGTCGTTGGCGGCGGTGAGGATCACGTCGGCGCCGTCGGCGCCGACGACGCTCAGCTTGCCGCCGTCCTCGACCTTGATCGTCGTGCCGGGGCAGTACTTCACCACCGCGCCCGCGCTGATGGTGAGCGTGACGCCGTTCGGCACATAGACCGTGTTGAAGACAAGGTGCGTCTTGTCGGCGTCCCAGGTCGTGTTCGACTGCAATCGACCGCCCTCGACGGCAATTGGTGGCGAATTGGTCGCCGCCGCCAGCACTGGCTCAGCCCAATCGCGGCTCTCGAAGCGGATGGGCGGCTCGCTCTCGGCCCAGACGTCGGCCCATCCGAGTGTCAGTCCGTCGCGCTCGACAATTCTCACGGTTGCCTCGCCGCGCACGATGTTCGCGCAGTGCGCCGCCTTGATGCGCACCGTGAAGGTGCGCTCCTCGCCGGTGATGTTCGCGGCGTTGAGCGGGATCGCGAGCGTCTTCGTGCCGTCTCCGGTTTTATTCCATGAGATCCGCCCCGAGGCAAGCGTGTAGTCCTCGCCGAAGGTCGCGGTGCCCGCCACGGCTTCCCATTCGATTGAAAAAGCAGCGTCGCGCGAAGCGCCGGAAAGCGTGAACGGCACGTAGGCCATGCCACCGTTGCGCACAGCCTCGGTGGCGTTAACAGAGATGCTGGGGAAAGAGCCGAAACTAAAGCCGCGCGTTTCCAGACAACCGTTGTCGGTGAAGGTCGCCGCATTCGATTGCAATCGAATGCCCTCGAATGCAAACGACTGCTCCGGCTGAAAGCCCGCCACCGCTTCGCCGACGCTGTCGTCGTTGGCAGCCGTAAGAATCACGTCGTTGCCATCGGTGCCGACGACATTGAGCTTGCCTCCGTCCTCGACCTTGATCGTCGTGCCGGGGCAGTACTTGACGACCGCACCCGCGCCGATGGTGAGCGTGACACCGTTCGGCACATAGACCGTGTTGAAGACCAGGTGCGTCTTGGAGGAGTCCCAGGTCGTGTTCGACTGCAACCGACCGCCTTCGATTGCTATCGATTGCGAATTGGTCGCCGCAGCCAGCACCGGATCGGCCCACTCGCGGCTCTCGAAGCGGATCTGCGGCGCACTCTCGGCCCAGGCAGGTGCGGTTTCAATCTCCGCGCGGGCAATGCCCGTGCAGGAAAGAGCGATTGCCATCGAAAGCAATCGAAGGCCGCCGATTGCGATCGCTCGAATGCCGTCGAGGGAAGTCGAATGCTGTCGGTTGCGGTCGCTCATCTCCGTTCCTCCGCGATGTTCCGCGTGCCCTTACACGCGGGGTAGTTGGTGCAGCCCCAGAAGTCGCCGGTTTTGCCGTGGCGCACGCGCATCGTGCCGCCGCAGAGCGGGCAGGGCGGCGCGTCCTCGTCAACGGCGCGGCGCTGGCCGCGCTTCTCCTCTACGCGCGCCGCCGTCATGCGCTCGGAGAAGCCGCCATCCTTCACGAACTCTTCGCCGTGCTGCTTCAGCAGGCGGTCGAGCATGTGCAGGGCACGCCCGATGAGAATGAGCATCGCGTTGGCGAAGACGATCCCTTCGGTTGCACTCGATTGCTGCCGATTGCTCTCGATTGCAGTCGGTCGATTGCAATCGTTTGCACTCGATTGCAATCGATTGCTCCCGAACCACTTCGCAAACTTCGCGCGCTGGGCGATGATGTGCCGCGCGAGGTCGTAGTTCACGTCGTCGCCGTAGTTCGCCTTGTCGAAGCGCACCGCATACACCTCCTGCGCCTCTGCGGAACGCATCGGCCACGGGGGGAGGTTCTTGTCGAGAAGCCAGGTGAGGTAGTCGTCGCGTAGCTCGCAGAGCGACGCCTTGGCGGTGTCGAGGAGCTTCAGCGCGGTCTGCATCGAAGTCGCCTGGCGCTCGCTGCCCTCGGTGAGATTCTTCACGCCCGAACGTGCAGCCTGGGTCATCTGGTCGAACTGGCGACCGCAGGGGTCGTTCTTCAGCGAAAGGAACCGCCGGCAGAACACGAGCGTCTCCAGCTGGATGATGTTCATCAGGATGTAAACATCAAGCCGCTTATAGCCCGTTGAGTTACGGAAGAGTTCGGTCATGGGTGGTTCCTTTCAAAAGCGGCCGGCGGTTTCGATCGCAGTCAATTGCAGCCGATTGCAGTCGAGGTCATTTTCGATTGCAGTCGATAGCACTCGATTGCCCTCGATTGCTTTCGAGTTTCGATTGCCGCCGGCCGCCATTTCGACTGCTCCCGATTGCCCTCGACTGCATTCACGCGGCTGTGTTAGTCTGCGGGAAGGCAGACGACGCGGAAACCGTAGCCTTCATATTGATAGCCGCCACTATAACAACCGTTACTTGGATAATTTCCAATACGTGCAGCGGATCGACAAAACTCTGGTGCTCCCCATGGCGAACTGTCAGACCAAGTGTAGTAATAGTACCATTGACCGCCTCCACGCAAAATTCGTTCATTAGCCGAAGAAGCTCCTTTTGGATCCGTCTGCGCATTACTCCCCAAATCGTTACTTTGCCAATCAAGGCACCATTCCAAAACATTTCCGAGCATATCGTAAAGCCCCCAGCCATTTGCCAAATAGTTTCCTACGGTTGTTGGACAGGAGCCAGAATTCGCACGAGTCCCGTACCAAGCGATCTCGTTTAAATTTTTGCATTCGTTTCTTCCAGTTGCTGTTATGTTTTTGCCGCTGTTGAGCGCAGTGCTTGTCCCAGCGCGGCAGGCGTATTCCCACTGCGCCTCAGTCGGAAGGTCGAACATCATGTTCGCCTTGGAGCGCAGACGCCCCATGAAGGAGTTCGCGTCAACCTGATTGTGGACCGGCCACGCCGCTCCGTTCACCGTTCCACGAATTTCGTTGTAAGAAACATTGTTTGCAGGAATAGTGTCACCTGCCATTTTATGCGCTTTGCTAGTTCCCATAACATTGAGCCACTGGCGCTGTGTAAGCTCGAAAACACCAACATAGAAAGGCTTCGTGAGCGTAACTTGGTGTTGCGTTTCTTTGTAACCTCTTGCTTCCCTCCCCAACTCATCGCTCGGGCTCCCCATCATGAACGTTCCCGGCGGAATAAGCCGCAGCACGAGCTTCGTTGTCTTGTATTCATCCGTCCAGCCGCCGGCGGGGACGCTGCTGAGATAACTCACCGGGTAGCTGATCGCATCGACGCCACCGCTCAAATCCACGACCATGTAGGGCGCACCGCCGACGAGGGCGGTCATCTTTACGGTGAAGGCCGTCGAATTGAAGCCGGGGTAGTCGCTCGTGACATCCCAGGTCATGCGGTGCTGGCCGGGCTTGACAGGCGCGTTCGCGCCGTCGCCGGAAATCGCTCGTACGCCCATCGAGACGTTGGCGTCCTTGTCAAAGCCCGTGGCATAGACCCAGACGTCGGCGGCCGGGTCGTCGCAGACGACCTCGTAGTCGATATCGACCAGCCCGTTCCACGGGTACCGCTGCGTGGCGGTGACGTTCTGGACGGAGACGTCGGCGAAGGCGGCATGGGCGGCGAAAAGCATCGCGCCCGCGAAAAATGCGGCAAGGCGGGCGATTGGGGTTGCAGTCGTTTTCATGGCGGGAGGCGGCCCCTGGGGGTTGTGTGGAGCCGAGCCGCCTTCCGGGGCAAAAAGACCTCTCGGCTGATTCTCCCGTGAGGCTCTGGAATGCCCAAATGCGAAAATCAGAAGAGAGGGTGCGCTTGCGCACAACCTCGCAACCAATCGTTCGCATTCGAAATTTTCCAGATTTCACGGGAACGGTTGACTTGCGGGTGCAAATCTCGCCGGGACTTTCGCCCCGGCGGGAGGAAAAGATACCAGAACCCCGCCCGTTTTTTCAACTTCGTCTGCGGTTCCCGCCTCCGAGCCCTCCGCCCTGGCGGCTCTTTCGATTCGCGGGTGTGCTAGGCGAACGGGCCGGAATGCCGGGTGAAGGCGCCCCGCGCCCGCTCCTTCCTCGCCGAAGCCCCGCCTCCGGGCCGGCTCGGGAACGCCCAAGGAACCGCACCGAATTCTATGTGAAATATATCTTTTTAATCAAAAGAATATCCTGCGAGAATTCGGTGCATGTTGAGCGGTCCCGAGCCAAGGTCGGAGCGGCGGTCTCGCGCGCATCGGGCGCGGCCGTGGGATCGGCGCGCCCCCTCCGCGAACAGCCGCGCCATGCCGCTGACAACATGTAGGCACACCCTCGAATGACAGAGATTCCAAATTGCGGATTAGTCGCGCTGGGCGCGACTAATCCGCAATTTG
>CAMNCG010000196.1 GCA_946534105.1 uncultured Verrucomicrobiota bacterium
TCCGGTCGTCCCTGAAGCGCGGCTACATTTCCCGCGTCCTCGGCATGAAGGAGGGACCGTTCGACACGCTCGTGGACAGGGCGAAGCGGCAGATTGCCTCCGGCGACATCCGGGAAGTGGTGGAGACGATGCTCTTCTCGCTTTACGCGCAGGTGCCGCCGGACTGGCGGATCGCGAACGAGGCGGAGGCGAAGCGCTACTTCCAACTCTTCTTCGCGATGCTCGGGGCCGACCCCGCGCCGGAGTTCCCCTCTGCGCGCGGCTACGCCGACGCCATTGTGCAGCGTCCGGATGCCGTTTACGTCTTCGAGTTCAAATACGACGAATCGTCGGAGGCGGCGATTCGCCAGATCCGTGAGCGCGGCTACGCCGACAAGTGGAAAGGTGGAAAGCGCCCCGTGACGCTGATCGGCATCAACTTCTCCTCCAAGAAGCGCAACATCGACATCCCCGTCATCGAGGCGCTGTGATTAGGGGCGGAGCGAATTGCAAGAGTAATGGCGCACCCTAGGCGACATGGTGTAGCTCCTTCTTCGACATGGTAGTAGAGCCAGCGGTTCGGGAAGCGCAGGTCGCGGACGGGCTTGGTTCCTCCGCCAAGCCGGTATTCCCGGCGCCAATCGTTGGTTGGGTTGTTTGATCGCATTCCATGCTATCGCAAGGGGAGGACTTTTTTTCATGTCCACGGTAGGGTGCGGCCCCGGGGCCGCACCCTACCGGGTCGCCACGCCGGGCGGCAATCCTCTCTGCGCACCCATCATGGGGTGCGCCATTACATTTTGCAACTTTCCGGAATCGCCGGAAAAAACGGTGGAGTGGACGCGCCGCCGCCGTTTTGTTAGTATCGGCGCCGCAAACGACGAGAAGCGGGACAGGACCGGAAAAGTGGTGCCCGGCCATCCGCCCGTTCGAACATCCTCGCGGGATTTCATGGCAAAACCGCTGATTTTGTATCTCAACACCGACAGGGACGCACGCATCCCGCAAACCACCCTCGCCGGAATCAGGCGGTATGCGGCGGCAAGGGGATGGGAGGCCGAGGCGTTTTCGTCGAAGGAGTCGCGCACCGAGGCGATTCCCGCGCTTCTGGCATCCCGCGCTCCCGTCGCCGGATGCATCTACGAATGTTGCGACGACAACATCCCAGCCTCGCCTTCGGTCTTTGGCTCCATCCCGGTCGTCTATACCCATGCCGTGCCGCCTCCATGCGGATTCGACGGGATTGTGCGGATCCCGACGGACAACGCCGCCGTGGCCGTCGCCGCTTTCCGCGAACTGTCGCTTGGCCGCCCGGCCGCCTACGCGGTCGTCGGCGTTCCCGAGGCCTTCGAGTGGTCCTTCGTGCGCGTGAAGCGCTTCTGCGAAGAGGTCCGGAAGGCGAAGCGCCATTGCGCCGCCTTCCCGTGGACGGACGGCGAGTCTCCGTCGGAAAGGGCGGGGCGACTGACGTCCTGGGTGGCCGCGCTTCCCCGCAGGACCGCCGTTTTCGCCGTGAACGACCTCGTGGCCGCCGAGGTCGTGGCGGCCGCCCGCGCCGCCTTTCGCTCCATACCGCATGAGCTGACGCTGCTCGGCGTCGACAATCTCCCGGAAATCTGCGAGGCTTCGACCCCGGCGATTTCAAGCATTGAGATTGACTACGAACGTGCCGGATACGTCGCCGCGAAGAGGATCGGGGAAGGGGCCGCCACGCCATCCTCCTCCATCGGCCCGCTCATGGCCGTACGGCGGAGATCGACCGGCGGCAGAGGCCGCAGGGAGGCGTTCATCCTTGAAGCCGTGGAGATGATCCGCCGCAAGGCGTGCGACGGTCTCACTGCCGCCGCGCTGGCCAAGCGTTTCCCCTGCTCGCGCAACCTCTTCGACCTGCGATTCCGCGAAGCGGTGGGACGTTCGGCGCTGGACGAGATCCTGCATGTCCGCCTGGAGAATGCCTGCACGCTTCTCGCAAAGACCGATACGCCCATTTCCCTGATCCCCGGACTCTGCGGCTTCCGCACCCATACGGCGATCGACCGCCTCTTCCGCTCCCGTTTCGGCATGTCCATGCGCGACTGGCGCAAGAACAACGCCTGACGGCGAAACGACGAAATTCTTTGTGAAAAAGTAAGACTTTTTCCTTGGCCAGGGTGTATAATCGGTGCCGTTTTGCGGGACGTTCCGTAATCTGGCGAGTAACCGGAGTGTATTCCGCGCCAAAACCGCCAATGAATGAAAACCGGACAATGGAAATTAGCTTGGAGTCCGCCACCAAGGCGCTTCTCCTGCTTGCCGTGTTGAACGCCACCATTGCCAAGGCGACGGGGAAGTCCGTTTCCGTCCTGCCCGCTGCAGACTCCGCGCCGGCAGCGAGCGCGTTGCTTCCGCCGGAAACGGAGTCGCAGCTTGCGGCGGCGCGCGAAGCGTGCGCGGCGCTGGGCCAAGTCGTCGAAACGCTTGAGGCACGCGGGCAGGGGCAGTATTCGCGGATGTCCTACGAGGTGGTGCGACATGTGCTTGACGCCATCGACAACGAGGACATTCCCGGCGGATGGACGAACCGCGTCGCCCGCGAGGCGCGCGAACTCGCCGTCATGGCCCCACGTGCGCTGGAGAAGGCAAGGCGCATTGCCTCCGGCGAGGAGCCGGACATGCCTGTGCCGCGCTTCAAGTCCGGTCCGGTAAAAGCGCGCGGCTGCATCCTCCACGGTCGCCGCGAGTGGCCGGATGGGCGCGTCGAGGAGGACCGCCCCGTCATGCTGAACGGCTGGGGCCACTTCCGGGACGCTCCGAGGGATGTCGGATTCCTGAACCGAATCGGCGGCAACTTCCTGCAGCAGGAGGTCAAATTCCGCGCCTTGGAGCCGGAACGCGGCGTCCTCCGCATGGAAGTGCTTGACGATTTTGCCGCCACCTTGCGCAGAAGCCTCCGCTCGGACACCCCTGTCGATTGCCTGCTGAGTTCGCACTACATGCCGAAGTGGGCGCTTGAGGACGGCCCGGAGCCGGGAACCTGCAAGAACGGCTTCATGCAATTCTGCATCCACGACCCGCGCATGGTCGATGCGGTGACCGGCTTCCAGACGCGCGCCGCCTCGTTTTTGAAGGACGCCCCTGGCCCTGTCGCCTTCTGCCTCTCCAACGAGCCCGCATCGGGCGACGTGTCGAAATGCCCTCGAATGAAAGCGCTGTGGGCGGAACACCTTGCCGCCCGGTTCGGGACCGTGGATCGGATGAATGCGCTGTGGCGGACGAACTACGCGGATTTCGGCTCGGTCGAAATGCCTCCGTTCCCGGATCTTCCCAGAACCCCGCTCGGGCTGGAGTTCGTCCGTTGCGACCGCAAGGTGCTTGCCGAGTTCCACGGGCGGATGATCGCGGCGGTCAAGGCCGTGGCGCCGGACATCCCGCTCCACGCAAAACTCGTCGCGGACAAGTCGCTGGAAGACCCGACCGGCCGCTACTGCCACCATTTCCGGTCGAACGACGCGATGCGGTTTGCGGAGATGTTCGACTGGATCGACCACGACAGCGCGTATTTTCCGGAAGTGGAGGGACCTTGGCCGAACACCTGGGTCGCGCACCAGATGGCAAGCGACTTCCTGCGCAGCTTTGCGGACAAGCCGCTCATGGATTCGGAGAACCACGTCATCCCCGACAACAGCGCGAGCATGGACGTGTCGCCCGCGCACTGCCATTCCGCGCTCTGGCAGGAGGCGGTCCACGGCATGCGCATGTCGGCGCTGTGGTGCTGGCAGCGCGGAACGAAGGACGAACCCTGGTTCAACGGAATGCCGCCGGAGCGCCCGGAATGCCTGGAGGCGCTGGGCCGCTGCCAGCTCGACCTCGCGAGGCTTTCGGACGAACTCGCGCCGATCCAGTCCGAGCCCCCGACGGTGCTGGTGCTGTGGTCGCTCTCGTCCATGGTCCTGGACGAGCGCCACGCATCCGCCCCGGCCGACGTCTATGCCGCCGCGTCTTTTTTGGGCGAACCTCTCGGATTCGTGACGGAGGAATTCCTCGAACGGTTTGCCGAAGACGGCGCGATGCGGCGGCCGCTGGACACGGCAAGGGCGATCCTCCTGCCGGGCGTCACGCATCTTCCGGACGCATCCGTCACGGCGTTGAAAAGCCTGGAGGCCGCAGGCATCCGGATTCTCGCCGTCGGCCCGGAACTCGAAAAGGACGATTTCGGGCGCCCGCGAGGACCGACTCCGTGGAAAAGCGCGAACGGCGGGAAGCAAGGCGGCGAAGGTTTGGACGATGAAACGGGCGCGGCTTCCGGGACGGAACCGGAACGCGTCGCGGAAATCCTGTTCGGGGAAATGGACCGTTGGAATCTTCCCGTCCGCCCCCGTCTCATGCGCCCGGTGTTCGGCGTGGAGACGCACGGCTGCGAGCGGGACGGCATCCGACGCCTCGCGCTCTGCAACCACCTTCGCGAGCCGGTCGAGGTGGAACTTGAGGCGGAGGGGACCGATCTTTTGACGATGGCCCCCGTCCCGCGCCGACTGGCGATCCCGTCCATGCAACCGCTTTTCGTGGAATTTCCAACGGATCACCCCCCAACAAGAAAAAGAGCAACCAAATGAACAAAGCAGTCGTTCTCGCGGCCCTGTCCGCATCCATCGTGTCCGCCTCGTTTGCGGACACCAAATACTCGGTGGCGAACGACGCCTCCGGCCAGTATTCGTTCCGTCGCGCCAACTGGAAGGCGGCGGGCGATGCGGCAGCCGGCGCACCCGCCTCCGGCAACGACTACATCGCCGTCCACGCGATCAACACCGGCGGCCTTTCCTCCGACACTTCGACGGATGCGTTTCCGGGCGACAGCCTGCAGATCGGCGAAGTCGGAGGGACGGCCGGAAGGATGACGGTCTACAAATCCGGAAAAGTGCAAGTGCCGAACCTGATTCTCGCAAACGGGAACATGCGGTGCGGTAATTTGGACTGGACCGCGCGTTTCGGAGCCGGGACGACAACCGTCCTGTCGCCTTCGACGGCGCCGTTCGTCCTCGGCTACCCGACTACGATTGCGGAGACGTCCGACGCATCCATGGCTTTTGATGCCGGGCACCGGTTCACGGGAGCCGAAACCTCCGGCCTGTGCGTCAACATGTCGAAAGCCACGCTGACTTTGAAAGGCGGATCCCCCAACTATCTCGGCAAGTGGAGTTTTTCGCCATACCGCTTCATGCAGGTCGTTCTCTGCAGCCCGGACGCCCTCGGCGGCAACCGCGCGACCTACGCGGCGGACGCCATGTCCGTCAGCAGGCACAATCTCTACATGGTTCTCGACTTCGACGGCGCAATGCCCAGCGCCGGACGAGGCATTTCCATCGCCAGGAATCTGGTCATGAACGTCACGACCGGGAACGTCGAATGCACGATGCCCATCACACGGACGGGAAACACCGCGACCCTGACCGTCGCTGGCGGAGCCGGTGCCCTGAACACGATGGGCACGAGCCAGGAGCCGACGGCCAGGGACGGATTCGTCTCCGACGGGCGCGACGCGCTGTTGCTCGGGACCGTGGCCGTTCCGACGACGGTGAACTCCGGCACGCTTTGCGTGACGAACTTCACGGGAGGGGCCTTCACGCTGAAGAGCAAGGCCCGGATCGCCGCGCGAATCCACCGCGACGGCACGGCGGACGCCACGTCGTTCGCGGTGGGAACGGATCTGACCGTTGAGGACGCGAAGATCCCGCTCCACGTCTACGGAACGTTCCCGTTCGCCAACGCGACGACTCGCATTGCCGTGCTGAAAATCCCGTCATCCGCGCGAACCGTTTCCGCCGGCGACTTCGAATTGACGGCAGACGATTTCGACCTCATGGGGAAGGCGCTTGAAGTCGTGACGGAAAACGGCATCCAGACGGTCTATCTCACCTTGACGGGCAACGTCGTCTATTACTCCAACTACTTCAGCGGCGCCAACTACGCCATGCCAGCGCAATACTGGAGCGACAACCGGACGGTGCACGGCGACGCGGACTACCTGATCGGCTACGACGTCCCTTCCTCTTGCTTCAGCATCCGGGGCGTGGAAAACGTTCCCTTCGGCGGCAAGTCGCTGACCATGGCGCCGGGAACGACGTTCTCGACCAAGGGCTCCGCGTCGAAACCCTCGACCGTCAGCGACATGCGCTGCTGGGCAGGGTCCAGAATCACGGCGGGCAATTCCGGCGTCAATGTCGTCACGGGAAACCTTTCGCTGCGCGGCAATCCCGCCAATGGCGGCGTTACGCTGTCCATTGAGGCGGACGACCGGTCCCTTCGCATCGACGCCGGAATTGCGGGATCACTGCCGGTCAAGATCCAGAACTGGGTCAACACCTACGACGACGACACGAGGACATGCGAGATCACCTCGGAAAACCCGGACTTCACCGGACCCGTGGAGACAAGCCGCTACAGGACGGTCAACCAGGGCATCCGGCTCGTCCTCCACGACGAGCTGAATCTCGGCGGGAATCCGGCGGAGTTCAACGCCGCCCAGCTCCGTTTCGCCTGCAAGACGGTTCTCGAAGCGGCGGACACGGTTGTTCTGGACGATGCGAACCGGGGGCTCACCGTCACGGCTCCATGCACGTTCAACGTCGGGTCGGGGAAGTCCCTGACGCTTGACATACCGATGGTGCTGGACGGATTCCTCGCCGCCGGACCGATGGTAAAAACCGGTGCAGGAACCCTTGGCATCGGCGGGACGGTAAGCGGCAACAGTGCCTCGCTTTCCGTGTCCGCCGGGTATGTCCGCCCCGTGACGCGCGCCGGATCGAGCGCCGTCAAATACACCTTTGCCGACGGCGCGGGACTCGAACTGGCGCTTTCGCCCTCCGACGCCGACGTAGCGGCGGACGGACTCTACGTGATCGACTCCTCTCATCTGACGATCCTGGGTTCGTCGCTTCCTGTCGCCGTGAAAGGAGCCATCGCGGACGATGGAAAATCCGTGAAACTGGGCATCGTCAACGTTCCCTCCGCGATGGCGAATTCCGTCGGGAGCGCGCTTGGCGAACAGCTGGCATTCACGGATGACGCGACCGGCCGGACCCGCCGGCACCCAATCCTGCGCGAGACGCTCGACGGCGGCCGCGTGCGGTTCTACGCGGACATCCTGCGCCCGGCGACGTTGATGATATTCCGCTAGGCCGACGACAACGAAAGAACCGATCCCATGAAAACAGTTTCCATCCGCGACTTCGGCGCTGCGGAGGGAAATACGGCGGTGGAGAACGCCGCCGCCATTCAGCGGGCGATCGACGAAGCCCGGGTGCGCGGGATCCCCTTTCGCGTCGTCGTTCCCCCCGGCACTTTTTCCACCGGCACGTTGCGGATTCGCTCCCACGTCGAGTTGCATCTTGAAAAGGGCGCGGTGCTGAAAGCAAGCACATGCCCGAAGGACTACAACGCGAACGACGCCT
>CAMNCG010000197.1 GCA_946534105.1 uncultured Verrucomicrobiota bacterium
CCCGCCGTCCGGGACACGAACGCCGCTTCGCGGCACACGAAAAAACACGAACCTCCTGCCCCGCAAGGACAAGAGGCCGCCCGGCGGAGCGGTTTCGTGTTTTTCCGGGTACACGCAAGGACAAGAGGCGGCAGGCGGAATGGTTTCGTGGTGTTTCGTGTCGGGCCGGAGGCCCGGTTCGTGTCCCGGCGGCGGGCGAGGTCCGCAGGAACGTCCGGCGCGGCCGTCAGGCGGCGCCGAGCGCATCGCGCTCGGCGAAGACGGACGGACGTGCCGGGCCGTGCGGCGGAGCCGCGCGCCCGGCGCCGGTTTCGTGGCTCCGCGCGAAGCGCGGCTCCCGGCTCCCGGTCACTTCTGCAGCACCGCGAAGAACGGAAGCCCCGGTACCGCAAAACGTTCCAGGACGTCGCGGACGGCCGGGTCCGACGTGTCCGTGCAGTCGAAGCGCAGGAGCGCCGGGCCATGGCGTTCCTCGATCGCGGCGCGCACCTCCGGATCGGTCAGCGTGCCCGTCTCCATCTTGCGGCAGACGCCGCACCAGTCGGCCGTGAAATCGACCAGCAGCGGCTTGCCGGCTTTTTCGGCCGCCGCGGTCGCCTCCGCCGGGTCGAGGAGCCACACGAGGCCGTTCGGAGCCGTCGCTCTTCCGGCACGGCGGTCCTCCGCGGCGCCGGCGATCCGCCACGCCCGCGCGAAGTAGACGCACGCCGCCGCCGCGAAAACGAGGGCGAAGGCGGTCTTCACGCGCCCCATCCACCGGCCCGGCTTCGGAAGCGCCGCGAGACCCGCGCCGAGAAACGGCCACGGCAGGCCCATTCCCAGCCCGAGCGCGAACGGCACGAGCGCGCCGGCGCGGACGCCGCGCCCCACGAGGTCGGCCGCGAGGACGAGCGCCGAAACGAGCGCCGGCGCCACGCACGCCCCCGCAAGCGCCGCCGAGCCCGCGCCGGCCGCGAACGCCGCGAAAAGACGCGCGGGCGAAAGCTTTCCCGCGTCCCGCGCGCCGCCGGAGGCGCCCCGCGCCCCGGCACGTCCGCCCGGGCGCGGAAGACGATTGCGGAACGAAGAGAAATCGACGCGCAGGACTCCGCCCGACGCGAGCGCCATGACGGCGAACGTCGCGCCGACCGCCAACGCGAACGCGGCCGAGCCGTTGATCGCCCCGAACGTCCGCCCCGTCCCGGCGGCGGCGAGGCCGAGCGTTCCGTAGCTCGCCGCCATGCCCGCGCCGAACGCCGCCCCCACGGCCGCGCCGCGGGCGCGCGTCGCCCGGCCCGCGCCGATCCCGAGGATCGCGAGATTCACCGGCACGAGCGGCAGCGTGCACGGCGTGAGGTTGAGAAGGAGCCCCGCGAGCACGAGCGCGAGCGCGAGGAGCGGCGCGCCGCCGCGCCGCATCGCCGCCTCGAACGCGCTCTCCTCCGCTTCTTCTCCGCGCAGGAAGGCCACGAACGCGCGGGGCCCCGGATCGCCCGCGAGCGTCCGCACCGCACGGAAGCCGGCGAGCGCGTCCGGCTCCCCCTCCCGCACGGCTTGCGCCGCCTCCGGTCCGGGATCGGGAGCCAAAAGGCCCGCCGGGACGGGACAGACCCCGCCCGGGCACGGTTCTTCGTCCGGCGGCGCGACCGCAAACGCCGGGACGGGACAGACCCCGCCCGGGCACGGTTCTTCGTCCGCGGCGTCCGGTTCCGCGGCGCGGCACGGCGGAGCGAAGCAGAGCGAAAGCGCGGCAAAGGCGGCAAGAAGAGTTTTTTGCGGCATGGTTCGCCTCCGTGTCGGTGTCGTCCTTGTTCTCGGTCCGCGCCGCGCCGGCGGTGCGGCGCATGTCGCGCGGGGCGCGCGCAACGCCGCGCGCCCCGCGCCGCCGTCCCTCAGTGCTTGAACGAGCGCTGGCCGGTGAAGACCATCGCCACGCCGTGTTCGTTGCAGCAGTCGATCACGTCCCAGTCGCGCAGCGCGCCGCCGGGCTGGACGATCGCCGTCACGCCCTCGCGGATGCCGACCTCCGCGCCGTCGCGGAACGGGAAGAACGCGTCGGAGACCATCGCGGAGCCCGCGATGCCGCCGTGTTCGGCCTTCGACATCTCGTCGACCTCCGCCTCCTTCTTTTTCCCGTCCTCTTCGCCGAATTTGCCGCGCAGCTCGTTGTACGGCGTCTGCCACTTCTCCCACGCGAACCAGTCCGCGAGCTTGCGGTAGGCCTTGTCGCGCGCGATCTCCGCGACGCCGACGCGGTCCTGCTCGCCGGTGCCGATGCCGACCGTGCAGCCGTCCTTCACGTAGAGGACGGAATTCGAGGTGACGCCGGCCTCGACGAGCCAGCCGAAGACGAGGTCGTCCATCTCCCGCGCCGTGGGCTGGCGCGCGATCTTGTGGACGGAGCCGTCCTTGCGCGTCACCTCCGCCGGGAGGAAGTCCGAGCCCTTGCGGGCGAGCGGGGAGAAGGACCACTGCGCGACGACGCCGCCGTCGATGAGGCTCTTGAAATCGACGACGCGCTTCGCGGCGTACTCGGAAAGGCGCGCCATGTTGCCGATGCGCATCACGCGCAGGTTCTTCTTTTCGGCGAAGACGTCCATCACGCCCGGGGCGAACTCCGGCGCGACGACGACCTCGGCGTAGTTCTCCGCGATCAGCTTCGCGGTCTCGAGGTCGCATTCGCGGTTGAGCGCGATGCAGCCGCCGAACGCCGCGAGGCGGTCGGCCTTGTTGGCGCGGTAGTAGGCCTCCGCCAGCGTGGAGCCGAGCGCGACGCCGCAGGGGTTGTTGTGCTTGACGATGATCGCGCAGGGCTTGTCCTGGAGGTAGCGCAGGATGTTGAGCGCGTTGTCCGCGTCGGTGAGGTTGGTCTTGCCGGGATGCTTGCCGGTCTGGAGCAGCTCCGGCTCGGAGGCGAGCGGATTGCCCGGATCGATCGAATGCACGTCGCCGAGGGCGAGGTTGCCGTTCACGAGTTTGTAGACGGCGGCTTCCTGGCCGGGATTCTCGCCGTAGCGAAGGCCCTTGCGGACCCCGTCCACGACCCATCCCACCTTCTCGTAGCGGAGAGTCTGGCGCGAATCGCCGTCGATGAACGAAATCTCCATCGCGGGCGTGAAATGGTCGTCCATGATGGTCTTGTAGGCTTGCTTGAGGTCGGGCATGGCGTTTGGCTTTTGTTGAAGTTGCCCCCATTTTACCAAAAACCCCCTCAAAATTCCGAATTCCGCGCGAAACCCGAATCCCGAGATCCGCATCCCGAAGGAGGCGGGGCCTTCCGATTGAACTTCGGCGGGGGTTTGGCTAGAATCCCGGTCCGACATGGATTTTGCGGAACGGACATTCGGTGATCAGCCGGTCGGAGAGGACGGGAAGGCGGGCGGAGCGAAGCCGAAACGGCGGCTCCGGAGTGTGAAGGACCGGGTCGGCGGCGGGTGGGATTTCGCCGCGGACGAAAATCCGATTGGCCGCAAGCTGTCGGAGCGGATCGATGGTATGATCGCGCTCGCGCTGGCCGCGTTTTTCGCGGTTCTCCACGGGGCCACGTCCTTTTTCTGGGTTTTTCCCGGCAATTCGGCGCGCTACGTCGCGACGATTTTCGGCATCGAGCCGCCGCCGATCCCGTCGGAGCAGATCTTCGTCGGCCTTTTCCGCGTCCTTTCCGGCGTCGCCGGGGAGTCGTGCCGGACGTCCGCGGCGGCGGCGTGGACCCTTTTCTTTTCCTGCGCCGGACTTTTTTTTCAATATCTGCTCGTCGTGGCGATCTTCCGGCTCATGCTCGACCTCGTGCATCTGCGAGCCGGCGTGACGGACGGCGAGCGCTGGGGGTGGCGCGTGCCTCGCATCGCGGGCGTCCTGTCCGTTCTCGGCCTTGGCCTCGGCGCGCCGTACTGGACGGCCTCGACGCGCGTCAACGCGGATTCCTTTCACTTCGCGATGCTCGTCCTGGCGTCGTATCTTCAGGTCCGCAACTTCGCGTCCGACCGGCTTGCGCCGCTCTGCTTTTCCGCCGTTCTCTACGGTGCGCTCTGCACGCAGTCCGGCGCCGCGGTGCAGGCGTTGCCGGTGTTCGCCGTCGTCGCGTTCGTTTCCGCCATCCGCAGCGAGCGCACGCTGTGGCTTTCGCTCGGGCTTCCGCTCTTCCTTTTCGGGCTGTCCGCCGGCGCGACGGTCGCGCTGTGCACGGTTTCCTTCATGCACGGGGAGTCGTTCCGGCTCCTGGGGTGGTCCGGTCCCGGCTCGGTCTCGGCGGCGCTGCTGCTCGCGAACGCCCTTTCCGCACTCGCCGCGTTTGTCCAGCCGCACTGGATCGTCCTCGGCGCCCTCGCGTTTCTGCCATTCCTTTCGTTTCTCGCCGTCGGGCGCTGGAGTCTCGACGGCATGTCGCATTTCGCGCTTCGGTTCCTTGAGTTCGCGATTTTCGCCGCGTCGGCCGTCGTGCTGTCCTGCTCGAAGTACTCGCCGTGGGGGCTGCTCGGATTCCGGTCGGAACTCATCTTTTCCCACGCGATGGCGTCAGTTTGCTTCGCCTATTGCGTGCTTTGCGTCCACCAGCGCGCGCTTTTCGCCTTCGCGCGCAAGGGACCGCATTCGTTTCCGGGAGCCCGTGCGCTCGGTCTCGCGCTGCGCTGCGCGCTTTTCGCCGCGACGGCCGTCTTCTTCGCGTTCGAGGCAAGGATCGGGCGTGCGGCGGCGGACACCCGGACCGCGCATTTCCTCCTCACCTACGTTGACGCCGTCGTGGACGGTCTCGGCGGGCGGGATTTGCTAGTCACGGACTTCATTCTTGAAGACATCGTGCGCATCCGCGCCCGCGAGCGCGGCGTCGACATCGCGGTCGTGAACGTCGCCGATCCGCCGCTCTCCGTCGGGCGTCGCCTCCTGCGCGAGAAAATCGCCGACCCCGCTCTTCGCAATGCGTTCGATCTCGGCATCCTGCCGTTTTTCCGCGAATACGTCGGTCGCGATCCCGAGGCCCGGAGCCGTGTCGCGCTCACGTATTTCCCCGACCTCTGGAATTTCGGCCCCTACCGCGCCTATCCCCGCGGACTCTGCTTCGTCGGTGCGCCCGCGGATGCGCCGCTTTCCGATCCGCTCGGCGAGGGCGGAGAAGATCCCGTCGGCGCGAACGTCGAGGCCTGGCGCGCCGTCGCGCGGCGGTTGCAGAGCGAGCTTGCCGCCGTTCCGGAGGACGCCTCCCCGGCGCTTCTCGCGGCGGCCCGCATCGTTCGGCAGCGCGTGTCGTTCGTCGGCAACGACCTCGCATACTGGCTCGACGTGTCCGGCCGGCCGGCCGACGCCCTCGCGCTCTGGCGCAGCGTCCACGCGTTCGCCCCGTCGAATCTCTCCGCGGCGCTCAACCTTCGCGACGCCCTCGGTCGCGCGGGGCTCGCGGCGGAGCGGGAGCGGGCGGAACGGGATCTCGCGACGCTTCGTCACCGGCTCGAAGGCCCGCTCGACGTGTGGGAGATTTCACGGTCGCAGGGCCGCATCGCGTCGCCCGACGCCTTCGCGTCGCTGGGAATTTCCTGGGCCGAAGCCGAGCAGCCGGGCCTTGCGATCGGGGTTCTGGAAAGCGCCGTTCGAGACGGCTTGCTCGCGCGCGACGCCGCGGGCGGCGTCTCCCCGCTGCTGCTCGCCCTCGGCGCCGTGACCGGCGGCGTCGGCGACGCCGCGGCGTCCGAGCGCGCCTTCTCCGAAGCGCTCAAAGGCGATCCGGACAGCGTTGTCGCGCTCGAGGGCCTTCTCGGCGCCCGTCTTTCGCTTGGCGACCTCGAAGGCGCCGCGCCGCTTTTCGACCGGCTCGCAAGGGCCGGTGTTCCCGATTCGCGCCTGGTGCGGGCCCGCATGAGCTTCCACGTGCAGTCGAAGGACTTTGACGCGGCGGAGAAGGTCGTCGCGGACGCCCTTGCCGCCGCGCCTCGGGATCCGGATCTGCTGCTCGACCTCTTTTCCCTTCTTTCGCTCCGTTTCGCCTCCGCGGAGGAGCCGGACCGCGCCGCGCTGCGCCGGCGCATGGAGGAAATCGTCTCCTTGCTTCGGCTCGATCCTTCGGTCCGCGCGTTCCAGGGCGCCGTCGCGGGCGCGATGCTGCACCTTTTCGACGGCCAGTTCGCCGAGGCGCGCGACGAATTCCGCATCGCGGACGCCGCCCGTCCCGGTCTGCCCGGCGTCGTGAACCAGATTTTGCGCCTTGACTACGCGCTTCAGGATCGTCCGCGCGCCGAGGTCCACGCCCGGCGTCTGCTCGAACTCACGCCCGATCACGGGTTCGCGAACTACATCATGGGCTCGCTCGCCCTCGGCGCCGGGCGCATCGCCTCGGCCAAGGCCTTTCTGGAGCGCTCCGCCGCCCATTGGGACAGCCCGCTGCCGCGCGGCGACCTCGCCTGGGCGCTCTACCTCGAAGGTGATTTTTCCGGCTCGGAGCGCCTCGCGCGCGAGGCGCTCGCGCTCGATCCCGGTCAGCACGAGATCCTCGACACCCTCGGTCTGGCGCTTCTTGCGCAGTCGCGGTTCTCCGAAGCCCGGGAAACCCTCGGAAAAGCCGCGGAGCGGGCCTCCGAATCCGTGAAAAAAGGTCTTTCCCCGCCCGGATCCGACCGTCCCATCCGACTCCACTTCGCCCGCGCGCTTCTCGACGCGGGCTTCCCCGGCGAGGCCCGCGAGGCGCTCGCGCTTCTCGACGCCTCCGGTCCGTCCTTCACGGGTCGGGACGCCGCCTTCCGCGCGGAACTCCGCGCCGCGCTTTCCTCCGCTTCGGACTGACCACGGGTCGGGACGCCGCCTTCCGCGCGAAACTCCGCGCCGCGCTTTCCTCCGCTTCGGACGGACCACGGGTCGGGACGCCGCCTTCCGCGCGAAACTCCGCGCCGCGCGTTCCTCCGCTCCGGACGGACATCGCGCCGAGCCACGTCCGCTTGGCCGCCTCTCCGTTTTTGCCTTCTTTTTCCACCCCTCAGTAATCACCGAATTCTCGAAGTATTATTCATTGAATATAATCATATTCGTTAATTTGACAATTTTCTTGCTTCCGTGTATTCTTCCCTTCGCTTTCACGCCCGTATTTCCGCCAAGGGTTCCACCCCACTCCCCACACACTCTCGTTCCCGCTCCCCCTGTTCTCCTTCCCGCGCCTCACACTCTCTTTCCCGCTCCCATCTCCCACCCCGCCCCTCAACCCTCCCATGTCCTACGGTCTTTCCCGCAACACCGGCCACGGCCGCCGCGCCCCGCGGCA
>CAMNCG010000198.1 GCA_946534105.1 uncultured Verrucomicrobiota bacterium
CCCCGCCGTGTCGTGTACGCCGCTCCGTCGCGCTTCGGGCGCGGCATCACGCGCGCCGCGGCCGCGACCAGGCTGCCGCCCGTGATCTCGGTGTCTCCGCGCGAGGGGTTCGGGGCTCCCGCTCCGCCGCCCACGAGCGCGCATTCCGGCTGCGCGTCCGGCACGAGCGTGCCGCCGCTCATGCGGAAAGAGCCCGCGGGGCGGAACTTTCCTCCTCCCACGGCGGCGGCTTCGGTTCCGGCCAGCGCGCGGACGAAGCCGCCCGCGATTTCCACGTCGGCCCCCTCGCCCCACGATCCGCCTCCGATGCCGGCCCCCTCGGCGCCTCCTGCGGCGAGGATTTCCCCGCTTTCGACCGCCACCGCGCCGGCGTCCCCCCGGACGCCCCCTCCGATGCCGGCGCCCTGCCGCCCTCCGGCCGCGACGAGGACGCCCGACCCAACGCCGTGGAGCACGGTCGCCGCCGCGAGGCGGACGGAAGCGCCTCGCTCGACCTGAAGGCCGGCGCATCCTTTGCCGGAGACGAGCGAATTGGTTCCGGCCAGCTCGATCCGCGCGGCGGATCCGGGCGCGATCCGCAACGCGGGCGCGTTTCCGCTCGAGCCGTCGATCGAAAGTCCGTCGAGCAAAAGCGCGCACTCCGTGGCGACGACCGCGAGTCGCACACGTCCGTCGGCGTTCGTGCCGGAGAGCGCAAACGGGCCCTGCCCGGAAAGACGCAAGTCCGGCTCGGTCCACGACCACCCGGGGCCGGCGCCGGCCGCGGCGTCCGTTCCGTTCACGGAAACGCCGGTCGGTTCCGTTATTTTGCGGAGGACGTACTTCGTTCCCCCCAGTTCGATTTCCGTGACGTTCGGAGGGAGCCACACGACGATGGTTCCGGATTCGTCCGGCTCCGCGCCGGAGAGATCGATGCCGGCCGCCGCTTCCAGCGCGGCGACCGAATTCGTGCCGAGGGGAATCGCAAAGGGGGAAAGCGGTGTTCCGTCGGGAGCCGACGCTCCGCCGACCACGCGGTCGGGCGCCGCGAACAGGGTGCCCGACGAAAGCACGAGGCCGTCGCCGCCGTCCGCCGGGAACACGGCGTCCGGCGTGGAGTCCGAACCCGCGCCCGCGCGGGCCTGAACGCATCCGCCTTCGATTCGGACCCGTCCGGCGAGCCCCGGGGCGGACGCGCCGCCGCGGGCCTCGACGCGCGCCCGGGCGACGGTGGTCGTTCCGCTTCTGCCATCGCGACCGCCGCCGATTCCCGGCGCGTTCCAGCCGCCGGTCGCGATGACGGTCGCGCCCCGGGAGACCGAGAGGACGCCGCCGTCTCCGCCCCATCCGCCGCCGATGCCGGCGCCGTTCGATCCGCCGAAAGCGAGGAGGCGGACGCCGTCCGTGACGGCGACTTCACCGCACGAGCCGCCGTCGCCAAATCCCCCGGTTCCGCCGATTCCCGCAGCCGATGCTCCGCCGCGGGTTTCAAGAACGGCGCCCTCCGCGCACCCGGAAACGCGAAGCGAGGCTCCGGCCGGCACTTCGACGCCGGCCTTCTCCGAGCCGGAGGAAATCGAATTCGTTCCCGAAACCGAGAGCGCGAGCGAGGCGCCTGGCGCGATGCCGAGCGCGCACGCGTCCGGCGCCGCGAGGACGAGACCCGAAAGGACGAGAGAGGACGGCTTTTCGACGCAAATCCGCACTTCGCCGTTTGTCGCGAAGCCGCCGAGCGAGACGTCCTCGGCCCCGGTGAGGCGCAGTTCGCCTCCGGAAAACGACCAGCCGCGTCCCCGGTCGCCGTCGGCGGGCGCGCGGCCGTCGATCAGGATTCCGCCGCGTGACGGCGCGGCCGTGAGCGGGAGGAGGGTTGCGGCTGCCGCCGCGACGAGCGGGTTCAGGGTCATGAAGGCTCCTTTCGGTCGCGAAAAGCATATCACGCCGTCCGATTTCGCGCACGGTTGCGTCCCCCGGAAACTTTTGCTAGGATGGGCGTCGTTGCGCACCGGGTGCGGCGCGAGGCCGACAAGGGCGCGACACGGAGAACGTTCAAGATGCAAGAATACAAGATGTCCGGCACGTGCGCCGCGTCGGTCTCCTTCGACCTCGACGGCGACGGGGTCGTTCGGGCCTGTTCGTTCAAGGGCGGTTGCCCCGGCAACACCGTCGGCGTGGCGCGCCTCGCCGTCGGCCGCAAGGCCGGAGACCTCGTTGCGGCGCTGAAAGGCGTTCCGTGCCCCCGTTCCGGCGGGAAGACCTCGTGCCCCGACCAGTTCGCCCGGGCGCTGGAGGCCGAATTGGCGAAGCGCGGACCGGTCGTGGCGACCGCCTAGGTGCCATGCTGGAAACGCCTTACGTTCCCGCCAAGTCGGGAATGGACGATGTCGCGGCTCTTCTGCGACGGCTCGCCGACCAGTACGAAACGGCGGCGTTTGTCGCGGACGATCCGGTCCGGTTTCCCCGTGCGGCGAAGGGTGCCGTCAATCGCGAAACCACGGCCTTTGTCGCCGCCGCGCTGAGTTACGGAAGTCGGCCCCAGTTCCTTGCGAAGATCGGCGAAATCGTTTCGGCCTCGGGGGGCGACGTGCACGGATGGACGCTTGCCGGCGGGTGGCGCGCGATGTTCCGCGACGACGACATGTCGTGCTTCTACCGCATTTTTCCCCGCTCCAAGATGGCGAAGTTCTTCGCGACGCTTGCCGACGTCCTGCGCGAGAACGGCTCTCTCGGCGCGTTCGCGAAATCCGTCGCGACGGACGGCGTCGGCACCGTCGAGGCGCTGTGCGAGCGCTTCCGCGAAAGCGGTTGCGCGCCCGTCGTGCCCCAGGACACCGCGTCGGCGTGCAAGCGTCTGTGCATGTTCATGCGATGGATGGTCCGCACCGGGTCTCCCGTCGATCTGGGGCTCTGGAGCTGGATCGACCGGCGCACGCTCGTCGTTCCGCTCGACGTCCATGTCGCGCAGCAGGCCCACAGGCTCGGGCTGCTCTATTCCAAGGCCCCGACCATGCAGTCGGCGCTTGGCCTCACGCTTCGCCTTGCCGAAATCTTCCCCGACGATCCGCTCAAGGGCGATTTCGCCCTCTACGGTCTCGGGATCGACGGCGCTGCCGCGGCGGCGCCGCGTCCTTGACGCGAGTCCGTAAGGCCTTGTTTTCCGTTCATCCGCCGTTCGTTTCCGCGGCGGTGTCGACGGGGTGCGCCGGCGGCGGCGAGTCGTCGGCGGGGTCGACGGCGAAGCCGAGCCGGTTGATGTGCGTCCCGGGAGGCGGGTCTTCCACGTAGACGTCCTGCCACGAGAGGCGGCCTTCCTCGTACGTGAAGAGGCGGTATGCGGCCTGCCGCTGCCAGAACGACGCGAAGCACGGCGCGACGATCGTCGGAGGGCCGTCGGCATGCGCGACGCAGGCGTTGCGGTGGAAGTGCCCGGCGAGGACGGCGACGACGTTCGGATGACGGGCGAGAAGCGCGCGCCACGCCGCGAGGTTTTCGGCGTTTTCCCAGGCGGGGACGAACGATCCGTCCCGGTAGTCGTCGCAGTCCGGGACGTGCGTGCAGACGAACGCCGGCTTGTCCGGCGACCGGGAAAGTCGCTCTTCGAGCCACGCGAGCGGGTCGAAACCCGGAAGGTCGGGCGCGTCCTTCCGGCGGATGCTTTCGGTGCAGACCGCCACGTAGAGCGCGTTGGAAGTTTCGTGTGCCTGCGCCAGCGGCCCGAAGAACGTTTCGTACGCGGCGGCCGACCGGAGAAACCGGTTCGTCGGGTCCGAGTACTGGAAAAGAAGGTCGTGGTTGCCGGGACACATGATCTTCGGCGCGGCGATCAACCCGAAGATTTCCGCGGCGACACCGGCCACCTCCGGGCTGTTGACGCCGTTGCAGACGATGTCGCCCGTGTGGATCACGCACTCGACGGGGAAGGGCAGGGCGTTGATTTCCGAGACCGCCTTGCGGTAGCGCCACTGGTGGAGGGCCGGCCCCTGATGCGTGTCGGAGATCTGGACGAACCGAAACGTTGCGCCGCAGGCCGCGCACGCCGCCGCGAAGGTCACGGCGACGGCGAGCCAACGGGTGGAAATCGGTCTCGGCGCATCCATCGGCAAGTGCGCTTTCGCAGGGCTCAGGCGTTGTACGTCGAGGCTGACACCTTGCCGCCGTGGCCGGTCCAGTCGGTGTGGAAGAACCGGCCGCGCGGAGCGTCGAGGCGTTCGTAGGTGTGCGCGCCGAAATAGTCGCGCTGCGCCTGCAGGAGGTTCGCCGGGAGGCGCTCGGTGGTGTAGCCGTCGAACCAGGCCAGCGCGGAGGACATCGCCGGAGCGGGAACGCCCGAGAGCGCGGCCTGGGCGACGACGTGGCGCCACGCCGGGACGAGCTTCGACACGGTTTCCTTGAAGTACGGGTCGAGCAGCAGGTTCGCGAGCTCCGGGTTCCGGTCGAACGCTTCCTTGATCTTGCCGAGGAAGACGCTTCGGATGATGCATCCGCCGCGCCACATGAGGGCGATGCCGCCGTAGTTGAGGTTCCAGCCGTAGGTCTTCGCGGCGGTGCGCATGAGCGTGTAGCCCTGCGCGTACGAAACGATCTTCGAGGCGAAAAGGGCCTGGCGGATCGCGTCGACGAATTCCTTCCGGTCGCCTTCGAACGCGGGAATCTTTCGCGCGTAGGCCTTCGCGGCGGCGACGCGTTCGTCCTTCATCGCCGAGAGGCAGCGCGCGAAGACGGCTTCGCCGATGAGGGTGAGCGGGACGCCTTCGTCGAGCGCGGCGATCCCGGTCCATTTGCCCGTTCCCTTCTGGCCGGCGGTGTCGAGGATCTTTTCCACGAGCGGGGAACCGTCCTCGTCCTTGTGCGCGAGAATGTCGCGCGTGATTTCGATCAGGTAGGAATCGAGCTCCGTCCGGTTCCAGTCGGCGAAAACCTCGTGCATTTCGTCGTCCGACATCCCGAGCGCGTCGCGCATGAGCTGGTAGCTCTCGCAGATGAGCTGCATGTCGCCGTATTCAATGCCGTTGTGGACCATCTTGACGAAATGCCCGGCGCCATTTTCCCCCACCCAGTCGCAGCACGGGGACCCGTCCTCCGTCTTGGCGCAGATCGCCTGGAAGATCGGTTTCACGACCGGCCAGGCCGCCGGGGACCCTCCGGGCATCAGGCTCGGGCCCTTGAGCGCCCCTTCTTCGCCTCCGGAAACGCCGGTGCCGACGTAGAGCAGACCCTTCTCCTCGACGAGCTTCGTGCGGCGGATCGTGTCCGGGAAGTGGCTGTTGCCGCCGTCGATGATGACGTCGCCGGGTTCGAGGATGCCGAGGAGTTTCTCGATCATGCCGTCCACCGCGGCGCCGGCCTTGACCATCAGGAAGACTTTCCGCGGCTTTTCGAGGTTCGCGGCGAGTTCTTCGAGCGAATGGGTTCCGATGAAGTTCTTTCCGGCGCCCCGGCCGTTCACGAAGGCGTCGACTTTTTCCACGGTGCGGTTGTAGACGGCGACGGTGAAGCCCTTCGATTCCATGTTCATGCCGAGGTTTTCGCCCATGACGGCGAGCCCGACGAGTCCGATGTCTGCTTTTTTCATGTCGTGCGTGAGTTGTCCTTTCCGGCCGGAAACGACCGGACGCGGGGAAGTCTAGCACATTTGAGGGCCGTCCGTTCGCCGTGTCGGATGTCCTCCTACTGGCCGATGCTTGCCCGCATGGCGACGCCGTCCATGGAGGAGTCTCTCCTCGCAAAACTGCGCGATCCACGCTTGTTCGGGTGACGCACGTCCCGGGATGAAGACGATCTTCGTCTATCCCCCATATTGTCTGACCCCGCTTTCCATGCTATGATTCCCGCCATGAAACTCCGCGCCTCCGCTTCTCCCATCGCGTTTTTCGCGTTTCTCGCGCTTGTCGCAGCACCCGCCCGCGCCGCGCTCGTGCCCATTTCGCCCGCCGGCGGCGAGACCGTCGCGCTCGTGCCCGACGCGCAGAAGAAGGTCATGGACCTGCCCACGCTCGCGGAGCGCATCGCGCTCTTCCGCGAGGACCGCGAGCACGGCGGCAAGGGCATCCGCCACGACCCGTTCTGGCGCAAGTCCAGGCCCTTCGTCCTCACGTGGTGCGCCACCGAGGGCGAGACCGGGCCGTGGAAGCTTGAAATCGGAAAAAGCCCCGATCTCTCCGACGCGCGCGTCTGGTACGTGGGCGTGAAGAACGTCGATCCGGCGACGGGACGCGAGACGGACCAGGACATCGACGGCGTGGGCGGCGAGCGCGTCGCCTACACGGTGCCCCGCGCCAATCTCGAAGTCGCGCGGCAGTATTACTGGCGCGTCACCGGACTTGGAAAGTCCGAGGAAGGGCAGAAGAAAGGCCCGGTCGTGCGCTCGGACGTCGCCGCGTTCGCCACCGAGGACCGCGCCCCGCGCTGGATCGAGATCGAGGGCAACGTCCACAACATCCGCGACTTCGGCGGCTGGCGCACCGCCGACGGCCACCGCGTCCGGCAGGGCATGGCCTTCCGCGGCCAGGGGCTCAACTACAACTCCGTCACCGGCGAAACGCAGGGCCGCAACCGCCTCACCGTGGAGGACGTCAAGTATTTCACCCGGACGCTCGGCATCCGCACCGACCTCGACCTGCGCGGCAAGGGCGAGACCGTTGACATGACCGAATCGCCGCTCGGTTCCGGCGTCCGCTTCATCGAGCGCTCGTCGCCCGCCTACCGCTCCATTTACCACGACCACAACAAGAAGACCATGGCGGCGAACATCCGCGTCTTCTGCGATCCGGCGAACTACCCGATCTACTTCCACTGCATTGGCGGCGCGGACCGCACCGGATCGCTCGCCTACGTGCTGCTCGGGGCGCTTGGCGTCCCGCAGCACGACATCGAGACCGACTGGGAGTCGACCTTCTACCCGAACATTCCCGACGACGCGCACGAGAACGAACCCGACTTCTGGTGCCGCGAATTGCACCTCACGGACGGCATCGGCAGATACGGCAAGCCGGGCGACACCTGGCAGCGCCGCTGCCAGCTCTACCTCCTCGACTGCGGCATCACGCCCGAGGAGATCGCCCGCCTCCGCGACATCCTGCTGGAAGACTGACCGGAGTCGGTGATTCAGAATTCGACGGCGTCGCGGTTTTCGCGGCGCCACGAGAGCATGGAGCGGCCGGTGGCCTGACGGAACAGGCGCCCCAGATGGCTTTCGCGCGCGAAGCCGGCGCGCTCGGTGATTT
>CAMNCG010000199.1 GCA_946534105.1 uncultured Verrucomicrobiota bacterium
TGGTCTTCGACCGTGGGATGATCTCCTTCGACGACTTCCGCGCCGTCCTGCTCGCTGACTGGGAGGGGCGCGAGGATTTGCGACAGTTCGTCCTGAGGCGAGTGCCCCATTGGGGCTGCGGCGACGAAACGGCCGACGCCCTCGCACGCCGAATCTGCGACCCCGCCGCCAAGCTCGATTCCCTCCGCGCCTCGCTGCGCGACCTCGGCGCCGCGCTCGGCGCGCCGGGGGAGGGACCGCCCAGGACCGTGAAGAACCTCACGAACGACGGCTTGCGGGCAGGGTGACGGAAACGGCGGTGCCCGCGCCGGGCGCCGACCGGATGCCGACCCGGCCGTTGTAGAGGGTCGCGATCGCCTTGACGAGGGCGAGCCCCAGCCCGTTGCCCGGCACGTTCCGGCTGCGGTCGGAGCGGTAGAAACGGTCGAAGACGTGCGGAAGGTCCTTCTCCTCGATTCCGGGGCCGGAGTCGGAGACGATCAGGGTGGCCGTCGGGCCGTCCGACGCCACGGAGACGGCCACGCGCCCGCCGCGCGGGGTGAACTTCAGGGCGTTGTCGAGGAGGTTGGCGAAAAGTCGTTGCAGGTGGTCGCGCTGAACCGCGACCGGGATCTCGCGATCGGGCCGGGCCAGCGAAAGCGAGAGGCCGCGGTCCTCGGCCAGCGTCGAGAACAGCTCGACGGACTCCGCGGCGACCTGTCCGGCGTCGATCGGTTCGCGGTGAGCGGTGCGGCTGCCCGCCTCCGTCCGCGCGATTTCGAGCATGGCATTGATCATCGACAGCATCGAGGCGCACTCCTCGGCGACGTCCTCGGCGAGCCCGGCGCTGTCGCCGGAGGAGAACGCCAGCTCAGCCCGCCCGCGCAGGCGGGTGATCGGGGTGCGCAGGTCGTGCGCGATGTTGTCCGAGATGGTCCGGAGGTCGGTCACGACGGTCTCCGTCTCCGCGACCATCGCGTTGAACCCCTCGACGAGGGCGTCGATCTCGCGCCCGCTGCCAACGCGGGGGACGCGGACGGTGTAGTCCCCCGCGCGCACCTTCTCCGCGCCGGCCAGCAGGGCGTTGATGCCTCGCACGAAGACGCCCGAAAGGAGCCAGCCGAGGGCGCTACCGAGGCAGAGCGTCAGCGCGAGGCAGACGACGCCCGTGACGAGGATGAGCCGCATGGAGCGGGCGTCGTAGAGGTGGGCGAAGACGAAGATCCGTCCGTCGAAGGCTCTTTCTCGGCCGACGCGCCAGTGTCCTCGGCCGACCGTCGCCGTCCCGCGCGCCTCCGGCGCAAGCGCGAGGCCGGCGGCGGCGAGGCGCTCCGCCGTCTCCCGCGAAACGGGCGTGGAGGCGAGGATCTCGCGGCCGTCGGGCGAGAGGAGGAGGTTGATGGAGTCCCGCTCCCCGACCTCGTGCTTTTCATCGGAGAACTGGAACGCCATGTGACCGACGCGATCCGGGGGCGACAGGCGGACCGCCTCGACGCGGTAGTCCGGAGCGGCCAGGTCGAAGACGAACGCCTCGCCGTCGCGCTCGCCGGCGATCCAGTAGCGCGACGGCCCGTCGGAGAAGCAGCAGACCGGGCGGACGTCCGGATGGGCGCGGGCGATGGCCGCGCGAATCGCGGGGGGGACGTCGTCCCATCCGATTGCACGCTCCGGCCCGGTGTACTCGGACCCGGTGAGGTATTCCGCGGAAAACTCCGCGAACTGGAAGTCGAGGTTCGCCTCGGCCTGGCGGATCTGCCGGGCTGCGTAGATGCCGTAGAGGGTCGCGAAGCCCACGAGCAGCAGCAGCCCGAACAGGGCGAGGTAGGCGCCCGCGATGCGCGAGCGGAGCGTGGCGAAGGGGCGGCTCCTAGTCGAGGACATAGCCGAACCCCCGGACGGTCCTGATCAGCTTCCTGCCGAAGGGCTTGTCCACCTTTTCGCGCAGCCGGCACATCCGCGACTCGACGATGTTCGTGCCGGTGTCGAAGTCGTACTCCCAGACGTGCTGCATGATCGTGGTCCGGGAGACGACGCGGCCGCGGTTGCGCATGAGGTATTCGAGCAGCTGGTATTCGAGCGGCTGGAGGTCGATGCGGACGCCGGCTCGGAAGACCTTGCGGGACCGCGTGTCGAGCTCGAGGTCATCGACCCGGAGCGAGGTCTCCTCGGCGACGGACGAGGCGCGGCGCAGGAGGGCGCGCACGCGGGCCAGGAGCTCCGCCACGGAGAAGGGCTTGGCGAGGTAGTCGTCGCCGCCCGCCTCCAGGCCGTCGATCTTGTTCTCGACGGAGCCGAGCGCGCTCAGGACGATGATGGGGAAGGCCTTTCCCAGCCGCCGGATCTCCCGGATGAGAGAGAGACCGTCCCGCTTCGGAAGCAGGATGTCGACGACGGCGACGTCAAAGTCCCCGACGCGGACGCGGTCCAGCGCCTCCTCGCCGTCGCGCGCGACGACCGTGGCGAAGCCGTCCTGGCGGAAGGCCCGTTCGACAAAATCGGCGGTCTTGGCGTCGTCCTCGACGATCAGGATGTTCACGCGGGCCATTCTAGGCGCGCCGTCCGCCGCTGTCAATGGAGCCGGCCGAAGATTGCCAAAATGTAATGTTGCGGCAAAACGGCGGCAATCCCCGCGTGGCAGACTGCGCCCGCAACCCGACGAAACAAGGAAAACGCCATGCAACAGTATGCCCCGCCATCCCGCCTCCCGCCCGTCTCGGTGGTCCTGCCCGTCTACAACGAGCAGGACTGCCTCGACGCCGTCCTGCCGGAGCTCGTCGCCGCCTGCGCGGTGTTCGAGGACTACGAGATCCTCGCCGTGAACGACGGTTCGTCCGATCGCTCCGGGGAAATCCTGCGCGGCTACGCCCGCCGCGACGGCCGCGTCCGCGTGGTCGCCCTCGACCCGAACTCCGGGCAGAGCGCCGCCCTCTGGACCGGTTTCCAGAAGGCGCGCTTCCCGATCGTGGCGACGCTCGACGCCGACGGCCAGAACGACCCGCGCGACATTGCCGCCTGCCTCCGCCAGATGCTCGACGAGGGGGCGGACGTCTGCGCCGGCATCCGCGCGGACCGGCAGGACGCCTGGTCCAAGCGCGTGGGGAGCCGCCTCGCGAACTTCGTCCGCCGACGGGTCCTCGGCGACGGCGTCCTCGACACGGGCTGCCCCCTCAAGACCTACCGCACCGCCTATCTCCGGCGCCTCCAGTACTGGAATGGCATGCACCGCTTCCTGCCCGCCCTCTGCCAGGCGCTCGGCGCCAGGGTGGTGCAGCGGCCCGTGGCGCACCGCCGCCGCCTGGCGGGCGCGAGCAAGTACACGAACCTCGGGCGCCTCAAGGTCACGCTCCGCGACCTGGCCGGCGTCGCGTGGCTCAAGTCCCGGACGCGCCGCTTCCGGTTCGTCGAGGAGTCCGCCCATGCCTAGCGCGCGCCGGTTCCTGCTACCCGCAATCGCGAGCCTCCTCTTCGTCCTCTCCTACTGGGGGCCCCAGTACGCGCGGCGCGGCCACTGGGAGCCCGACGAGGCCCGCTTCGTCTACGTCGCGCGCGAGATGGCCGCGACGCACTCCTTCCTCGTCCCGCGCCGCAACGGCGAGATCTACGCCCACAAGCCGCCTCTCATGATGTGGCTCGTCCAGGCGGGAGAGTCGATCTTCGGCGAGCCGTTCGGCTCGCGCCTTCCGACGATCGTCGGCGCGTTCCTGTCCGTGCTCTCGTTCTTCTCCATCGCCGCGCGGCTGGCCGGGCGGCGCGTGGCGGTCTACGCCGTGCTGGTCGCCTGCACCTCGGTCCGGTTCTGGTCCTCCCTGGGATTCGGCCAGATCGACGCGCTTCTCACGGGGCTCGTCCTGTCGGCGGCCGCCCTCTTCCTTTCCCGCGACGGCAAGGTGGCGACGACGGCAAAGACCCTCCCGGCCTTCCTCTGCGCGGGCCTGGCGATGCTGGCGAAGGGACCGGTCGGGCTCGTCCTCCCCGTCCTGATCGTCGCCGCCATCCGCATCCCGGACCGCGGCGGCCCCTTCCCCGCCCTCTCGCCCGCCCAGTGGCGCCTCGGATTCTCCGCCGCCCTCCTCGTGCCCGGGCTGTGGCTGGCCGCCGCGGCGCTGGCCGGCGCCCCCGCCTCCTACTTCCGCGAAATCCTCCTTTCCCAAAACCTCTCGCGGGCGGCGGGCGGCTACGGCCACGTCCGGCCCTTCTGGTACCTTGCCGCGAATTTCCCGATCGGATTCCTCCCGTGGACGCTCATCCTTCCCGCGGCCGTCCCGATCCTCCGAAGGCGCAACCCAACGCTGCTCCGCCAGGGCGCGCTCTGGGTCGCCTTCGTCGTCCTGTTCTTCTCCGTCCCGGTGTCCAAGCGCGATGTCTACATCCTCGCCGCCTACCCCGGAGCCGCCCTGATTGTCGCCGCAGCCGCGGACGCCCTCTGGGAGAAGGCGTGGTACCGAAACGCCGTCCAGGCCTTCCTCATCGCCCTTCCCGTCCTCCTGACCACCGCCGCCATTGCGCTCCGGCTCGTCGGTCTGGAACTGCATCCGCTGCCGTCCTTCTCGATAATCGCCGCCGTCGCCAACGGACTGTCCGTCGCCTGTGTGGCGGGCGCCGTCCTGACGGGACTTTGCGTCGGACTGCCCGCCACGGACTTGGCGAAGCGGCATGGGGCCATGATCCCCGCGCTCGCCCTCGCCGCCGCCTTCCTGTGCCTGGGTGCCCTCGCGATGCCGGCCCTCAATCCCGTCAAGGAGCCGTTCGATCTCGTTCCCGTCGTGGAGCGGACCGTCCCCGCCGGCGGGCGGCTCCTCCTCTTCGACATCGACGGCGAGTCCCTCGCCCTCCACGCGAACCGCCGCGGCCTGCGCCTCGACGACGACGAGTCGATGCGCGCCGCCATGGCGGCCGAGGGCTCCGGCCTCGCGGTGTTCCCGGCGAAGGCGGCCACCAACCTCGTCGAGCGCTATTCGCCGCTCGTCCGGGAAACGGGCCGCGTGTCGATGGGCAGAAAGGCCTACGTCTGGGCGCATTTCGCCAACGAGCCCAGTCCGCAACCGCCGGACGGCGCGAGGGATGCACCATGAGCCTGCTCCTCGCCATCCCCGCCGCCCTGGCGGCCACGACGGTCCTTTGCGCGGTCGGAGCGCCCCGCCTGTGGCTCTGCGGAATCGCGGCGTTCGTCCTGCCACCCGTCGCCGCCTTTGCGGTTTCCCTCCTTGGGGCGCTTGCCGGCAACTACGCGCTGTTCGCCGCGTGCCGCACGCGGACCGCCCAGCGTGTCGTCGAACGAGTCGCCCGCGGCCGCCTCTCCCGGCTCGGCCGTCCGCCGCGCCTGCACGCCGGCATTTCCGGGGTCGTTCTCCTGCGGCAGGCGCCAGGCCCCGGCGCCGTCACGACGATTCTCCTCTCGCGCGCCGGCGTCTCGACGCGCGACTTCCTGATCGGGTCGCTGGTCGGCTTCCTGCCCTCGACCCTCCTGACGGTCCTGCTGGCGGGGACGGCCGCCACTGTCCTTCCCAAGGGCGTCCTCGCCTGGACGTCCGCCGCCGTGGCGCTGGTTGCCGCAATCGTCTGGCTGGTCCAGGGGATCGGTCAGCTTCCTCGCCGCGCCCAAGGGCTCGCGGCTCGTCGCCACCGCCCGCTGGCGCAAGGACGGCCGCAGCTCCTGCGTCGTCAATGTCGACGTCGCCGACGACACCGGCCGCGACATCGCCCAGTTCGTCGGGACGGGCTTCAAGCTCCCCGCCCCATGAACGACCCCGCCGCCGAGCTCCCGGGCCTGCTTGGAGGCGACGTCGGACGCTCCGGCGGCCACCCCTACAAGGAGACGCGAAACAAGTCGGGCCAGTAAAGACTACTAAAATAATTGTGAATAACGAACTCACTCCACCGTACATCCCGTTCGGCATTGCATCCCTCAGTCGAAAACGAGTTAAAAATCATTTATAAATGCGTTAAAATTTTCTGCTTGCAATTTCCACCGCGCTTTGCTAGACTCCGCCCCGTTTCACAACCAATAAGGTAGTCATTCATTCAACCCCGCCCCGCGGGAAGGAGGTACGTCAAGAAATGAAACCCGATCGATGTCCGCCTCGAATGCGGACGCCAACCCGCCCCGGTTAAACCGGCGACCAACACCAACCCACCCATCCTTCGTTCGGTTCAACCACCCGTAAACATCCCTGCAAGCCCGCCACGACCCAAGTTCTTCAACCCGGCGGCTTGCGACCAACCCAAAAGGATCCGAACCATGAACAAGACCTCCTCCTCCCTTCTTCTCTCCTCCGCGCTTCTCGCCTCTTCCGCCGTAGCGGGCGTTCCGCTCAACGGCCTGCAGGGCGAAGGCGGCATCGCGTTCAACCCCGTCGCGTTCCTCGCCGGCACCTACGGCGACGGCACCAACCAGGTCGTCTCCGCGCCGCAGGTCGGCACGTGGTACACGCGCCTCGACTCGGCCGACATCGACTGGGCGGCGCTCTCCGCGTCGTTCTCGGTGGCAAAGCGCCTTGAACTCTCCTACGGCTACGGCTGGACGGACGCGAACAAATACGGCGACGACTCGATCTCGACGCACAACCTCGGGGCGAAGTTCGCGCTGCTGCACGGCGGCGAGTTCGACCTGCCCTGGCTCCCGGCCGTCGCCGTCGGCGCGATCTACAAGCACACGGACGCCGCCACCGCCGATGCCCTCGGACTCGACAAGTCCGGCGCCGACTTCTACGCGGTCGCGACGAAGCTCGTCACCTCGACCCCGGTCCCGGTCCTGCTCTCGGCGGGCGTCCAGTCATCGGACGAGGTGGTGAACGGCGTCGTCGGCCACGGCGACTACGGCTTCGGCTGGTTCGGCAACGTGAACGTGATCCCGGTTTCCTGGCTCACGCTCGGCGCCGAATACAAGAGCGGCATCGACACGGACGACGTCCACAACCACGACTACTACGACCTGCACGCGGCCTGGTTCGTCAATCCGGCCCTCACGCTCGTCGCGGCCTACGTGGACACGGGCAGCAAGTCTGGCTCGCGCCTCGGCGTCGGGGACGGCTTCGTCCTCTCCGCGCAGTACCAGTTCTAGCCCGGCCCGGCATGCGCCCGCCGCTGCGACCCCGCGCCGCCGCGGCGGAACGCGCGGCCGCCCCCCGTTCCGCTCCGCCATGCAAACGATCGCCTACACGGTCAAAAACGCGGTCTACGCGAACCTCACGAACCGGTGCCCCTGCGCGTGCACGTTCTGCCT
>CAMNCG010000200.1 GCA_946534105.1 uncultured Verrucomicrobiota bacterium
GGGAGGAAACGGCCATCGTCCGTCCCGCCGCCGCCAGCCGCCGCACGATGCCGAGAAGATCGGCGCGCGCTCCGACGTCGAGACCGGCGGCGGGTTCGTCGAGCAGCAGGACCGGCGCGCCCGAAAGGAGCGCCCGCCCGAGCGCGAGCCTCCGCTGCCACCCGGCGGAGAGCGTTTCCACTTCGGCGTCCATCCACGGGCCGAGGCCGAGTTCGTCGGCGGTTTCGCCGACGCGGCGCCGCAGTTCCGCGCCGCGGTGGCCGAAGACGGCGGCGAAGAATTCGAGGTATTCGCGCGCGGAGACGTCCGTGTACACGCCGAGCGGGTCCGGCATGAGCGCGACGTGCCTCGCGGCGCGGGCGGGATCGCCGGTCACGTCCTCCCCGCACGCCACCACCCGGCCGCGCTCGGGCCGCAGAAGGCCGGCGACGAGTTTCAGCAGCGTCGATTTTCCGGCGCCGTTCGGGCCGGCGAGCCCGAGCACTTCGCCGCGCGAGAGTTCCAGCGAAACGCCGGCGACGGCCTCGGCGCCGTTCGGATAGCGTTTGAAAAGGTCCGTGACCGACAAAACGGTCTCGCCGCGGTCTTTCCCGCTCATCGGAACGCCTCCACGTGTACGGTCCTCCCGGTGGTTTTCGGCGGCCGGGAGGACGGAAAGGCCGCGGAAAGGAAAGGAGTTTCCGATTGCGCGGGGGCGCGGATCGCCACGACGAAGGCGTCGTCGAGCGCTTCGAGAAACGCCGCCGTCGGCACCGGCCCCGTTCCTTTTCCGTTCCGGTTCCGCCCGTCCGAGCCGGACGAAGCGCCGGCGCGCCCGTCTTCCGGAAACGGGTCGGCGGGGGCGGCTTCGTTTCCGTCCGGGTTCCGCGCGCGGCGGTCCCGGGCGAGCCAGGCATCGGCGGCGTCTTCGATCCAGCCGGCGTCGACGGCGAAGGGGGCGTCCGCGAAAACGCTCGTGAAGTGCGTTCCCCGGGTGTCCATCCGGTACCGGACGATCTGCGAGGCGTCGAGCGCGCGCGTTTCTCCCGCCTTCATCGGTCCGAGGGCGTGCCATCTGCCTCGCGCCCAGACCCACACGCCCGAAAAATCGGCGCCGGCCGTGACGCTCCGTTGCGGAACCGGGGCCGCGTCCCGGGAATCCGGCGAAGTCCATCCCCGGAGAAGACGGGCGAAGGCTTCGCGGTCGGAGTCGGACGGCGCGGGGGCGTTTTCGCCGTCCGGCGCGGGGCCGAGAACCCACTGGAAGTCTTCCGCGCGCGCCGCCGGGTCCGGAGAAAGCGAAACGACGCTTTGGCGGGGAGCGAATCGCGCCGCGTAGATGTTGGCGACGCGGCCCCGTTCTCCGCCGGTGGCGGTGTCGAGCAGACGGCGGACGCCGGAGGTGGAATCCAGCCGGATCTCGGCGGAATCGTCCAGCTCCCCGTGCCAGGTCCGCTTGAAAAACCAGGCGTCCGCCGGAACCGTCCACGACGCCGGGCCCGCTTCGAAGGATTGGGCCCGTCCGAAGGCGACGCGCAATTCGTCGGGGCCGGAACCGGCTCCGAAGCGCCACTCCGTGACGTCGGCGCGCGGCGCGCGGTCGAGGACGAGGGACGGAACGAGGAGGGCCAGCGCCGACGAACCGGCGCACCAGACCGGCAATGCGCGCCAGACGCCCATGCGGGCCGGTCCCTTCGCAAACGCGAAAAACCGGATCAGGATCGCGGCGGTGCCGGCGCAGAACGCCGCGACGAAAAGCGCCGTGAAAAGGCCGTACGGCCGGAGACGCCGCCCGAGAAGATCGTCCGGCACGCGCGCCGGCACGTGTTTCGGGGCGTCCCGTTCCGGTCGTTCGTCTTTTCTCCAGTAGGTTGACGCTCCGACCGGGGCGGAGGAGAAAAACGCATTCCCCCTCCCGCCGGTTTCCCGCAACCGGAAATTCGCGACGACCGGAAGCTTCCGGCCCGTCTCCGCCGCCGCGAGCCGTTCCGCCGAGCCGTCCGCGGTGCCGGAAGGGGTTCGGAGCGGAATCCCGAAAAGGGCCGCGCGCGTCGCAAAGCGCGAGAACGCTTCCGCGCCGGCCGTTCCGGTTCCGAAAATGCGGTCGATGGAGTCGGAATCGAAGAGAATCGGGGAAAAATCTCCGTTGGAGAGGAGCGGCCATGCCCGCGCGAGCCCGGGCCCGGCCGGAAACGCGACGGCGCCGCTTACGCCGGCGCGTTCCGCCGCGGAAAGGGCGCGCGTGTCGACGACTGACCGGAGATTCCCGGAGTTCGCGTACTCGCGGATAAAGCCTTCGGGAAGAATGCCTTCCGCGACGGTTTCGCCCCGCGAGCGGATTTCCCACCTTGCGAAAAGAACATCTCCGACGCTGCTTTGCAGGCGCAACGGGACTCGGACCTCGGAGGGAGCGCTTCCGGGCGCGAAGAACGCGGACTCCGATCCCGTCGGCTGCTTGAACGGTTGCGCGGAAGGCATCGGAAGAAGCGGATTGCGGTCGTAGTGGGCGTCCGGCGGAAGGAGCGGCGGCACCACGTTTTTCTTGTCGACGGGAAGCGTTTCCACGCGGAATTCCAGCGGACCGTCGCGCCACGTTCCGGCCTCGGGGCCGTCCGGCAGGGAAAACACGACCTCTCCGGGCAGGTAGCCGCAACCGGAATGGATGTTTCCGTAGTCTTCGATCCTCTTTCGGGAAAACCCGGGATTCCGGGTGTCGATCCACGGTTCGAACCGCGCGGACGCCCGTGCGTCCTCCGCCTCGCGAATCGCCTCGTCGGCCGCGGCGAAAACCTCGTCGGCCGCGAGCGCCGCGAGCGCCGTGGCGGCCGCCGCGGCGAAGGCGGCCAGGACCGTCGGGTTCCTCTTCATGCCGTCCATCGTATCAAACCTCCGGCGCAAGATCAACGCCGTGCCCAATGCGCGCGAGACCACCGCCTGGTCCTTGGCGTGGACCGCCCGAAACACACCGAATTCTCGCAAAATATTCCTTTGATGATAAACAGATATTTCACATGTATTTCGGTGCAATTCCAGGGGCGTTCCCGAGTCGGCCCGTTCGCCTCGCACTCCCGCGAATCGGAAGCGCCGCCGGGGCGGAGGGCTCGGGGGCGGGAACCGCCACCATCGCAAGAAACGGGCGCGTCCTGGCCGTCGCCGTCCGTCCAAAACGGCTGGACCGTACCGGAACCGGAGCAAACGGGACCCCGGGCCGCTTCCGGCGCGGAACCGGGCGAGGCGGACACACTGGGGGCACTGACAACGTTGGGTCGCACCCCGCGCGTTCCGGATGGGCGCGAGCGCGGGGTCAGGACCGGCGGAGGACGCAGAGCGTTTCGAAGTGGGCCGTGCGGGGGAACATGTCGAAAAGGCGAACGGATTCGAGCCGGAACGCGCCGGGCGCGCACAGCAGCTTGAGGTCGCGCGAGAGGGTGTCCGGCGCGCAGGAGACGTAGAAGAGGCGTCTCGGAGGGGAGGCGAGGAGGGCGCGCACGACGTCCGGCGCGAGGCCCGCGCGGGGCGGATCGGCGAGAACGTCCGCGCCGGGGCCGCGGAACGCCGAAACGAATTTCGCGGCGCCGCGGCCGGCGTCGGCGCATTCGAACCGCGTGCGGGCGTCGAGCCCGTGGTCCCGGGCGTTGCCCCGCGCCGCGCGCACGGCGTCGCGACCGGATTCCACGCCGAGGACCCGGCCCACGCCGAGCTTCGCCGCGGAGAGGCCGAAGACGCCGACGCCGCAGTAGAGGTCCACGAGGGAATCCGGCAGGTCGGCGCGGAGTTCGTCCGCGACGGCGGAGACGAGCGCCGAGCCGACGTCGCCGTTCATCTGCCAGAACCCGCGGGCGGGGACGCGAAGCGTGCCGAGGACCGGCGTGTCCTCCGTGAAAAACGCGCCGTCGCCGTCGTCCGCCGGACGGCCCGGGCGGTCCACGTAGAGCGCCGTTCCGTCGTGTTCGCTCCAGCGGAAGACCGCGCGCGATCCTTCCGGCGCCCAGCGGGCGAACGCGGGGTCTTCGCGCGTTTCGGCGATCGCGGCGGAAATCGCCGGGACGGAAAGCGGGCAGCGGATCATGTCCACGACCGTCCGGTTGTCGTCGCCGAAATAGCCGAGCGTGCGGCGCCCGTCGGGCGTGCGGCCGACGTGGAGTTCCGCCTTGTTGCGGTAGGCGAGGCTCTTCGGGGAGACGAAGGGCGGGCGCAGCGCGGCGGCGGCCGCCTCTTCGCCGAGGCCGGCGTTCCGGGCGAGGAAGCCGAGCAGCTGCGCGTTCTTTTCGCGGACTTCGGCGCCGTGCTCCATGTGGTCGTAGACGCATCCGGGGACGCGCACCTCGCGGCCCGGCGCGGAGGTGTCCGGCAGGCGGCAGTCCGGCTCGGCGAGGCGGTCCGGCGAAGCCTTCTCGACGGCGACGACCCGCGCCAGGCGGTAGGTCTTGCGCTCGTCCGTCACGACGGCCCGGACGATTTCGCCGCGGCACGCGCCCTGCACGAAATGCACGATTCCGCCGCTGCGCGCGACGCCGACGCCGCGGTACGCGATTTCGCCGATTTCCAGCCGCACGGCGCCGTCGGCCTCCGGCGCCCCATTCCGTGTTTCCATGCGCCGGAGTCTACCAGAAAAACGGCCTGGGCCGCGGGGTCTACTTCGCGGCCGGCCGGACCGGCTGCACGCGGACAAGACGTTCGACGGAGGCGAGGAGGTCGTCGGGCGTACGGCCGGCGGGGCGGGGCAGGGCGCCGCGGAAACGGACGGGGGCGCCGTCGCGGACGAGGCGGAGGGCGCCGTCCCGCATTTCGACGCGTTCGATGCCGCGGTCGGAGGCGGCAATGCGGAGCGCGGCGAGGCGGTAGAGGCGGCGGAGCGGCTCCGGCGTCGGGCCGAAGCGGTCTTCGGTTTCGGCTTCGAGCGCGGCGAGCTGCGCGTCGGTGGCGCATTCGGCGAGGCGGCGGTGGAACTCCACGCGGCGCGCGTCGTCGTCCACGTAGTCCCGGGGCAGGAGCGCCGGGGCGCGAGCAGGGTCGGCGGTTTCTCCCTCGGAGAGGAACGGCAGCTCGACGAACGCCCGGGCCTCCTTCGGAAGCGTTTCGCCCTTGAGGCGCGCCACGGCGTGGCGGAGGAGCTTGCTGTAGAGCTGGAAGCCGACGGCGCCGATGTGGCCGCTCTGCTCGGCGCCGAGGAGGTTTCCGGCGCCGCGCAGCGAAAGGTCTCGCAGGGCGAGCGAGACGCCGCCGCCGAGGCGGGAGGCGCGGGCGAGCGCTTCGAGGCGCTCCTTGGCGTCGCTCGTGAGGAGCGATTCGGACGGGACGAGGAAGTACGCGTACGCCTTCGTCGCGCCGCGACCGACGCGGCCGCGGAGCTGGTAGAGGTCGGCGATGCCGAAGCGGTCGGCGCGGTCCACGAGGATCGTGTTGGCGCGCGGGATGTCGATGCCGTTCTCGATGATCGTGGTGGAGAGCAGCAGGTCGGCTTCGCCGCGCGCGAACGAATCGACGACGCCCTTCACCTCGCGCGGCGAGAGGCGGCCGTGGGCGACGGCGATGCGGACGCCCGGAAGGAGCCGGCGGAGGCGGGACTCGACGAGCCCGATCGTCATCACGCGATTGTGGAGGAAGAACACCTGGCCGCCGCGGGCGATTTCGCGCGTCACCGCGGCCTTGACCGTCTCGTCCGTGTCGCGCAGGACGCGCGTCTCGGCCGCGACGCGTCCGGGCGGCGGGGTGCGGAGCAGGGAAAGGTCGCGCGCGCCGGTGAGGCCGAGGTAGAGCGAGCGCGGGATCGGCGTCGCGGAGAGGGTGAGAACGTCCACCATCTCGCTGAGCTCCTTCAGCCGCTCCTTGTCGCGGACGCCGAAGCGCTGCTCTTCGTCGATGATCACGAGCCCGAGGTCCTTGAAGCGGACGTTCGGCCCGAGGATGCCGTGCGTGCCGACGAGGATGTCCACCGTGCCGTCGGCGGCGCCGGCGAGCGCGGCGTCGCGCTCCGCCTGCGTCGCGAAGCGGGAGTGAACGGCGATCGAGAGAGGGTAGTCGGCGAGGCGCTCGCGGAAGGTCGCGGCGTGCTGCTGGGCGAGCACCGTGGTGGGGACGAGCACGGCGACCTGCCGCCCCTGCATCGCGCAGATGAACGCGGCCCGGAGCGCGACTTCGGTCTTGCCGTATCCGGCGTCGCCGCAGACGAGGCGGTCCATCGGGTGGGGGCTTTCCATGTCGGCGCGGACGGCGCGGATGCACTCGGCCTGGCCGGGCGTTTCGCGATACGGGAAACTCGCCTCGAACGCTTCGAGGTACGGCGTTTCGTGCGCGAACGGCCGGCCCGGAAGCGCCTTGCGGCGCGCCTGGCGGCGGAGCATGCCGAGGGCGAGCTCCTGCACGGCGTTCGCGGCCGCGGCCTTTTCGCCGGCCCAGCGCTTGCCGGAGAGCGCGTGGAGGCGAACGGGCGCGTCGCCGACGCCCGAGTAGCGGGAGACGAGGTGCGCCTGCGACATCGGGACGTAGAGTTTCGTGCCGCCGGCGTATTCGAGGACCATCGATTCGACGGCCGTGCCGCCGAAGGCCACGTCTTCCGTGCCGAGGTAGCGTCCGATGCCGTGGTTGAGGTGCACGACGGCGTCGCCGGGCGAAAAGCGGTCGAACAGGCGCGCCGCGATCGCCTCGGCGGCGGTTTCGGCGGCTTCGTCGGGGTCTTCGCCGGCGGGGATTTCGACGCCGAGCTGCGCCGCGAGCAGTTCCTCCGGGACGCCCGTCCCGGCGCCGCGCACGCGCGGGCGGATTCCGTAGAGGTCGGACTGCGCGAGGATCGAGAGCGAGCCGCCGTCTCCGGGCGCGACGATGCACACGCCGCCGGAAATCGGGGCGACGCGCAGCTCGGCGCCCGGGGGGGGCGCGGAATCGCGGAGGTGCTCCAGGGCGCCGCGCGTGTCGAGGCACACGACGAGCCGCGCGCCGGTCCGCCGCGATTCCGCGGCGAGCCGTTCGAGCCGGTCCCGGCGGTGGTTTTCCATCCAGTCGGGGGTCGGGGCGAAGTCGCCGGCGGAATCGGCGTCGTCGACCGGGCGGAAGGGGAGGGAGACGGCGGGAACGCCTTCGGGAAGCGGGAGTCCGAGAAAGACCTGCCGCACGGACGGCCGCGCGTCGAGCGCGGCGCGGACCGCTTCGAGGCGGCGGCGAGGCGGGAGCGCGGCGGTTTCGGCGAAC
>CAMNCG010000201.1 GCA_946534105.1 uncultured Verrucomicrobiota bacterium
CCACCACGAATCCCGCGCCGCCGCGCACCGTGACGGCGACGTCGCCGAGCACATACACGCTGCCGCCGGCCGCGCCGGCCGCGCCGGCCGCGCCGCCGGAGCCATTGTCGCCGTCATGCGGGAAGTCGTTGCCGTGGGAGGCGTAGCGACTACTCCCCTGGGACGCGCCGCCGCCGCCCGAGCCGCCCGAGCCGCCCGAGCCGCCGATGCCGGCACCCGCGCCGCCGCCGCCGCCGCCGCCCGCGCCGCCGCCGCCGTTCTTGAAGTTCCACCCGCTAACCTCGGCATTGCCTCCGCTCGCGCCGTTGCCGCCGCCTGCCGCCGCGCCGCCGACCGCCGTGAGCGAACCCTTGCCGGTGATGTAGAGCGCCATGTCGCCGGGCAGGAAAATGCCCGCGCCGCCGCCGTTGCGCCCGCCGATACCGCCGCCGGCGTTGCCGCCCGTCACCGTGAGCGACGCGCCCTCGGGAATGTCGATGACGACGCGCTTGCCGTTGTCACCGGTGCTTGGCTTCACCGTCAGGGCGTTTTCGCTCGCCCCTCCCGGAATCGAGACATTGCCCTGCACGGTATAGACCATGCCGCCGACAAGCTCCCTTGTCGATTGCGTGATCGTGCCGGTGCCCATTTCGGCGCTGCTGGTCGCGGCGCACAGCGCCACGGCCACGGGCGCCAATGCAAAAATCGTTGAGCTTTTCTTCATGTTTTTGTTCCTTGAAAGTTTCGGTTGCAGTCGGTGTCAATCGATTGCTGTCGATTTTCGATTGCAGTCGCCCTCCTCCTTACGGGTTCCCGAACGCCGTACCGTAGATCGTCTGCACGTTGGCGCCAGCGCCGACGATTCTGCCGCCCGCCGGCACGAGCACGTTGAACGCGCCGTCCTCGCCCTCGCAGGCGAGAATCATGTCGCACGGCGCCGAATCCGTCGTGTATTGGAAGCTGCGCTCCACGAAGCTCGCCGGCCAGCTCGGGCGGGGCGAAGTCACGTCGCGCACCGTGATTTCCGAAGTGCCGCCGCCGAGCTCGCGCGTCTTGCCGCGGTCGAGTTTCGTCAGGGTGCAGCTCGGGGGGAAGGCGGCGAGCGCCGCGCCTTCCTGGACCGTCACTTCGCCGACGGCCGCGATGTCGATGTCCACGCCCTGCGCGTAGGCCCCGGTCGGCGCATAGACGACATCCGCCGCCTTGGCGCGCGCCGCACGGGCCGCGCGCGGCGCCGTGGCGAGCGACTGGCGCGGCTTCATCTCCGGAGCGTCCGGCGGCGTGAGGCCGATTTCGGGGACTCCCTTGATGGAACCCATCGCGTCGGCGAGCGTGTAGCCGAGCCCGTCAGGATCGTTGCCGTTCGCGTCGGCGAGCTCGGCGTAGAAGACGCCGTTCGTATCGACCGGGACGCGCATCGTCCGCGCCCAGAGCGCGGTGTCCGGCGCCGCCGAGTCGTAGAGGCGGAACGTCATCTCCAGCGACGTGGTGCGCTCGTATCCGCCCGTCCGCCGCAGCACGCCGCGATACGTGAGCGCCTGCGGCACGTCCGCGATCGCGGTCGCCGCGCACAGCGCCACGACCGCGACCGCGACGCGGGTTGAAAGGTTGAAAGGTTGAAAGGTTGAAAAGTTCATTGTTATGTCCTTGTGTGATCAGATGAAAGAACGGTGATGAGATTGAACAGCATTCCTCCGATTTGTTTCGTGGAATCGTAGATGGATTTGAACTGGTCGTCCGTGATGTAGCCAAGATCCCTGGCATTGTGCCATTGCGAGCAAATCAACTTTAAGGCGAAGCCGCTACTCCAGCGCCTTTGCCTTGAAGACGCGCTTGAGGGTGAAGGTGCCGACCGACCGGATCGGGCCCTTCGCGGAAAGCCCCTCCACGTCCCACGTCACGACGCCCGAGGTCGTTTCGTCGGCGTTGTAGGGGAAGCGCACCGGCAGCCCGGATTCGCCATGCTCGTGCCAGGAGAACTCAAGTCGGTTCGTGATGCTCCAGAGCTCGGGCTTGATCGGCTGGGCGTAGTTTTCGAAATCGTCGCCCGACGGCGCGGCGCCGTTGTAGTCGGCCGTCTTGCCGTCGTGGTCCGGATGCCAGGCGTGGCGGAACGGGTTGTCGCGCGCGGTGGGGGCGACCGCCCATGAAAAGACCGCGTCATTGCCGAACGCCGAACCATCCGCCGCCGCGACGACGGGCGTGTCCACGCTCATCATCACCGTCGAGATGCGCCGGGGATTTTCGATTTCCGAGGGGACGCCCGAAAGCTCCCTGAAGAGCCGCGGATTGCCGGCGGCGTCCATGCCGGCCGCCACGCGCTGCAGGAGCGAACACGTTCCGTCTTCGGCCACGTGCACCATGACGTTCATCCGCAGCGTCCCGCCGGCCTCGACCGGCGTCGGCGTCTCGTCAGTCATGCCGGAAACCTTCGAGAGGGCGATTTCGCCCATCCAGAGGCCGATTGGATAGGCGACCGCGTTCTCCGGCTCGGCCGCCACGGCGACGGGGAGCCGCACGCGCATCTTGCTCGCGCCGAGATCCTCGATCACCAGAATCGCGCCGTATTCCGTCCCGGCGGTCATCTGCGCACGGTCGATGGAGAAAACCTGCTCCGTGATTCCGTCCGGAGCGAGTTCGACGGTCCACGCCTCCTCGGTTGCGTTCGTGTATCCGGGCGAGGAAATCGCATCGACGCGCGGAAGGCGGCGGGAAAGGGGCGGAACCTCCTCTCCGGCTTCCTTCGCGTCGTCCGAGGGCACGACGGAGAACTTGAAAGTGTGATTCGCCGTTCCGCAGTTCTTGATCTGGAGCGCGGTGAAGTTGTCGGCGTCGCCAAAGAACACGCCGCTGCCCATCACTCCGATCACGCCCGGCCAGTCGCCGTCCCTGGCGGCGGTGAGGGCGTATGCCTTGCCGCCCTGAAGCTTCGAGCTGGACGCGATTCCCAGCGAAAGGAACGTCGGCGCGGCCGACTTGCTCCCGCTGATCTGGTATGCGACGCCCGACGCCGTGCCGAACGGTCCCTCGCCGAAATAGGACTTGGCCAGAACCGACACGCCCGGATCCGCGGAGACACCCACGATGTTCATGAAACCGGTCTCGCCAGACGTGGCGCGCCACGTCTGGCGCGGCGCGGACGGGACGCCATAGAACGGCTTCGACCACGTGTCCGTCGCATAGACAAGGTAGGTATAGCCGCCCGCGAGCGCGGCCATCGTCGAAGCCGTATCGTCGCCGGGAACCCACACGCGGTAGGAAACCGGCTTCTGGGCGATTTCCGTCCCATCGTCCGCGAGCTGGCGCGTGGAGGAATAGGCGTCCGACTGGTAGGATGCGACGCGCAGGACGGGCGCGCCGGCGAAGAACTCCTCGCAAAGCGCATTCGTCGGCGTCGATTCGAGGTAGATCGCGTTCCACCCCTTCTTGAGCGTCATCGTCTCGCGGATGTGCGAGGCGTTGGCGCTGGCGGCGCACAGCGTCGCGAGCGCCAACGCCGCGCCGGTTGAAAAGTCGAACAGTTGAAAGGTCGAAAAGGAACCTTTCCAGCTACCATTTTTCTTCATGATTTCGATCCTTGCAAAAAAGACATTCGACAGCCGACATCCGGTTTCCGTCTTTCGGCCTTCGGCCGCCATTCAACCTTTCAACTTTTCAACCTTTCAACCGTTATTTGGCTTCCACACGGAAGAACTGGCTTTCCGCGCCCTCGGCGGGGACGACGTAGATGGTCGCCATGCCCACGTCCTCCTCGTCGGCCGACGGCATCACCTGCTCGTGCTCCGAGTCCGTCTCGGACTTCATCACCGGCTGGGTCGCCCATTCGGGATTCACGAGCGAGAAGGTCGTCGCGACGCCATAGACATGGCCGCCGACGTATTCGAAGCTGAGCGCGTGCGGGGCGCTTTGCGGCGCGTCGTAGGCGGAGATCGCGAGCTTGTCAAATTCAAAAAAGGGATTCGTTCCAGCCCGGTATTCGGCGTAGTTCGATGCGCCGTCATGGTCGTAATCGGCGAAGGGGTCGTAGTCGCCCTCGATCTCCTCGGCCTCCATCCACGCGGCGATCGTGTCGACGTATTCAGCCGGAACGTAAACCGTCGTCTCGTTGCCCTTGTCGTCCGTCGAAGTGTAGCTCTTCATGTTCACGAAAGTCAGGGAAACCGTCGAAACGGTGTCCGCATGGCCCACGCGGATGGGATCGACCGCGAGGGACAGCCCGGAATCCTGGACGAGAACGCAGTTGAGCGTGTCGTCCACGGCGGCCGTGGAATCGGTGGCCGTCGAGGAAAGCGGGATCTGCAGGAGGAAGTTGTAGCCGTCGGCCGTCGGATCCGCCACCGTCGTGGACGCGATGACCGAGCCGTTCGTGTTGACGGCCTGGATGGTCACTGCGGCGCTCGACGTCAGCACCTTGTTCCGCCAGTCCTTCAGCGTTCCCTTGACAAGGTGGGTTCCCACCGGAAAATTCGCGGCCGCCGCGACGCCCGCGGCATGCAGCGCCGCGAAGGCGACCGCCGTTGCGGCCAACGTCTTGCAGTGTTTGTTCATCAGTCGTTCCAATTGAGGGTTGATCAAGTCGAAAGGGCGAACCGGAAAAACTGCGGCGCGCAGATGCGCAGTCCGGCTGCGGCGCAGGGATGCGCAAACGGTGCGTATTATACGGACCCGGGACTACTTGTACTTTCTACTTGTATTTTCCGGCCCCGGCTCCGTGCGGCGGTTGCAACGCTTCCCGGACGGCGGCGGCGGGATCGCGCTCGACGAGCGCGGCGAAGGCGGGGTCGGCGGCGGCGCGGCGCTTGCATTCGGCCAGGCATGCCGAGATCTGCTGCATCGTCCAGCCTTTCACGTCGGGCTGGCGCGCGGGGCGAACGTCGCGCGCCGCCGGAAGGCCGAAGGGCGGAAGGGCGGAAAGTTCGCCGCCGGCGGCGAAGTATTGCGACGCGGCGATGGCGAGGCCGCGTTCCACGTCCGCGAGGCGGCGCTGGATCGCGCGTTCACGCGCGACCATTTCGCGTCCGCCGACGCAGATGCGCCAGGAAATGAAGGCCGTGACGAGGTAGATGAGGACGCACGCCGGCCATTCCCGGAGCATCATGGATTTCCAGTAGTCCGGGCGCGACATGCCGACCGACGCGGCCGTGCCGCCCGCCAACATCCGTTCGTCCGGCGTGTACGACATGTAACCGAACGCCGCATGGGGAATCGAGGCGAGGACCGAGGCGACCACGACGGCCGCGAAGACGCCCCACACGAACTTCGGGCGGAAGTAGCGGCAGGAAACGAGGATGACGAAAATGAACGCGATGAAACCCGTCTGCGACGCGAACAGGATGGCCGAGGAGGACGAAAGCATGGCGGCCACGGCGGCCCATTTGACCTCCGCGCCGGAATGCTCCCGCCGGAAGCTCCACGCCGCGACCGCGAGGCATGGCGCCGTGCCGAACGCCAGATCGGCGACGATGAAGCGCCAGGCCAGCATGAACATCGACTCGAACCTCCCGGCCAGCGCCCCGGCCGCGACCGCCAGACCGAAAACGAGGCACGACCATGCGGCGAAGCGGTTCGCGTTGCGCTCGACGTCGTCGTTGGACCGTTTCACGGCTCGAAGACGGGGAGCGAGGGGTAGTAGCGGCGGTAGAGGTCGCCCTGGCGGGTGAGGATTCCGTCGTAAAGGAGGGCGATCGCGCCGATGTAGAGCGAGTCGAACGCGCTGCCGGGACCGGACGCGCCGGGATGGTCGCCCTTGTAGGCGCACCACGCCGTGTAGGCGGAGTTCATCACCTCGATGGGGAACTTCTGCGCGACGCAAATGCCGAGATTGGCGAGAAAGGCGTCCTGCATCGAGCGCATCCCCATGAAGGCGGGACCGAGCGCGAGGTAGGACACGGGGGCGATGAAGAGCCTGTTGTTCCGGTTGCGGTCGACGAGCCGGGCGCTGCGGACGCCCCATTCTGCGTCGCCCTCCAGGATGTCCACGACGAGACGCGGATCGACGATGTACTGAAAGGTCACGGCGTCTCCTTTCACGCGAACCACTCGTCGGTGCGGCGGGGCTTGCGGTATTTCCGGACGAAACCGACGAGGGACTCCGCGTTCCGGGCGAGGCGCTGGCGCGCCACCGAAACGCGGGCCGAACCGTCGGTGGAGACTTCCCATTCCAGCATGGACCCGGGCTCGATGCCCAGCGCCGCGCGGATGTCCGCCGGCACGGAGACCTGCCCGCGGTCGGAGACCTTCGTCTGCAAGCTTTTTTTCATGGATCGGAGAAAGACGTCCCGTCCCCTGCGGAAAGGCGGGCTTTCCCGGGGCGGACGTCCGCAGGAAAAAGACGCGGCAAGACGGGTCCCGCGCGCCTAGCGCGAGACGTAGCGCTGCATGACCGGGAACGAGGGCAGGCCGGGGAAGGACGAGAGGCGCGTGAGCGACCCTTCGTCCGGACCGCAGGCCTGGGACATCAGGACGAGCGAAAGGTAGCCGAGAGCGACCACGGCAACCGCGGCGACGAGCGGGAACACGACCCCGACCTTCTCCTTCTTGCCCATCAGCAGCGGCGCGCCGCCGAAAACGGAAGGAGGCGCCTCGATGTCGGACCCCATGGGATTCACGGGCGCCGCGGCTTCCGCGGCCTTGGGGGCGCCGCCGGCGGTCTTGAGCCGGAGCGTGGGCTTGGAATCCTCGGCGTCGGAAGCCGCCGCCGGAGGCGGCGCGCCGGCCGGAGTCTTGAGCGAAAGGGGCTTGAGCTTCAGCGTCGGCGCCTCGGAATCCGCGGCGGCGGGCTTCTGCAGCTTGATCGTGGGCTGCGAATCGACGGACGCTCCTGCCGCGATCTTCGAGGTCTGGCCCTTCATGGCGGAAGCGGCCGTGGAGAGGTTGGTCGTCATGCGGCCCATGGCGGGCGCGGCCGCGCCGGAGGGCTGCGCGAACATCGCCGCGTCGAGCGAGATGCGCGACGTCTTGCCCTTGGCGGCCTGGGCCGTCACGTCCGGAGCCGCGACGGGGACCGGGGGCTTGACGGAAATCGGGCGGATGCCGTTCGGAGCGGCGGGCGCCGCCGGCGCCGGAGCGGCGGGAGCGGGGCGCGGAACCGCGGCCGGGACGGGGGTCATGCGGATCGTCGCCGTCGTCCCCGGGGCGGGCGCGGCGGCGGCCGGAGCCGGAGCGGCCG
>CAMNCG010000202.1 GCA_946534105.1 uncultured Verrucomicrobiota bacterium
GATCCGGCCGCAGATCGACACCGGACACTCCACCGCGCGCGGCTCGTGGTTCACCGCGACGATGACTGTGCTCCCTTCTTCGGCCGGATGCTCCGTGATGCCGACGCATGGGCAGTCGCCTTTTTCCACGACGCGCCGGACGCCGGCGAGTTTCGCCGCCTCGCGGTATGCGAGATAAAGCGGGTTCGGGTCTTCGCCAGAAAACGCGCCGCCGCGCAGGAATGCTTCGCGTTCGATCGGCGCGTTGACGAACACGACGCGCCCCCGTCCGTAGTCCGCGACCGTCATCATGGCGTCCCCGTCGGCGGTTGCTCCGAGAACGCGGCTTTCGCGCGGGACGATACGGACGGTCGAGGGCGAACGCGCGCAAATCGTCCGTCCGGGATGCGCCGCGAGTTCGAATCCGACATCCGACGGCGTGTCCTGCGCGGAGAAGTCGATTTCGTTCCCGGTTGCGGCGCGGAAGTCCGCAAGCGCCATCTTGCCGCCTTTTGTGACAAGGAGCGTCGCCCCTCCGGCGACCTTGTCCAGAACGCGCCGCCACGCCGTGACGGAATAGGTGTCGTAGCCTTCGCCGGAGGGCAGAATGTAGAAGTCCGACTCGGGCCATTCCCCCTCCGCGCCGGCAAAGGAGAGATCGAATCCCGCCTGCCGCGCAAGGGCGAACGCGCCCAGCGACGCCGCCACGGCGTCTTCGTTCTCGCTCGCGAGACAGACGGCGTCCACGCGGCGCGGAGGCAGTTCGGCGAACGGGAACCCCTTCAGGAACGTCGCGAAATCGCGCATCTCCGCAAGGACCGGCTTCGTGCGGAAGTCCTTGTCGAAGAGCCCCAGTTCGCCTTCGAGCGCGGTCCACGCGTAGGGCGGGAAGTCCAGATGCCCCTGGTCGAAGGCGCACCACCAGAGGAAAGCGCGCAAGCCGCAGGCCCACGACGTGAACAGCGCGGCGCGGACGCTTCCGGCGGCGCGCGCCTCGGAGCAGACATTTCGCCCCATGTCGCCGGCCTCCTCGGGGAAGCAAGGCCGGCCGGAAACGCCGGCGTAGAGGAGAGACTGCGCCGCCGCGTGGACGCCGTTGCGAAGTGTGTCAAACGGCTCGTGGTTCATGTGCGGCGTCCAAAGCGGATACGGGTGCGTCGTCAGCAGATCCACAAGTTCGCCATGGTCGCGCAGGTTCCACGCCGCACGGGCGTCGGAGCCAAGCGAGTGCATTCCGCCGACGACGGGGCGCGACGGGTCTTCAACCCGGATCGCCGCCGTGATCTCGTAGAGCCACGCCCACGCCTCCTCGCGCGTGGCCCGGCCCATGCAGTTGCATTCGTTGCCGACGTCCCAAGCCACGATGGCGGGGCGATCCCTCGTTTCGCGGACGAACCGCCGCACGAACCGCACTTCCCACATCCGGGCGACGGGATTGGTCAGCAGTTCGCGCCTCTCAAGGGCAGGCGGAACGAACATCCGTCCGCTCATCCATCCCGTGAGAATCCCCACGACGAGCCGAAGCCCGCGCGCCTCCGCCATGTCGCAGAAGGTTCGAAAGCGGCGCACCATCTCCAGATCGACGCACTCCGGGTTTTGAAGCGGCCCGTCGTTCTGTGCCCACGCGCGAAACTCCCCGCCGCCGCCGTATTGCGCCGTGAGCGGCTGGAAATCCGGCCAAAGCGGGAAGACGCGCAGGACGGAAAGCCCGTTTCCCGCAAGCATGTCGAGATCCTCCTCGACGCGCCCCGCATCCCATCGCCGCCACATCATCATGCCGGCATGCGACGCCCAGTAGTTGCAACCGACGGAAAAACGAGTGCCGGGGAACGGACGCATTCCGATTCCAATCGCCGCGCTCATTTTCCGCTCCTCAGCGGATACATTTCGGAGGCGAATTGGCGGGCGGCATCGACGAGTTCCGGATACGGCGTGTCGGCCACATCGACGAAACCGCACTGGAAGTTCTCGCAATCGAAGCGTCCGGTAAGCGGCTGATCCCTCCACTGGAACCAGTGCGCTCCGACGATGCGCGGACGGGTCGCGCTCTGCCGCAGGTATTCAAGGTAGCAACGGGCGCGTTCCTCCTGGTCGCGCGCCGTGACGAGACCTGTGTGCAGCATTCCCCGATCCAGCGCCCCGAAATGGAACTCGCCGACGAGCATCGGAGCGTCCTCCGATCCTTCCGGAAGGTCGTGGTCGGGCGCACGCGAGTAAATGTTCAGCGATACAACATCGCAGAAGCGCGAGGCGACGCGGTAGACCTCTGGGTCGCCCCAGCCGATGCGGTCGCCGAGATAGAGGTGGTTCGGCAACTCCTCGCGGAGGATGCGCTTCACGGTCGAATAGTATGCTTCCGCGACCGCCGCGGCGTCCGGCACCTTCTTCCACGAGAGTTCATTGTCCACGAAGACGCCGAGGCACCATGGGTCGTCCTTCATCCACGCCGCAGCCTTGCGGACGCGCTCGCGGAACTTCGTTTCAAATTCGGGGCTTTCCGCGTCCGGCAGCGGTCCCCAACGTCCGTCGGTGTCCTTGCGGCGAGGCGTCCCGCGCGTGTCGAGGCAGAGCGTGTAGGGCGTTTTTCGCAATTTGCAAATGTCAACGGAAGACCAGTTGCCTATGGTGTTGACGCCCCAGGCCCGCAGTCGGCGGTGTGCAAGCTCCCTGTATTTTCCACGCCAGCCGTCGCCGTATTTGCGGACGAGGTTCATGCCGGGAAAGTCTATGACATCGTAGGGGATGTTCTCTTCCTTGGAATAGTAGCCGCGCCACGACTTCCACTTCCAGACATCCCAGAACATTCCGAATTTCGGGTCGTCCTTCGCCGGAAGCCATGCGAAGTAGTTTTCGCGTCCGGAGACACCCGTAAACTCAGAGCCGTTGGCATGGATGCAATCTATGCCAGATGACCAGAAAAGATTGCCCAGCGGATCGACGAACCACCACTTGCCGTCCATCTTCTCGACGCGGAAGAAACCCGTTGCCTCGCGCTTCGGCCCCGCAGCCCATCCGCCAAACTCATCAATGTCGGGGAATGGTATGCCTACCGAGGCGAGCCACGCATCCTCCTCTTCCGCCCGCCGCCGCAGTTCTTCATCAGAATGGACTTTCCCCGGCCACTCCAGATGCATGAACTGCCCGTATTCATCGACAAACGGCAGGAAGGAATCCGCATGGAAAACCTTTCGGGGTCTCTCGTCACCCATCAATTCAACTGAGACGATTTCAAATGCTTTCGGGTCTTCGCCTTCGAATCGGAAATAGTCGATGCTGGAGACGCTTTTCAGGCTGTAGAAGGTCGATTTCTCGCCCTCCGCCATCGGGCGCCCAGACATCCCGACGAGTTCAAGCGGTTTGTCAAGTACCCATGGCTCTGGGTTGAGGTCGCACACGATGACGCCGGTTCCGCATGGCGGAAGCGTGACGCTGCCCGTCGGGGTGAGTCCCTGGGGCGAACCGTTTTGGACGTAGAGCAGCACCTGGGCGGCCTTGTCCGTCCTATTTGAGAGCGTGGTGACGAGTTCCGGCGCCCCGCTGATGTCGAGAACGCCGTTCTTCGCCTTCACGTGCTGGCCTGGGAACTTGCCGCCGACCGTTTCGATCTCCACGCCATCGTCGGGCCAGATGGTGCGATTCTGCGCGGCGGCCGACGAGGCGAAACTTGCCGCACCGGTGACGCCCAACGCAAATACCGCCACGAATGCGATTCGGTCTGTTGCCATTGTGTTTCCCTCAACGAAGGCTAATTACCGTGGCCTCGCTTGCAAGTCGCAGCTCTCCACCCCTGAAGACGACTTTCTTGCTGCTTTTCACACCATTGATGAAAACATCCCATCCTCCGAGATTACCCGATTCAGAAACGTTCTCCAAGGTAATCGGTAGTGGGCTTGAGTCTGTCCATGAGCCGAGGTTCACGAGATGCAGGCTTCCGCTTGGGGCAGGATTGAAGTCGGAAATCGTCCCCGCGCCGGCAGTAACGTCGATTTCGAGATTTCCAATCTGCGTCGTTGCCGATCCGCCAAGGTCAAGCCGTGCGACGCTTGCGACGGAAACCGCAGTTGCCGGCAGGAACGCCGTCCCAGCAGGGGCGCTGCGGTTCGAGAGCGTCCAAGGCGTCCCGCCGTTCCACAGCGTCCAGTCTGAATTGCTTGCCGGCACGCCCGATACCACTTCGTCGACCGTGCGCCAACTCACACCGTCTGGGCTTGACTCCACCGTCCACTTCACAGGGGCAAACCATTTGTCTCCTCCCCATGGCGCTCCCTGGAAAAGATAACTCTTGATTGGCGCTGTTCCAACAAGAACCCTCATGACAAACTGGAACGTCAGGCCGTTGCTGCCAGTCAAATTTGCATTTACGCCGTCGATCTTGTCCAGACCGAATGCCGGCCAGTTCAAATCGCCTTTGAAAAGATGTCTTGGCGTATTGCCGCCTTCAAAGGAATAGGATGAGGAATAGGCAATCTGCCCAGCCGCCAAATCCGCAGCTGCGGCGCCGACGACTTCGGAATACGCACCCTGTCCCGTCCGCGTACCGTTTTCGTCGTAGAAGAGGATCCGCCCGAACTTGAGTTTCTCCTTGCCGGAAGTCTGGGTGAAAGTGAAACGGTAGAACTCGTCGCGGTTGCCACCCGTGCCGATGAAGCGGAGACTCCCGCCAAGAACGGAAAGGCTCCCGGCGAAGGACGTGTCGCCCTCGACGGAAGCCGTTCCCGTGCCGGTCTTGACGATGGTGCCGTTCGCGATCGTCGTTTCCGAAACGGTCGCGCCGTCGTTCAGCACAAGCGAGGCTCCGTCCATGAGGGCCAGAGAACCGCCTGACATCCGTCCGACGGCAAGATCGTCGCCGGAAATTGCGGTTTCCGCCCCGTCGGACATGACGATCGTGCCGACCGTGCAGACCTCGTTTGAATACGAGCAGTCGAACGGACCTGCCCAAGCCGACCGATAGTTTGCCGGCTGGGGAATGAGGAAATTCGAGCGAACATCCAGATCCGTCCACGCCGTGCCGTCGTCGCTGCCTTGGAACCGCCAGTCAGCGGGATCGGGGAGACGGGCGTCCGTTGTGCTGTACCAATAGTCGGATCGCGCCCAGTCGTAGGAGGTCACGAGTTGCGGATTCGCGAAGTCGATGCGGATCCAAACCTTGTCGCGGATTTCGCCGGAAGCCGAAACCTTGCCGTCCGCGACCGCGACATCGGTTGTCAAGTCTCCATCCAGGACTCTCGAAAAGCCATGCAGGTATTCGGACGACGCGTTGTCCCCGAATTTCTTTCCCCAGTAAAAATGGGTGCCGTTGTCGTCCCATTCGCTTGAATAGGCGATGCCATATCCGCTTCTTGAAGCCGTCACGTCCGTCTCGCCGTTGAAAAGGCGGATTTCCGAAAACGCGACGTATGGCGCAGATGCGCCGTATGGACGTTCGACCTTGAACCGGTAATGGCGGTAGCCGCGTTGGGCGCGGTTGAGCAGTGTCGCCGTGCCGGCGTTCACCGTCAGCACGGTGCCGGCATCGGTCTCGACGATGTTCGTGTCGCCGTTTGCGACAATTTCGGACGCGGCCGCCATAGTCACAGAAGCGGCAAGCAACTCGACAACCCTAATGCAGGTCCTCATTTGGATTTCTCCTTGTGTGTGGTGTGTTGTTTGGGGGATTGATGACGGTAGATCAGAAAGTTTCTCCGCGGATGTATTCCGGCCCGACGACAACGCCATCGGGGAAAGCGCCGGTCTTCAGGTATTCCAGAACGCAGTCCGCGAGCGTCGCGCCGATGGCGGGGCTGTCTATTTCCATTCGCGTAAGAGGTTTCAGGTATACGGGGCCGTAGCGGCGGTTGGCCCATGTGACGACGCGCACATCCTCGGGGATGCGGACGCCGGAGACGCCAAGCGCCAGCATCGCACCCGTTGTCAGATGGTCGTTCTGAAAGAAAAGCAGGTCGGGAATCCAGCTGCGCCCCTTGGCAAGGCGCTTGTGGAACGTGTCCGCCGCCCAGGTCGTGAGATCGAAGTCCGGACCGTTGCGCATCGAGGCCGGCGTGCGCAGCGTCGTGACGCTTACGCCTATGCGGGCGAGCAATTCCGTCGCGTCGGCGCGGATGACGTCCGCCACCTGTAGCACACTTTTGACGCCCGCCTCGCGACAATGCTCCGCAAATTCCGCAAGCGCCATCCCGAAGTCGTGGCGCACAGCGCCCACGCAGTTCAAGTGTGGTTCATCGTCGCCCGAAAAACGGATGAAGGGGATCTTATTCCGTGAAAGATGCCGTGATATTGTTTCTTGCTGGTGCAACTGGATCACAAGGTCCGTCTGCTGCCTGAGCACCGTGTCGAGGAGGGCAAAGTCGTCAAAGCGACCCGGGCGCGTCTCCGTGACCGTGACGGGTGTAACGAGGTAGCCGGCGGCGGTGAGCCTGTCGCGGACCACGGCGTGGATCGCGGTGTCGAAGGGGTTGCCGAGACCCGGCGGAATCACGGTCACGACGTGGCCCTTCCAGAGCGGGCGGTCCGGCGCGCAGACGACGCTGCCGACGCGCGGGCGTGGGCTGACGAGCCCCTCCTCGCGGATGCGGGAGAGGGCCAGCTCGGCGATGCCCTTGCTCACGTCAAGCATCTGCGCGAGGTCGCGCACGGGAGGAAGGACCGATCCCGCAGGGTAGTAGCCGGTTTCGATCGCGGTGCGGAGGCCGGTCGCGATCTGCTCGGCCAGGTCGCCGTGCCGCGAGCGGTCCAGCGAGAACGGGGGTTTCCTGAAATCGGTCTTGCTTCTCATGGTGGCGGAGTCGTTGCCGCGACACATTCCTCGCGGTCTGGGCCAGACAATATGACAATTAGGTCAGAATGTCAAGCGCGATTCCGCGAAGAACCAAAAAAAAACATGCACGAGGAAGTCGTCCGCGAACGCATCGAGCACGTCAGGCGACTGCTCGAAACCAGCGCGGCCCTGATCGCCGACATCGCCGGCGCCGCCGACTTCCCGGCCGAGGCGCACCGAATTCGCGGGCTCCCAGGCGTGGCGTGGCGAGACGCCGCATCGCGACGGCCCGCATCTGCGGTGAAACGGACGGTTTCGCGGTCTACTTCGCCAGCGCGACGCGTTTGCCGGCGAAGCCGACGCCGTAGCGCAGGACGCGCGGGGGCGCGTCCTGCGCGG
>CAMNCG010000203.1 GCA_946534105.1 uncultured Verrucomicrobiota bacterium
GCGGCGGCCTTTTCGAAATCCCGCGCGGCGGCCGCCTGCCGCATCTCTTCGGCGAGCCCTGCGGAGACCGCGGGGTCGCCGTGCCGCAGGAACGCGCACGCCGCCTCGAAACGCGCGCGGTAGTCCTCGCGGGAAATCTTCCCGATGCAGGGGGCGGAGCAGCAGGCGATGCGGTCGTCGTGGCAGTGGCGGTGCGTCTCGGCGTCCGGCTCCGCGGCGTCGCACTTGCGCAGGCCCCAGCGGCGTTCGGCGAAATCGCGCACGACGTGGACGACGGTCGAGGAAGGGAACGGACCGAAATGTTCGTCGCCGTCGTCGCGCACGATCCGCTGCTCGGAAAAGCGCGGTACGGCGAGGTGCGATTCCGCCTTGAGCGCGAGGTACCGCTTGTCGTCGCGCAGCGCGGTGTTGAAACGCGGCCGGTAGTCCTTGATGAGCTTGCCTTCGGTGAGGAGGGCTTCGGCCTCGTTGCGCACGACGATCCATTCGAGGTCGGCGAAACACTTCACCATGCCGCGCCGCTTGGGGCTCTCCCGGGCCATGCGCCCGGGGTCGAAATAGCTGTTCACGCGGCGCCGGAGGTCGACCGCCTTGCCGACGTAGACGATTTCGCCGTTGAAGTCGCGGAAAAGGTAGCACCCCGGCTTCTGCGGCAAGGCCCGGAGCTTCTCGCGGATGGCATTCGGCAACGCCGCCGTCTTCATCGTCAGGACGCCTCGCGAACGCCCGCGGCGTTGCCGAGTCCGAGGAACCCGCACCGGTCGAAGAAGCCTTCCGGTTTCCGGCGCGCCCGCACGGGCAGCCGCGCCGACACGCGCCGCAGGAACCGCTCGCCGCCGAGCGCCCCGCCGTGCAGGAATCCCGCCGCGCGCCGCCGCAGCAGCGCCCGCATCGACCCGGCTCGCACCGGCCGGCCCCGCGCGTCCGTCTCGACCGCGTCCGGTCCGGGCCCGCGGTCCGGACCCTGCGAAACCGACTCCGGCGCCGCCGCGCGATCCCCTCCCCCTCGCGGCGCGTCGGGAATCCGGCCCTCGACGGCACGCTCGCACGCCTCCAGGGCCTCCTCCCACGTCGCATCCGCCGCATGGCAAGCGCGGGACACCATGCTCCGCAGCCCGGCGCGCGCCCGCTCGTCGCCCCCGCATCCCGCGCCCAGCCCCGTCCACTTCGCCGCCTTCGGATCGTCGGCCATGGCCGCGCGGACCGGGTTGAGATGGACGTAGCCCGACACCGTCGCCAGCGCCCTGAACGACCCCTCCACGAGAATGCTCTTGAACCGCCCCTCCCAGATCGTCCCCGTGTTCTCGTGCCGGCGGTTGTAATCCTGCGTGTACGCCTCCTTGAACGTCTTGCAGAACTGGGAAAGGTCGTACATCCGGGCGCGCAACCGCGCCTTTTCCTCCTCGACGCGGCTCTCCTGTCCCTTCTTCCCCCACTTTTCCCACTTGTCCAGCACCGCGCGGAACTTCGCCGTGCCGTAAAGCGCCTCCATCCGGCGCAGCAATTCGCGCTCGGACACTTCCCTTCTTCTCGGAATCCGCACCAACAGGTGAAAATGGTTCGACATGATCGCGAACGTGTACAGTTCCACCCCCGAAAACGCCGCTGCGGCGCGGATCATGCCGAGCAGAATCCCCTTCTCCGCCTCGTCGATGAGGAACCGCTTCCCCCCGATCCGGCTCACCACGTGGTAAAACCCCTCGCCTTCGAGCTTCACTCTCGGCCGTCTCATTCCCGACTCCCCCCGTGTCGCCGCTCCATTTCGTCTTCCATGCCCCCCACTCTACCACGTCCGCCCCTCCGATGCAAGCCCTTTTTAAGGGGACAGACCCCTTAAAATTATTAAAATTCCGAAAATTACGGGCAGGTTCCTGCCGTCGATCCACTTTACGCCGTCTCCGGTCCCGACGGCCCGTTCCGCCGCCATTGTCCGGATTTTCCGAAATCGGCGGCGGCGGCGACGTCGGCCTTGATCTGCGCGGCGAGCGCGGCGGGAGACGAAAAGGCGCGCTCGTCCCGGATGCGGGCGAGCCAGCGCACGTCCATCCGGCGGCCGTGCAGGTCGCCTTCGAACCCGCCGAGGAGGTGGATTTCGAGCAGGGGTTCGTCCGGACGGGCGTCCGGAAACGTCGGGCGGAAGCCGTAGTTCGCGACCGCGCGCCGCCACACGTCTTCTCCGGCGAGGCGCACGTCGAGCGCGTACACGCCGCAGGAGGGCCGGAGCGAGCCGGAAAGGAAGGCGTTCGCCGTCGGGGCGCCGAGTCGAGTCCCGACGCCCCGCCCGCTCGCCGCGCCGAGCGCCGTGAGCGGCGTCTCCCACGCGCGGCCGAGGAGCGTCGCGGCAAGGGCGACGTCGCCCTTGCGGATGGCGACGCGCACACGCGAACTCGACACCGGCGCACCGTCCACCTCCGCGAGCGGCTCCACACGTACGCCCATGCGGCCTCCGGAAAGCGTTGGAAGCGCCTCCGGCATTCCCGCGCGGCCCGCGCCAAAGCGCCAGTTGGGGCCGCAGACGAGGAAGCACGACCGGTCCGGGTCGCGAAGCCATGGTCCGAACGTCACGCGAACGAAATCTTCCGGCGACGTGGCCGCCATTTCGCGCGTAAACGGCAGCAGGAGGCACGCTTCCATGCCGGCCCCGGCGAGGAGCGCGAGGCGCCGTTCCGTCTCCGGCACCACGAGCGCCGGCGCGGCGTCCGGCCGCAGGACCGCGAGCGGGTGAGGGTCCATCGTGAGCACCGCCGGCACCGAGTGACGGGCGCGGGCCTCCGCGACCGCCGCGGCGAGGAGCGCTCGGTGACCGACGTGTACGCCGTCGAAAAAACCCGCACAGAACACGACACGCGGCACCGCGCGCGCGAGGGTCTCCGGGAAGCGTTCACGGAGCATGGCCGGCGCGCGGGGACTCAACCCCGCCCCTTGGCGCGCTCCGCGACGGCGCGGCGAGCGTCGCGGTCGCTCTCTCGGCGCCTGAGCGTCTCCCGCTTGTCCACGTCCGTCTTGCCGCGGCAGACCGCGAGTTCGCACTTCACCCTGCCGCGCGCGAGGTAGAGGGAAAGCGGCACAAGCGCGCATCCCTTGCGCTCTTCGTGCGCGCGAAGGCGCAGGATCTCCTTGCGGTGGAGCAGGAGCTTGCGCGAACGCGACGACTCGTGGTTGAAAATGTTGCCGAAGCCGTACGGCGGAATGTTGACGCCGCAAAGCCAGGCCTCGCCGGTGTTCTTGTCGATCTGCGCCCAGGCGTTCGCGATGCTCGCGTGGCCGGCGCGCACGACCTTCACCTCGGTTCCGCAGAGCGCAAGACCCGCCTCAAGACGCTCCAGCACTTCGTAGTCGTGCAGCGCCTTTCGGTTGCGGGCGAGAAACTTGCGTTCGGCGTTCGCCCCGGCTGGCTTGGATCCCGGCACGGCGTTGGGCGCGTTCTGTCCCGGACGTTCCCCGAGACGGCGGGACGCTAGTGCGCCGCGTCCGAAAACTCGGTCGTTCCGGCGACGAGTTTGCCTTCGACGATCTCGCGCAACACGGTGTCGACCACCTCTTCGCCAAGGTCCGGCCGGACCATCGGACGAAGGCCCTGGTTGATCTGGCGGACGCGCTGGGAGCAGAGGTTGACGAGAACCGGAACGCTCGGAATGCGTTCCTTGGCCTTTTCGAGAAGTTCGAAATTCATCGCAGTGTCGCCTTTCGTGTTCGGTCCGAGTGCGCCCGACAGGCGCGGCCGCGCCCCCGGATCCGAGGTGTTCGTTGCACAAAAACGCATGGCATTCTACCACGTCGGCCGTTTTTTTGTCAAAAACCCGTCGCGAACTCGCGCACTACGGTCCCCTCCTTGCCGGCACGATCAAGGACGGCATCCCGCGCTTCCAGACGATGCGCGGAAGGCACGTCGGACGCCGCTTCGGCTGGGACACCCGCGGTCTCCCGTTGAGGCCCGGACCGGCGGGGGGACCGGTCCGGGCGGTGGGAGAAGGGCTCCGCTAGGGCTGCGGTTCGGCGGCGGGCTCCTCGGGGGCGTCGGCGCCGGAGCGCTGGCCGCGCCGGCGCCCGGGGCGTCCGTCCCTGCGGTCGGGGCCGCCGGGGCCGCGGTCGCCGCCAAACTCCCTGCGGTCGCCGGGGCCGCGATCACCGCCGGGACGGCGCTCGCCGAAGTCGCGCCACGCCTGGCGGAGGAGCTTCTCGGCCTTCTTGAGCTGCTCGGCGTCGAGCGTCGAACGGATCGCGAGCACCTTGCGGGTCTGCAGCAGCGCGACCTCGCGGCGCAGGTCCCAGACCGCGTTGACGGCGGCCAGCGCGGCGGCCTCGTCGACGGTGTCCGCGCCCAACGCCTCGGCCTGCGCCTTGAACGCCGCCGGAAGCTTTTCGTTGACGACCTTCATCTGCGCGTCCAGATCGGCGAACGTCGCGGCGAGCGCGGCGGCCTTGTCCTCCGGAAGGCCGATCTTGGCGGCCGTCTCGGGCTGCTGGAGGAGCGGGACGAGGAAACCGAGCCGGCCGCCGCCTTCGGGCATGCCGGATCCGGGGGCGCCGCCGGGACCGCGGCGACCGCGGCGACCGCCGGGGCCGGGACGATGCCCGCGCGCGCCGGCCGCGGGAGGAGCGGCGTCGGGCGCGCCGACGGCGGGAGCATCCGCCCCTTCGGGCGGGGGAAGGGGAGACTCCTGGGCGGAGGCGGGGACGGCGAGCCCGAGGGCGAGCGCCGCAAGGACGGGGAACGTGTGGTTCATGGTTTCACCTATGGGGGTTGGGGTTGTGGGAAAGGTGGGGCCGGAACGGTCCGGCAGGATAGGAACGGACGAAGGGCCGGGAATATTGTCTGGCCCGAAACCTTTTTTTCCGTACAATATTTTCCCCTTCCCGTTCGTTGTTACCACGCCATGCCCGATCCCTCCGCCAGCCCCGACGACGAAACGCTCCTGCGCCGCTACGAGCGCGCGGGCGACGCCGCCGCGATGGAGGCGCTCGTCCGCCGCCACGCCGCGGCGCTCGGCGCCTTCCTCGCCGGTTGGTGCGGGGACGCCGCCGGCGCGGAGGACCTCGCGCAGGAGACGTGGCTCCGCGTGCTGCGCGCCCCGGGCGCGTTCCGCGGCGGCTCGTTCCGCGCCTGGCTTCTGCGGGTCGCCCGCAACCTCGCGATCGACCGCACCCGCAAGCGCGCGCCGGAGCTCTGGCTCGACGCCCCCGCCGAGCCCGGTCCCGACGCCCCGGCGCTCGTCGACACGATCGCGGACGAGGCGGCCGATCCTCCCGACGCGGCGCTGCTCGACGCGGAGGACCGCGCCCGGCTCCTCGCCGCCGTCCGCTCCCTCCCCGGCCCGCAGCGCGACGTCTTCCTGCTCCGCGCCGCCGGCGTTCCCTTCGCCGACATCGCCTCCCGCTTCTCGATTCCCCTCAACACCGCGCTCGGGCGCATGCACTACGCCATGAAGGCCCTGCGCTCCGCCCTCGCCCCCCACGGAGACCCCATGCCATGAACACCCCCTCCGACGCCACCCTGCTCGCCTCCGCCCGCCGCGCCCTCGCCGATGCGGCCCCCGCCGCCCCCTCCGACGCGCTGCTCGCCGCCGTGCGCGCCGAGGCCGCGCACCGCGCGAGGAGACGCCGCGCGCGGCGCCTCCTCGCGGCGTTCGCGGCAAGCGCCGCGGCGGCCGCGGCGGCGCTCGTCCTGCTCGCGCCGGGCCCCGCCGCCGTCCCCAAGCCCGTTCCGCCGCGGCCCGCGGAGGCGGCCGTTGTCGCGGACGCCGCGCTCCGGCTCCTGCTTTTCGACGCCTCCGAGGCGCGCTCCGCCCTCGCCGCCGCCGCCTCGGCGGACGACGCGGCGGCGGACGCCGACGTCGCCGATCCCGGCGCCGCCCTGCTCTCCGACTGGGACGCGCTCTCCTTCTCCGATGCCCTCCTCGCCTGGCAGGAGGCCCCCCTCGCCGCCCTTTCGGACGATCTCTCCGCCGTCTTCTAGGCCCGCAGCCTTGCGCGGAACCACGCGCAAATTCGCTTGCCCGCGCGAAAATTCTGTGGTAGCATCCCCCGCCACGTTTTCAAGCAATGGTACCCGACATGTTCAAACCCGTTTCGAGCAAGGTCGACTTCGACGCCCTGGAGAAGGGCGTCCTCTCCTTCTGGAAGGAGAACGACACGTTCAGGAAATCCCTCGCGCAGACCGAGGGCGGCGAGGAGTTCGTCTTCTTCGACGGCCCTCCCTTCGCCACCGGCCTGCCGCACTACGGCCACCTGCTCGCCGGCACGATCAAGGACATCATCCCGCGCTACCAGACGATGCGCGGCAGGCACGTCGAGCGCCGCTTCGGCTGGGACACGCACGGCCTCCCCATCGAGGCCCTCGCCCAGAAGGCCCTCGGCATCGACGGCGCCGCCGGCATCCGCGACTTCGGCGTGGACAAGTTCAACGAGCAGTGCCGCTCGATGGTCCTGCGCTACGTCTCCGAGTGGCGCGAGACCGTCACGCGCATGGGCCGCTGGGTCGACTTCGACCACGACTACAAGACGATGGAGCCCTCCTTCATGGAGACGGTCTGGTGGGTCTTCAAGCAGATCTTCGACCAGGGCCGAGTCTACCGCTCCCGACGCATCGTCCCCTACTCCTGGGCCCTCAACACCCCGCTCTCCAACTCCGAGGCCTCCTCCAACTACAAGGACGTGCAGGACCCCACGGTCACCTGCCGCCTCAAGGTCCTCTCCGGCGCGAACCCCGCGTGGGGCACGACCTACCTGCTGATCTGGACGACGACGCCCTGGACGCTCCCCGAGAACCTCGCGGTGTGCGCCGGCGCGAAGATCGACCACGTCGTCGTGCGCGACCTCACGGACGAGGCGCGCCCGTGCTACGTGATGGCCGAGGCCCGGCTGCCTTCCGTCTTCAAGAAGCCGGCGGAGCAGGTCGAGGTCGTCGCGCGCTTTCAGGGCGACGCGCTCAAGGGCTGGACCTACGAGCCGCTCTTCCCCTACTTCGAGGCCGAGCGCGCCCGCGGCGCGTTCCGCGTCCTCAACGACGACTACGTGACGACGGACGACGGCGTGGGCCTCGTCCACATCGCCCCCGCCTACGGCGAGGACGACTTCCGCGT
>CAMNCG010000204.1 GCA_946534105.1 uncultured Verrucomicrobiota bacterium
CGGCCCCATGCGGCGAAGCCGCCCTCCCGTCGTTCGGGCTTTCGTGCTTGCGCGCGGAGCGCGCCGCGCGATCCCGCGCCGAATCCTCGGCCCCGGCCCTGCGCGAGAACGCCCCAAAATCGAACGAAAGTCTACGTAAGATATATCTTTATTATTAATGAAATATCGTTCGTAGAATTCGGTGCGGAATCCGGGCGGAGGCGCGGTCTGCGGGGACGGTCACGCCCTGCCATTGGGACGATTGAACCCGCTCCCGTTTTCCGGTAGCATTCTCCCGCAAGGACACGAGCCCATGCCATACGACCCGACCATCCCCGAAGAGGAAACAAAGGACCGCGTCGCGCGGTCTGGAGACCGGCTTCCGGTGCTCGCGCACGCGGCCGAAATCGCGGCGGCGGTGCGGGAGCACCCGGTGGTGGTGGTGTGCGGGGAGACGGGCAGCGGGAAGACCACGCAGATTCCGCAAATCTGCCTCCGGGCCGGACGCGCGACGCACGGCAGACTGTTCGTCTGCACGCAACCGCGGCGCATCGCCGCCGTGGCCGTCGCGGAGCGGGTCGCCGAAGAGCTCGGCGAAGACCGCGGGCTCGTCGGTTGGCGGCACCGGTTCGCCTCGAAGACCGCCCCCTCGAACCGCATCCGGTTCGTGACGGACGGCATCCTCCTGGCGGAGCTGCGCTCCGATCCGCTCCTGCGCGCGTACGACACCGTGATGGTGGACGAGGCGCACGAGCGCACCCTCAACGTCGATTTTCTCCTGGGATGCCTCAAGCGCATCCTGCCGCGCCGCCCGGACTTGCGCGTGATCGTCTCGTCGGCGACGCTCGAAACCGCTGCGTTTTCCGCGTTCTTCGACGGCGCTCCGGTGATCGACGTGCCCGGTCGCACCTACCCCGTGGAAGTGCGCTGGCGCCCGCCGCAGGGCGACGAACCGGACCTCGCCGCGGCCGTCGCGGAGGCGGTGCGCGAATGCGTTCTGGAGGGGCCGTTCCGCGGCGACGTGCTGGCGTTTCTGCCCGGCGAGCGCGACATCCGCGCCGCGGCGGACGCCGTGCGCGCACTCGACCTTCCGCGCGTCGAAACCCTCCCGCTTTACTCCAGCCTCCCGCCCGGCGAGCAGCGTCGCGCCTTCCGCACGGTCCCGGGCGTGACGCGCGTCGTGCTTGCGACGAACGTCGCGGAGACGTCGGTCACGATTCCCGGTGTGCGCTACGTCGTCGATTCCGGGCTCGCCCGCGTCGCCCGCCATTCCCCGCGCGCCGGCGTGAAGCGCCTCCACGTGGAAGCCGTCTCCCGCGCTTCGGCCGACCAGAGAAAGGGGCGGTGCGGCCGCATCGGGCCCGGCGTCTGCATCCGGCTCTACGACGAAGAGGACTACCTGCGCCGTCCGGCCCAGACCGATCCGGAGATCCGGCGCGCGTCGCTTGCCGGCACGATCCTCTCCATGATGGACTGGCGGCTCGGCGACATCGAGCGTTTCCCGTTCCTCCAGCCTCCGCCCTCCGCCGCCGTCCGCGAGGGCCGAAAGGAACTCCTCGCCCTCGGAGCCATCCGCGAAACGCCGCCGGAGCCCGACGGCCACCCCGGCTTCGCCCTCACGCCGCTCGGGCGCCGCATTGCCAAACTCCCCCTGGAGCCGGCGCATTCGCGCATGCTTTTCGAAGCCGACGCGCAGGGCGCGCTGCGCGACGCGCTCACCGTGGTCTCCGGCCTCGCCTGCGAAGACCCGCTCGTGCGCCCGCAGGAAAAGGCCGAAGCCGCCGCGCAGGCCCACGCGCGATTCCGCGACAAGGCGTCCGACTTCGACGGAATGCTCCTGCTGTGGCGCGCGTTCCACGACGAGGCGCACCCGTTTTCCCGGGGCGCGATGCGCCGGGCCTGCGCGTCCTCGTTCGTCTCGTGGCGGCGCATGTGCGAATGGGAGGACGTCCGCGATCAGCTCGAACGGCAGATGCGCCGTGAAGGGCTCGACGTCTCGTCCGCCTCCGGCGGCCATGACGGCCTGCACAAGGCGCTGCTTTCCGGCCTCCTCGGCGGCATCGGGGTCTGGGACGACGAGGAAAAGAACTACAAGGGCGCGAACGGCACCCGGATGTGGCTCTTTCCGGGATCCGGCCTCGCCAAGGCGAAATCCCGCCCGCCGTGGATCGTCTGCGCCGAGCGCGTGGACACCGCCCGCCTCTGGGCCCGGCGCGTGGCCGCGATCGACCCGGCGTGGATTCCGCCGCTCGCCGGGGCGGTCTGCCGCCGCTCCTACACGGGCGAAACGTGGGACGGACGCTCCGGCACCGCCCGCGCGCTGCGCCGCACCGTGCTCTACGGCCTCGTCGTGGAGGACGGCGTGCGCTGCGACATCTCCCGCGCGAAGCCGGAGCTCTGCCGCGAACTCTTCATCCGGCACGGGCTCGTCCTGGGCGAACTTCCGCATCCGCTTCCCGAGGTGGTCAAGAAGAACCTCGCCGTCGTCGCCGCCCGCACCGACGCCGCCGCGAAGGACCGCTCGCTCTCGCCGGACGCCGAAATCGACGCCTTCTGCGCGCTCTGGGACGAACGTCTGCCTCCGCAGTGCGTCAACTGGCGGACGTTCCGCGACTGGCTTTCGCGGCTCCCCCGCCGGGAGGCCGACGCGCTCGTCTTTTCCGGCGGCGACTTTTCGTCTCCGGCCCTCGTGGCGGAAGGCTTTCCCGACGAACTGGAATTCTCCGAGGCCGGCGGGCGCGCGCGGCTCCGGCTGCCGATTTCGTACAAGCACGACCCGGACGCCGAGGACGACGGCGTCTCGTGCCGACTCGCGCCGGAAGACATCCCGCTCGCGCTTCTTTTCGATTCGTCGCGCCTCGTGCCCGGCGCCCTGCCCGGTTTCGTCGCCTGGATGCTCCGCGGCCTGCCGCGCGCACCGCTCTCGCGGCTCGCCGCAAACGCCGGACTGGACCCGCGCGGTGCCGGGACGGACGCCCTCGCGCGGGCCGTCGCGGAAAAGCTCCCGCCGGAAGGCCCCCTCCCGCAGACGCTCGTCGAAACGCTTTTCCGCGAATTTGGCGTCGCGATCCCCCGCGACGCGTGGCCCTCCGAATCGGTCCCCCCCGCGTGGCGCTGGCGCTGGGTCGTCGGCGCCACCCGCGGTGAAACGACGTTCGCCACGCGGTCGTCCGCCGAACTCGCGGCATTCGCCTCCGAATACGAGCGCATCGGCGGAATCGAGATTCCCACCGCGTTCGAGCGCGTCTTCGGCCGCGCGGACGGAGCCTCCCGCGCGCTGCTCGAAAAAGTCCTCGTCGGACGCGTCGGCACACGAGAGCTCTTCGCATGGACCACGGCCGAGACCGGGCCGGACGGCGCGCCGCGCCCGGCGCTGCGCGCCACGCGCGCGGCCGCCGAATCGGCGCTCCGGGAAACCGCGGCGCGCTGGGGCCTGCGCGAGGCGTCGGCCGGCGCGACGCCGCCGCGGCGCGCGTCCCCCTTCGCCGCCGACGCCGCCGCGCTGGCCGCGCGCGAGACCTTCGGGACGGATCCCCCGCGCACGGTCGCCGGGTTTCCGGCCGTCCTGAAAAAGCGCATTCCGGCTTTCCGCGCGCTCGCGAGGGACGTTTCGGCCCTCGCCGAGGCCGTCGACGGACTGGCGAAGGACTGCCTCGACGCCATCGACGCGCTGCCGCTTCCGCGCGAAACGGCGGAGGACGCCGCCGAGCAGCTCGGGTGGCTCTGCCCGCCCGGTTTCGCGGCGGAGGTCCCGTCGGCGCGGCTCGCCGAGTATCCGCGCTACCTCGAAGCCCTGTCGCGCCGCCTCCGCGCCGCCTCCGCCGATCCGGCCGGCGACAAGCGCAAGGCCGCGCCGGTCCGCGAAGCGTGGCGGCGCTACGCGGCGCTCGCCGCGGCCCGCGATTCCTCGCCGCCGTTCGACGAAGCCGCGGCGGAGCGCTACCGCTGGCTCGTCGAAGAGCTCCGCGTGTCCGTCTTCGCGCAGGCGCTCGGCACCGCGGAGCCGGTTTCCACGCAGCGCCTGGCGCGGCTCTGGAGCGCGATCACCGACGCCGGGCGAGGAGGACGACCAGAAGCGGCGCCCCCGCAAGCGACGTGACAACGCCCACGGGAAGCGCGCCGGGGAGCGGGACGGAGCGCGCGGCGACGTCGCAGAGGGCAAGAAAGAGCCCGCCGAAGACGGCGCAAAACGGCAGGAGCGTCCGGTGCGCGCCGCCGAAGAGAAGGCGCCCGAGGTGCGGCACGAGAAGCCCGACGAAGCCGACGGGACCGCACACGGCGACGACGCACGCGACGAGGAGCGACGACACCGCGAGCAGCCGTGTGCGCAGACGCTCCGGATCCATGCCGCGCGAAGCGGCGGAAACGTCGCCGGAAAGCATGGCGTCGAGCGGACGCGCAAGCGCGACCGTCGCCGCCGCGACCGCGAACGCGAGCGGCAGCGCCACGCGCCACGCCCCCTCCGGCGCCGTGACGGATCCGAGGCTCCAGTGGACCATCGAAAACGATTCCCACGGCGCCAGCGCGAACTGACAAACCATCGTGCCGGAGGAGAAGAGCCACGCGCAGGCGACGCCTCCCAGCAGCAGCCGCGGCGAGCGGCCGGCGCCGCCGCAGGCGCGGACCGCCGCGAACGAGAGGCACGCGCCTGCGAACGCCGCCGCGCCCGTCGGAAAGGCGCCGCCGGAAAGGAGCGTCGCGAGGCACGCGCCGAAGGTCGCGCCCGAGGCGACGCCGAGCGTGTAGGGCGAAGCGAGCGGATTGCGGAAGAGCGTCTGGAAGAGCGCCCCGCACACCGCAAGGATTCCGCCGCAGCAAAACGCCGCCGCCAGACGCGGAAGCCTCCACGCGAACACGAGATCGCGCGGCCCGGAACAGGCGTCGGCGAGGATCCAGACGGCGGCAAGCGCGGCCACCGCGACGGCGGGCGCCGCGCGTTTCGCCGCCCGGGACGGCGGCGTCGCGGCCGCTTCGGGCGCGGCCGGGACCGGTCCGCCCGCCCCGCCGGCGGCGCGCGCTGCCGGGCCGAGGGCGAGGCGGCGGAGCGGAATGCCGGCGAGGGGCGATTCGTCGTGCGTCGCGACGACGACGGCGCGGCCTTCGGAAACGAAGCGCCGCACGAGCGCGGCGAGCGACGCGCGCGAAGCGGCGTCGAGGCCCTCGAAGGGCTCGTCGAGAAGAAGCGTCGTGGGTTCCTGCGCGAGCGCGGCGGCGAGAAACACGCGCCGCGTTTCGCCGCCGGAAAGCTTACCGGCGTCGCGCGCGGCGAAATCCGCGAGCCCGGCGTCGGCAAGGGCGGCGCGGATGGCGCGTTCGTCCTCCGGGGACGCGCCGGCGAAAAGGCCGGAGCGAGGAATGCGCCCGGAGGCCGCGACATCGCGAACCGACACGCCCGCGAGCGAGGCGGCGTCCGGCGCCTGGGGCACGAAGGCGACGCTCCGCGCAAACGCGCGGCGCGGAATCGTCTCTGCGGGCCGTTCTCCGAGAAGCACGCGGCCGGCGCGCGGGCGCGCGGCACGGGACAGGATCGAAAGCAGCGTGGACTTCCCGGCGCCGTTCGGCCCCGAAACCACGGTGACGGAGCCGGGAGGAAACGACGCCGAAACGCCGGAAAAGACCTCGCGCGCGCCGTATCCGGCGCTCAGTCCTTCGCAGGAAAGAACCGGAAACGGCGAGGGCATCGGCTCATGTTCCGCGGGGCGCGGGAGCGCCGGCGGCGCCGGAGAGCAGCTCTTCGGCGTGGCGGCGGACAACGGACGTGAGGCCGGCGCCGCCGAGCATGCGCGCGATTTCGTCCACCCGCGCCTCGCCTTCGAGCGGCTCGATCGTCGTGAACGTCCGGCCGCCGCGGACCGCCTTGCGCACCGAAAAATGGCTCGCGCCGCACGACGCCACCTGCGGCAGGTGCGTGATGCAGAGGATCTGGCGCGAAGCGCCGAGCGCGGCGAGCTTGCGCCCGACGACCCGCGCCGTCTCGCCGCCGACGTTGGCGTCAATCTCGTCGAACACCAGCACGGGGATGCGGTCGTGCGCGGCAAGCACGGTCTTGAGCGCGAGCATGACGCGCGAGATTTCGCCGCTCGACGCGACGAGCCGAAGCGGACGCACCGGCTCGCCGGGATTGGCGGAAAAGCCGAACGACACGTCGTCGCACCCGGATTCGCGCGGCTTCGCTGGCGAGACCGACACCTCGAACCCGCAGCGCAGGAGCCCGAGGTCGCGGAGCTCGGACGAGACGGCGCGGGCGAGCGCCGAAGCGGCGGAGGCGCGCTTCGCGGAAAGCGCGCGCCCGGCGGCTTCGACCGCCGCGAACGCCTTGGCGAGCTCGCCGTCGAGCCGGGCGAGCTCCTCGCCGCGGCCTTCGAGGTCGCGGAGGCGGGCGGCGGCCTTTTCGCGGAACGCGAGGATGTCCGGCACCGTGCGACCGTACTTGTGGCGGAGGGTTTCGACAAGCGAGATGCGGGCTTCGAGTTCGGCGAGGCGCTCCGGGGAGGCGTCCACGCGCGAAAGGGAGGACGACACGTCGAGCGAAAGGTCGGAAATGCCGGCGGAGAGCGTCCGCGCGCGCTCCAGCCAGTCCGCGGCGTCGCGCGACGAAAGCGACGCCATTTCGCCGAGCGCGCGCACGGCGGCGGCGACGGCGTCGACGGCGCTTCCCTCGCCTTCCGAAAGCGCGGCACAGGCCGCCGAACCGAGCTCCTGGATGCGGGCGGCGTTCGAGGCGGCGGCGTATTCGTCGCGGAGCGCGTCGCCGTCCGCCTCCGGATCGAGCGCCGCATCGTCGATCTCGCGCACCTGGTAGCGGAGCATGTCGATCTCTCGCGCGACCGAGCCGTCGGACTCCGCCTCGAGCTCGTCGCGACGGGCCGAAAGGGCGCGCCACGCCTTCCACGCGGCGGCGTAGGCCCCTCCCTCGGCGGCGACGCCGCCAAAGGAATCGAGCGCTTCCAGCTGGAAATCCGGATCGAGGAGGGACTGGTTGTCGTGCGGGCCGTGGAAATCGACGAGGCGGGCGCCGATGCGTCGCAGGGTCTGGACCGTGGCCGGACATCCGTTCGCAAAGCAGCGCC
>CAMNCG010000205.1 GCA_946534105.1 uncultured Verrucomicrobiota bacterium
GAGCGGCCCCTCGACCGGCGGCGGCGGTTCGGGAAGCAGCAACGCACAAGGGCAAAGGCAAGGGCCCGCACGCAAGCCCGCGTACGGGCGCACCATGCCGCTGACAACGTTTGGTCACACCCCGGTGGCGGCCGCCGGGTTGCCCCGGAGGTGCGATTGTGCTATCGTTCGGAGCCGCCGCCGCGTTGAATGCGCGGCCGGGAAAGGACTTTCCGCGATGTACGCAATCTTGATTTCGGTTTTCACGGGCGCGGCGACGGGCTGCGCCCTTGGTTTCACCCGCGTTTCGGCTCCCGCCTGGTCGGTCGCGCTAGGCGTTCTCGCCGCGTTTTTCGCCATGGTCGCCGTCGCGTTCGTCGTGCGCCGCAAGGTCGCGGCGGCGACGGCGGGCCTCCAGTCCGAAATGGTCGCGGGGCAGAAAGCGCTCCAAAGCCGCATCAACGACTGGCAGCACCATCCCAAGGGCGACCCGAAGCGCTTTCTCGAAACGATCCAGCGCAAGCAGGCGGACCTCGTCCGCGACGCCCTCGTCCGGACCGACTCGCTCCGCCGCTTCTCGCGCTGGATTCCCATGTTCGACCGCCAGATCGCGGCGATGAAGGTGCAGCTGCTCTGGCAGCTCAAGGATTTCGCGAAGGTGGACGAGCTCCTTCCCAAGTGCCTCATCCTCGACCCTTTCACGGCCACGCTCAAGATGGCGCGCCAGTTCACGAAGGGCGAAGACCTCTCCGCCATCGAAAAGACCTACCGCAAGGCCCGCGCGCGCCTCCGCTACAACCAGAGCGCCACGCTCTCGGCCACGATGTCCTGGATGTACGTGAACAAGGGCAAGATCGACGAGGCCTACCGGCTCCTTGAAAAGGCCTGCCGCGACAACAACACCGATTCGGAACCCGGCGCCACGCTCCTGCGCAACCGCGACGCCCTCGCGAACAACCGCCTCAAGCACTTTTCCAACGCCGGGATCGGAGACCCCTGGTACGCCCTCTTCCTCGAAGAGCCCCGCGTCCGGTACGAGCGCCGCGCGCCGACCCGCTTCGGCAAGTTCGGATAGAAGACCATGGTCATCCCGCAACGAGAACCCGTTTCGCCCGTCCGTCTGCGCGTCGCGTTCGGCGGGGACTTCTGCCCGGGACCGCACGGCTCGGCGCTCGCGGAGTCCGGGCGAGCCTCCGGAGTCCTCGCCCCGCTCGCGCCGTTTCTCGCCGACGCGGACGTGAGGCTCATCCAGTTTGAAACGCCCCTCGTGGCGCACGAGACGCCGATCCCGAAGACCGGACCCAATCTGGCTTCGTCGCCGGAATCGGCGGAAATGCTCCGCGGCCTCTTCGACGTCGCGCTTCTCGCGAACAACCACGTGGGCGACCACGGCCCGGAAGCCGTCCTCCGGACGATCGCGGAACTGCGGCGCCGCGGCTTCGGGACGGTCGGCGCGGGCTCGACGCTCGCCGAGGCGGCCCAACCGCTCGAAATCACGCGACGCGGCGTCCGGATCGCCGTCTTCAACTTCGCCGAATTCGAATTCGGCGTCGCGGAGGAAGGCGCACCCGGCGTGGCGCCGCAGCGTCCGCGCGAGGACCTCGCCGCCGTCGCCCGAGCGGCGGCGGACGGTCTGCTGCCGGTCGTGGTCCTGCACGGCGGCCACGAGCACTTCCCGTTCCCGTCCCCGCGCCTGCGCGACCTGTGCCGCGCGTTCGCCGAATCCGGGGCGGCGTTCGTCGCGAACTGCCACCCGCATTGCCCGCAGGGCGTGGAGTGGCACCGCGGAGTCCCGATCGTCTACAGTCCCGGCAACCTCTGGTTCCCGGGCGGAGGCGGCCCCGCGGCGGCGAACCGGCCGCCCCTGTGGAACTTCGGCTACGTGGCGAAGGCGCTTTTCGACGACGCCGGAGCGTTCGCGGTGGAACTCCTCCCCGTCGCGTCCGAGCAGGAAGGCGTCCGTCCGCTCGAAGGCGAGGCGCGCGCCGCCCTGGAAGACTACGTGGCCCGCGTTTCGAAGCCCATCGCGGACACGGCGCGCCTCCGCGCCTTCTTCGACGCCTGGAGCGCCGATCGCGGGCGTTTCTACCTGCAGCTGGGCGCGGGCGGACTTCCGGAGACGTTTTTCGCCGAACGCAGCACGAACCGCTGGGAAGCTCCGCTCGGCGACGCAAAACCGTTCCTCGAACTGCGCAACGTGTTCACGTGCGAATCGCACTGCGACATGGTGCGGCGCTTCCTCCGCCTGGCCGTCGAGGGCCGCATCCCGGACGCGATGCACCTCTGCCCGGAGATCGCCGCGCTTCGCAACCCCGCCTTCGCCCTCCCCGCCCCGCCTCCGCTCCGCGCGCGCGCCGAAATGCTGGATTTCTTCGAGCGCAACGTCTTCGGGCGCGTCCCGGAAGCCGCGCGGCACCCGGCGCTCCGCTTCGAAGAGCTTTCCCCCGAGGTCCCGGCGATGGACGGGCGCGCCGTGCGACGTCGCGTCCGCGTCCGCTACGCGGGGCCGGGCGGCGAAGGGGGCTTCGACCTTCTGGCCTTCCTCCCCGCGTCCGCGTCGGCCTCCCGGCCGGTTCCGGCGGCGCTCCTGCTCTGCAACCGCGACCCCGCCGAAAACATGGACCCGGAGCGTGTGCGCCGGACGCCGTTCTGGGACGCCGAGCGCATCGTCGCGCGAGGCTGGGCCGCGATCGCGTTCCACGTCGGGTCGGTCGTCCCGGACACCGCCGACGGCTTCGACGGGCACCTCCAGTCGCTCTTTCTCGCTCCCGGCGAAACAAAGGCGCCGGATTCATGGGGCACGATCGCCGCGTGGGCGTGGTGCGGAAGCCGCGCGATGGACTGGATCGAAACGGAGAGCCGCGTCGACCGGCGCCGGGTGATGGTCGCCGGCCATTCCCGCGGCGGCAAGACGGCGCTCTGGTGCGCGGCGCGGGACGAACGCTTCGACATGGCCGTTTCCCACTGCTCCGGCTGTGGTGGCGCAAAACTGAACCGGACGGACCTGCCGGCCTCGGAACACATTGCGCAGCTCGTCGAGAACTACCCGCACTGGTTCTGCGGAGCGGTCGCGGCCTTTGCCGGCCGCGACGCCGAACTGCCCTTCGACCAGCACCAGCTTCTCGCGCTCGTCGCCCCGCGCAAACTGTACGTCTCGTCCGCGACGCTCGATCCGTGGGCGGGGCAGCCCGGCGAGTTTCTCGCGGCAAAGGCCGCCTCGCCCGCCTGGCGCGCCGCCGGACGCGGCGGCCTGCCAGAGACCGCCGCGTTCCCCGCGCCCGACGTCCCGCACTTCGGCGACGGCGTCGCCTACCACGTTCACGCCGGCCCCCACACGGTCCTCGCCTCCGACTGGGACCACTGGATCGACTTTGCGGAGAAACCGTCGAGAAGCGCGCGCTAGCGGGGAGCGTCAGGCGAAGGAACGATGGACTCGGAGGCGGAAAGGTCGCTCGCCACGACGATGGTGGATGCGATGTCCTTTCGCCGCTAGGGCCCGCGCCAGCGGAGCAGCAGCTGCGTCCGGTCGTCGGACTGCTCCGCGCCGGCGGCGTGGGCTTCGACGCGGGCGAAAACGGCGCCGGTGCAGGTTTCCGGGCGGTCGAGGAAGCCGCCGCCTTCAAGGAAGGCCCGGAGTCGATCCTCGCCGAAAAGTTCGCCACGCGGATCCGTCTGCTCGGTGATGCCGTCGGTGTAGAGGTAGAGCGCGTCGCCCGGCGCGAGTTCGAGTTCGTCCGCGCGGTACTTCGCGCCGGGCATCGCGCCGAGAAAGAGCCCCGCCCGCGAACGGAGGAAGGAGGCGGAGCCATCCGCGGCGCGCAGTGGAAGTCGGCCCCCGGATCCTGCCACTGGCCGCCTTCGCGGCCGGCTTCGGGATGCGAAATGACGGTTCCCTGCCCCGTGGTGATGTAGATGCCGCCTTCGCGGCCGCTCACGTGCCAGCCGTGGGTGAGCCCCGTGACGGCGGTCCGGGCGAGGTTGCGAATCGTCTTGTCGCGGGCGCCGACCTGAACGAAGCCGCCGTCGGGAATCCACACTCCGACGTACTTCACGACTTCGCCGCGAAGCGTGTCCGGCATCAGCGTCTGCGCCAGTTCGTATTGGTCGTTCAGCAGCACCTCGAATTCGCGCGCCTGCCCCTCGGCCTTCGTGAAGTCGAGAGCGCCCACCTCCTCCCGGCGGGCGCTGTGCGTGAGGAGCCCCCTGGCGTCGGCGACACAGACTTCGTCCAGACCCAGTTCGTCGGCAAGCGCGCGGAGGAGGCGGCTCGACGCGTCCGGATCGCTCCACCACGACTCCTCCCGCATTTCGAGAATGCGGTCGCGCACTTCCGCCGCCAGCCGAAGCATGCGCCCGTCGACGCGCTCCCGGATGTGGACGGCGACGTCTTCGAAAACGTTGTCCACGAGACGTCGCATCTCGTTCTGCGTCATGCGTTCGTGCAGCGCCCAGGTGAGCGCCATCGACGCCGCGAACGCGATCGTGATCGCGCTCACAAGTCTCCAGGCGAGGCGGCGGCGACCGTCCGCGGTCGTCATCGCGACCTCCTTTCCCCGATGACCGCGTCGAGCGCGGCCCGGAGCGCGGCGTCCCCCTTGCGCACCGCGATGCCGAAGTTTTCGCGCGTCTGCAGCGGGGAGGCCACGATCGCGCCGCGGGAATCCTTCGCGACGAGACGGACCGTGCAGCTGTCGTAGAAGACGGTGTCGACGCGCCGTTGCGCGAAGGCCGCCATGGCCGCGTCGAACGTCTCGAAGCGCAGCGGATCTACGCCGTGGGAGGTGAGGTAGAAGTCGTAGGTGGAGGCGTCGATCGTCGCGACGCGCATCCGCTCGGCGCGGAACATGGTCGGCACCGGCTCGCCCGCGCGGTAGAGAAACATCCCGCCCTCCGCCTCGTCCCGGTAGGAATACGGACGCGTCTGTCCGGTGGTGACGAGAACAAGCGGCTTGCCGGGGGCGGCGCCCGGGGCGGCGGGGCCGGGCGCCCCGGGGGTTCCTCCGCCGCATCCCGCCGCATCCCGCCGCAGCGAGCGCGAGAAGCGGAAGGAAGAAAACGGATCGTTGCATGAACACGCGGCGCAAAACTCCCGACCGCCGGAAAACGTCGCTACTTGAACCGGCGGATGAGGTCGCGGATGGTCTTGCCCGGGGGGATCATCGGCGTGATGTCGGCCTCGGGCTCGACGATGAATTCGAGCACCCAGACGTGCGGGTCGGCGAACGCTTCGCGGAGCGCCGGCTCGACCTCGCGCGGATCGGAGACCCGGCGGGCGCGGGCGCCGTGCGCCTCGGCGAGCTTCACGAAGTCCGGGAGGTACGCCGGAAGCTCCGGGTCGGGCACGATGCGCTCCTGCGGCATGCGGCCGGCCTGGGCGAGGTGCGTCATCGAATGGACGCCCTTGTACATCATGTCCTGCCACTGGCGGACGTTGCCGAGGTACGTGTTGTTGAGGAGGACGACCTTCACGGGCAGGCGGTGCTCGACGGCGACGACGAGCTCCTGCGCGTTCATCTGGAAACCGCCGTCGCCCGTCACGCACACGACGAGCTCGCCGGGGCGGCCGAGCTGCGCGCCGATCGCGGCCGGAAGGCCGAAGCCCATCGTGCCGAGACCGCCGGAAGAGAGGAAGTTGCGCGGGTGCTCGTGGGTGAAGAACTGGCAGCTCCACATCTGGTTCTGCCCGACGTCGGTCGAAACGACGACTTCGCCCTTCGTGAGGCGGTCCACCGTTTCGAGCACGGCCTGGGGCATGATCGCGCCGGAGGGAGAAGGATCGTAGCAGAAGGGGTCCTCCTTCTTCCACCGCGCGCATTCCTCGAGCCACGCGGCGTGGTCCGCCGGGTTCACCTGAGGCAGGAGGTCGCGCAGAATCGGCTTCACGTCGCCCACGACCGGCAGGTCGCAGCGGACGCTCTTCGAGATCGACGTCGGGTCGACGTCGATGTGGACGATCTTCGCGTGCGGCGCGAACTCGCTCACCTTGCCGGTCACACGGTCGTCGAAACGGGAACCGACGGCCAGCAACACGTCGCACTCGTTCAGCGCCTTGTTCGCCGCGACGAGGCCGTGCATGCCGATCATGTGGAGCGAAAGCGGATCGCTCTCGGGGAAGCACCCGAGACCCATGAGCGTCGTGGCGACCGGGATGTTCGCCTTGCGCGCGAGCGCGGCGAGCTCCTCGGTGGCGCCGGCGCTGCGGACGCCGCCGCCGGCGTAGATGAGCGGCTTGTTGGCGGTGTTGACGAGCTGGGCGAGCCGGGCGATCATCCGGGGATGGCCCTCGAACGAGGGCTTGTACCCCGGGCGGTCGAACTTCTCCGGGAACGGGACGGCCGTCTTGCCGATCTGGACGTCCTTCGGCAGGTCCACGAGCACGGGGCCGGGCTTGCCCGTCGTCGCGATGTGGAACGCCTCCATGAGGATGCGAGGCAGGTCGTTCACGTCCCGCACGAAATAGTTGTGCTTCGTGATCGGGCGGGTGATGCCGCACGTGTCCGCCTCCTGGAAGGCGTCGTTGCCGACGGCCTTCGTGGAGACCTGCCCCGTGATGGCTACCATCGGCACGCCGTCCATGTTGGCGGTGGCGAGGCCGGTCACGATGTTGGTGGCGCCGGGGCCGCTCGTCACGATGCAGACGCCGGGCCGCCCGGTTGCGCGAGCGTAGCCGTCCGCCATGTGGGAGCCCCCCTGCTCGTGGCGGGGGAGGATCAGGTGGAGATTTTCCGATTTGGCGAGCTCGTCGAAGACGTCGAGAATCGTTCCGCCCGGATACGCGAAAACCGTGTCCACGCCGAGGCGTTCGAGCGCTTCGACGACGATTCGCGCCCCGGTTCTCTGCTGGGCGGGCGCGCGCGACGGCGCCGCGCCCGGGGTTTCCTTGCGGGAGTTGGTGCTCATGTCTGGAAGGATCCGTGTGGGTTTCGCGGCCGGAGTCTACCCTTTTGCCGCCCGCCCGTCAAACGGCGGAACGCGCGGGGGTGTGACCAAACGTTGTCAGCGGCATGGCGCGCCCGTACGCGGGCTTGCGCTT
>CAMNCG010000206.1 GCA_946534105.1 uncultured Verrucomicrobiota bacterium
GAGCGGCCCCTCGACCGGCGGCGGCGGTTCGGGAAGCAGCAACGCACAAGGGCAAGGGCGCGCACGCAAGCGCAAGCCCGCGTACGGGCGCGCCATGCCGCTGACAACGTTGGGTCACACCCGGAAGGCCGCGACCGCCTCGCGCGCGGCGTCGAGGAGTTCGTCCGGGGTCCGCGCCGACTGGGCGGCGCGGCGCAGCGCGGAGGCTCCGGGGCGGCCGCGGAAGTAGTTGATCAGGTGCCGGCGGGCGTCGAGCGCGACGGCGCTTTCCGGATCGCGGCAGGCGGCGCGGGCGGCGTCGCCGCCCTCCGCCGGGTTTTCTCCGCCGGCAATCCGGAACGAGAGCCTTTTCGCCTCCATCGCCAGCGCGAGATGGCGGCGCAGCGCCTCCAGGAGCTCTTCGCCGGAGAGGTCGTCGCGCCCGCGCGGCGCGGGCGCGCCTTCGAACGCGGCGCGGATCTCGCCGAAAAGCCACGGATTTCCGACGGCCCCGCGGCCGACCATCACGCCCGCCGCTCCGGTGGCGGCAATCGCGGCGAGCGCGTCGTCGGCGCTGTTCACGCCGCCGTTTGCGACGACCGGGATCGACACCGCCTCGACGGCCTCGCTCACGAGCGCCCAATCCGGCGGCCCCTCGTGAAACCGGCTCGCGAAGCGCCCGTGCACGATGATCGCGGCGGCGCCCGCGCGTTCGGCGAGGCGCGCGAGGCGCGCCGCCGCGGGGCGCGAGGGGTCGAGCCCGATGCGCGTCTTCACCGTGAGCGGAAGGGGGGAAACCGCGCGCGCCATCGCCTCGACGCAGCGGGCGAAGAGCGTTTCGTCGCGCATCAGCGCGGCGCCGTCTCCGTTCGCGACGATGCGCCGCATCGGGCACCCGGCGTTGAGGTCGACCGCGTCGAACGCGCCGCTCGCCGCGACCGCGCGCGCGGCCGCGGCGAGTTCGTCCGGATCGTGGCCGTAGAGCTGCGCCGCACACCAGCCGCGCTCCGTCGGCAGGCGCGAAAGGAGCGCGGCCGACGGACGGGAGCCGCGCACGAGACCGGCCGCGCAGACCATTTCCGTGACGGCGCCGTCGGCCCCGCACGAAAACGACACCTGGCGGAACGCGCTGTCGGTGATCTCGGCGAGCGGCGCCGCGAGGACGCACGGCCGGCCGAACGCGGCCCGGCCGCTAATCCATGATGGGGGCATTCGGAGGGACGAACGCCGCCGTCGTTTCGGCGCCGCGCTCGTTCATCGGGATGTACTTCTTCGGCGGCAGAATGCACTTGAAGGCCGGGCGGATGATCCGCGAATTGCCGTTCAGCTCCTCGATGCGGTGCGCGCACCAGCCCGGAACGCGGCCCACCGCGAAGAGCGGCGTGAAGAGGTCCGTCGGAATGCCGAGCATCTTGTAGACGAGCCCCGACCAGAAGTCCACGTTCGCCGGAAGCGGGTTGGACGTGCGGCGGCGCTCCTGCAGAACCCGGCCGCCGATGCGGGAGACTTTCTGGTACAGCTCGAACTCCGGGCGGAACGACGGATGCTCCGCGACGAGCTGAGACGCCTTTTCGCGGAGGATCTCCGCGCGCGGGTCGGAGACCTTGTACACGGCGTGGCCGAGGCCGTAGAGCAGGCCGCTGCGGTCGAACGCCTTCTTGTCGAGGATCTTCTTCACGTAGGCCTCGACCTGGGCGTCGCTCGACCAGTCCTTCACGTGCGTCTTCACGGCGTCCATCATCTTTCGCACCTGGAGATTGGCGCCGCCGTGGCGCGGACCCTTGAGCGAGAGGCACGCCGCCGCGATCGCCGAATACGTGTCGGTGTACGTGGAGGAGACGCAGTGCGTGGTGAACGTGGAATTGTTGCCGCCGCCATGGTCCGCGTGCAGCACGAGGCAGAGGTCCAGCAGCTCCGCCTCCAGTTTCGTGTAGTGCCCGTGCGGACGCAGGAGGCAAAGGATGTGCTCCGCGGTCGGGAGCCCCGGCTCCGGCACGCGCAGGTGCAGGCTCTTGCGCAGGTAGTAGTGGGCCTTCGCCTGCCAGCCGTACACCGCGTACGTCGGGAAGCGCGAAACGAGGCCGATCGACTGGCGCAGCACGTTCGGGATCGAAATGTCGTCGGGATTCGCGTCGAACGCGTACGACGCCAGCACGCACCGCGCAAGCTTGTTCATCACGTCCGGCGAGGGCATGCCGAGGATCGCGTCCTCCTTGAAGCCGCGCGGGAGCGGCCGCTGCGAGCAGAGCGCGGCGGAAAACTCCGCCAGTTCGTCCGCCGTCGGCAGGTGCCCGACGAGCAGCAGGTAGCAGGTCTCCTCGAAGCCGAACCGGCCTTCGGACTGGAAGCCGCGCACGAGGTCGCGGATCTCGATGCCCCGGTAGAGGAGCCGCCCGGGCACCGGGACGATCTCCTGCTCCATCATCGAGTAGCCGACGACCGAGCCCACGGCGGTGAGGCCGACGAGGACGCCCGAGCCGTCGGAATTGCGCAGTCCGCGCTTCACGTTGTACGTGCGGTAGTACCCGGAATCGATGTAGGACGCGGAGGCGGCCATCGTCGCGCATTTTTCGACGAACGCCTCGTCGAGCGGCGATGCGCCCGGATCGATCTGGGGCAGGGGCTTTTTCATTTCGTTCTCCTTCCGTGTTGCAGGCCCCTATCCTAGCAAAACCCCGCCTTCCGTGCAAACGGGCGTTTCAGGCGAGTTTTTCGAGGCGGATGCGGAAGGCGATCGAACGGGGCGTCGGCAGGGCGTCGAAGCGGATGACGTAGGCGCCTTTTTCGGCGTCGACGGCGAGGATTTGGCCGGGGCCGAAGACGGGATGGGACACGCGGTCTCCGGGGGCGAAGCCGGGCGCGGCGGACGCCGCTGCGGGCGCGGTCGCGGCGGAGAGGCGCGCGCGGGCCGTTTCGAGAAGGCCCTCCGCGGGCTTGGGGTGGAATTCGAGGAGCGCCGGATCGATGTCGAGGAGGAAGCGGGACACGACGCGGGGCGTCCCTTCGAAGTCGCTGCCCGACGCTTGGGTGAGCACCAGTTCGTCGCGGGCGCGCGTGATGGCGACAAAGCACAGCCGGCGCTCCTCCTCCATGGCCTCCGCGGTGCGGGCGCGGCGCGTCGGGAAGACGCCCTCGGAAAGCGAGCAGAGCGCGACGCGCGGGAATTCAAGGCCCTTGGCGGCGTGGACCGTCATGAGGCGAACGCGGTCCGACGAGGCGTCGTCCGCGTCGCGGTTCGAGAAGAGGGCGACGCGCGAAAGGTAGTCCGCCGGCGTCGCCTCCTCCCCGCAGGTTGTCTCGTAGTCGTGGACGCTCTGCTTGAGTTCGGCGAGGTTGTCGAGCCGGTCCTGCGCGCCCTCGGTGCGGAGCATGCTCTCGTATCCGCTGCGGTCGAGCGCCTCCGAGAGAAGGTCGGACGCCTGGCGCGTCTCCGCGCCTTCGGAGAGGCGCTCGACAAGATCCACGAAGCCCGCGGCGCCGGTTCCCTTGAAGACGGGGTCGTCGAGGTGCGCCTTGAGCGCTTCGAAGAGCGTCCGCTTTTCGGCTTCCGCCCGTTCGCGCAGGAACGCCATCCGCTTTTCGCCGAGGTTGCGGCGCGGGACGTTGGCGACGCGCGCGAACGAGAGGTCGTCCCGCCAGACCGCGAGGCGCAGGTACGCGAGGGCGTCCTTCACCTCGCGCCGTCCGAAGAACGGCACCCCGCTGTAGATCACGTACGGAATGGAGCGCCGCACCAGCTCCTCCTCCAGGGGGCGCGTGACGTAGTGCGCGCGGTACAGCACGGCCCAGTCGCGGAGCGCCGCGCCTTCCGACGCGCGCGATGTTTCGATGCAGTCGGCGATCCACCGCGCCTCCTTTTCCGGCGACGGCGCGAGGTGCGCGACGACCGGCGCGCCGCCGGGCCGCTGCGCGGCGAGGTTCTTCTCCATCCGGTTGCGGTTCTTCGCGATGAGCGAATTCGCCACGGCGAGGATCTGCGGCGTGGAGCGGTAGTTGCGGTTCATCAGGATCGTCCGCGTGCCGGGGAACTCCTTGTCGAAGTCGAGCAGGAACCGCACGTCCGCGCCGCGCCACGTGTAGATCGTCTGGTCCGGGTCGCCCACGACGAAGAGGTTCCGGTGGTGCGCGACGAGGACCTTGAGGAGCCGGTACTGGAGCGGGTCGATGTCCTGGAACTCGTCCACCATCACGTACTCCAGCCGCTCCTGCCACTTGCGGCGCACTTCGGGGTCGAGGTCGAAGGCGAGGAGCGTGAACAGGATGAGGTCGTTGTAGTCGAGGGCGAAGCACTTTTTCGCCTTCCAGAGGTAGCCGTAGAAGAGGATGTCGTCAAGCTCCGTCGCCGCCTCGTACTTTTCGCGCAGCGCCTCGACGGAGTTCCGGACGACGAGTGCGCGGTAGTCCGGCTCCTCCAGGCACTTGCGGATTTCGAAGCGGTCGCGCGCCTGCGCGAACGTGCGGTCGCGCAGCGTGAACCCGCGCTCGGCGTAGATTTCCCGGAGGATGTCGTCGATGTCGGAATTGTCCAGCACGACGAAGCTCCGGGGATACCGGATCACGCGCGAATCCTCGCGCAGCACGCCGACGCAGAAGCCGTGGAACGTATTGACGTATCCCGTGTCCGCATCCCCGACGAGGCGGTGGATGCGCTCCCGCATCTCGACGGCGGCCTTGTTCGTGAACGTCGCGCACAGGATGTTGCCCGGCAGGATTCCCAGATCCTCCACCAGCCACGCGAACCGGCGCGCGAGGGCGCGGGTCTTGCCGGACCCCGCGCCCGCGACGACGCGGACGAACCCCTCCGTCGCGGTGACGGCGGCGAGCTGCTCGGGATCGAGGTCGTTCACTTCCGCCTCGCGCCTGTTCGGGGGGACGGGACGAAAAATCGGGGAAGGGAGCCGCCGGAGCGGACGGCCAACGCGGCGAGCCAGCGCAGTTCGCGGCGGCGCATGGCGCGGAAGTCCGCCGCCGAGGCGTCGTCGGAGCCGGCGAGGTGGTCGAAGCCGTGCGCGAGGTAGAGCGCGAGCTCGGCGTCGGCGCTCCAGGGGAGCTTCTCCTCGCCGGGCAAAAGCGCGGGGCCGTCCGGCGCGCCGTGCGCGGCGGCGGCGCGCGCGGCCTCGACGGGATTCACGAGCAGTTCGCCGCGTGCGGGCGAAAGCGGGGACGCCTCGTAGCGCAGCGTGATGACGTCCGTCGGGCCCCTTGCGCCCATTGCGGCGGCGTGGGCCGCGGCGGAGGCGCGGTCTCCGTGCAGCACGACGTCGGTTTCCTCCGGAAACGGGAGACCGCGCCGGGCGGCGAGGGACGCCGCCTCGGCCGCGAAAAAGCGCGCCGCGGCAAGAAGCGGCTCCGCGTCAACCCGCGGGCGTCTGAGCCGGTTGACGATCCGTACCGCCGCGGCGGGCCGCGGCGTCGGAGTCGCCGTTTTCCTTCTGTCCATCGGATTCTCCGGAAGCCTTGGCGCCCTTGTCGCCGGGATAGGAAATGCGGCCGTGGAGGGCGGTCGCGAGCAGAGACGAAAACGTGCGCCGGATCTCGACGGCGTCGGAGAACGACAGCGGCGAATCGTCGAGCTGTCCGTCCCGGATTTTCCCGGAAACGACGGCGTCCACCTTCTTTTCCAGAATCTGGGGATCGGGATTCGCGAGCGAGCGGGACGCCGCCTCCACGCTGTCGGCGAGCATGACGATCGCGGACTCGGCCGTCGCGGGCCGCGGGCCGGAATAGCGGTAGCGGTTTTCGTCCACGGGCTCGTCCGCGCCGCCTTCCTTCGCGGCGGCGAGCTTGCGCGCCTTGTCGAGGAAGAACGCCATGGAGGACGTGCCGTGATGCTCCGCGATGATCGCGCGCACCGGCGCGGGGAGCTTCTCGGCGTCCGCCATGGCCATGCCGTCGCGGACGTGCGCCGCGAGAATCAGCGCCGACATCGCCGGCGCGAGGCCGTCGTGCGGGTTCACGCCGCCGAAACCGATGTTTTCCGTGAACTTCTCCGGCGCGGAGAGCTTGCCGATGTCGTGGTAGTAGCCGCCGACGCGGGCGAGGAGCGGATCCGCCCCGACGGCCTCGGCGGCGGCTTCGGCGAGGTTGGCGACCATGAGCGAATGGTGGAACGTGCCGGGCGCTTCGAGGCTCAGCCGGCGCAGCAGCGGCGTCGAAAGGTCGGCCCAGCGGTCCAGCGCGACCGCGCTGCACGCCGCGAAGAGGCGTTCCAGGACCGGCAGCAGCGCGAGCGTCGAGAAGGGGGCCGCGAGGAGCGGAATGCCGGCCGTCAGGACGAATGCGCGGAAAAGCCTCGAGGCGGCCTCGCCTCCCGAACTCGCCCCCGAACAGGTTCCGGCGAAAAGGCGCCCGCCGAATTCCGGGGCGGCCCAGACCGCGAAAAAGGTCGCGAAGACCTGCACGAGCCCGAGCGCCGCGAGCCGGCGCGCGATCGGACCGCGGCGGTGCGCGTCGGAAACCGCGACGGGGGCGGCGACTGCCGCGAAAAGGCCGCCGAGGGCGGCGGCGAGACCGGCCTGCGGCGGGACGAAAAGGACGTTTTGCACCGCCATGGCGACGCCAAGCGAAACGCCGGCGCCGACCCCGGCGAGGAGCGTCGCGAGTGCGGGGGCGAAGGAACACGGCAGAAGCATCGCCGCCACTTGGCGGCACGTCCCGACGTCTTCCGGAAGTCTTTCCGGCCCGATCGCCGAGAGGAGCGTCTCGCATCCGAAGCGCAGTGTCGCCACGCAGAGCAGATCCGACGCCACGGCGACGATGCCGAGCATGAGAATGCGGGAATTGCGGTCGAGGATTTCCGGCGCGAGCCGTCCGAGCATGAGTCGCCCGCACGCCACGGCGCAGCACATCACCGCGATGTCCGAAACCAGCGTGTGCAGGATCGGAACGCCCGGCGTGGGGGCTCCGATCGTTCCGTCCGCGAGGAACGAGACCGCGAGCGACACCGCCACCACGGCGGCGAGGTAGAGCATGGCGAGCGGGGTGCCGTTCTTGAA
>CAMNCG010000207.1 GCA_946534105.1 uncultured Verrucomicrobiota bacterium
CCTGCCGGGCGCTTCCGGGAGCGGCCCCTCGACCGGCGGCGTCGGTTCGGGAAGCTGCAACGCACAAGGGCAAAGGCAAGGGCGCACACGCAAGCGCAAGCCCGCGTACGGGTGCGCCGAAGGCGCTGACAAAGTTTGGTCACGCCCGTGAAACAGGGGGCGCGCCCGGCGGCCCCCTCAGCGAGGGGGTCGGCCATGCGCCGCACGCCGCCGCTTTGCTACGGAGCGGGCTCCGCCGCCTCGGCGAGGACGGCGCAGACGGCCGGCCTGTAGTTGCCGTAGTCGACGCACTCGTGGACGAAGCCGCCCGCTTCGCCCGCGTTGTCCGCCGGCGTGTGCGGAGAATGCGGGCGGTTTCACGGGCGGGGAGCCTTCGGCGCGTCTTTTTCCACCATGCCGTTGTCGCGGTCGTCGCGGACCCGGGTTTCGAGATCGCGGAAAAGGCGCCGCAAGTCACGTGCCGTGCCCCACGAAAACCAGACCGACGTGAGGAGGCCGAGCGCGACGGGAACGGCGACGCCGGTGACGAAGAACTTCGCCGCCCACTGGCGGGTGCCCCAATGGAACGCCTTTGCGCAAACGGCGACGGCGACGAACGCGCCGAAGAAGCCGTACACGACGCTTTTCGCGAACACGAACCACGCCACGGCCCTGTCCGCCCGCGTGTATTCCGGCGTGATGCCGACGAGCCGGCGCGCGAAATGCGCGGCCCCGGGACGGGGGGCGGCGGCCGCGCCGCCGTTCCGGGGCGCTGCGGCCGGCCCGGCGTTCCTGTGGAGCATGCGGTCGAGGTCGAACGGCCTGCGGCACGTAAGGAGCGAAACCGCGACGTAGAGTAGCAGCGCGACAAGCATCGCGAAAAAGCTCAATTCGACGGAATTCACCGGGAATTTCACCGCCCATTCGGCATCGCTCACGGTCCACCGGATCCACGGGTCGAAAGGCGCGGACGCCGCCTCCAGGGCGTGGCGGACGGCGCCGTCGAGGCCGTGCGCCGCGAGCCAGGGCAGGACGGTCGCCGCCCATCCTCGCTGGACGAAAACGCCGCACAGCGAGATGGCGGCCGCGGAAAGGAGCGCCGCGTACGCACCGGCCGCCGTACCGCGCCTCCAATAGAGGCCGAGCGTCACCACGGCGCCGGCGCCGGTGAACCACATCGAACAGGCGATCGTGACGAACATGTTGATGTAGTCGAGCTGTTCGAACAGGCACGAGCCGAGCCAGAAGCAGCACCCGACGGCGACGACCACGCACTTGAAGACGGCGAGGTGCAGCCGGGGCGGCGGCGCGCGCTTGAAAAACGGCAGGATGAAGTCCTGCGTCCACGTCGTGGCGATGTCGAAAATGCGGGTGTCGTCGGTCGAGAGAACGAGCAGGACGCAGAGCGCCACCAGGAGCGCCGAAAGCCACCGCGGAAACACCGTGCGCATGGCGACGGGCAGCATCTGCTGCAGGTACGTCGTGCGGAAGCCCTGGTAGAGCCGGTTGGCGGAGGCGCCGTCCATGCCGGACGAAAGCGCGCCGCGCACGGCGTCGAGCGTCGGCGTGTCGAGATTCGCGGCGCGCGACAGCGGCGGATCCGCGCCAATGACGTGGCGCCGCTCCGGCAACGCCGCGGCCGCTTCGGCGACTGCGGCCTGCACGGCGGGGTCTTCGACGAGTTCTTCCGCCACGCGCGCGCAAAGTTCGGCCCGGATCACCCGCGCTTCCGGGGCGTAGTGCGCATGGTTCATGGTGCAAAGCACGGCGCACGTCAGGACGAACGGCATGAAGAACGCGAGGCCGAATCCGACCGACGAGAGCAGCGCGGACATTTTGCCCTCGTGCGCGGATTTGGCGACGGTGGCATACCCGTTGCCCACCCATTCGCCGCCCACGACCATGCGGTAGCACGCGACGACGAGGACGAAGAGGTTGAAGTCGCGCAGCCGGGAAATGTCGTACGGGTCGAGGAAACTCTCGCCCGGCACGCGGTCGGCCATGACCGGCGCGATTTCGCCCTGCCACGAGAACCGGCACAGGACGTATGCGACCACGGCGACGAACACCGGATACGACACGAGGCCCTGCACGGCGTCGGTGACGAGTAGCGAGATCCGGCCGCCCGCGAGAATCACCGCGAGCGCGAGCGCCAGGCACGCGGCGAGAAGCACGGGAAACGTGCGCAGCCGCACGCCGAACACCGAAAAAGCGTGGGGGATGCCGAGCAGGTAGATGAAAAACCGGACCGCCACGGCCGGCCCGATGCAGTTTCCGAGAAGGTCCGCGGTGCCCCGCATGACCGCGGCGAGCCGCCGCAGGCCCTTTCCGTAGCGCATCTCGAAAAACTGCCCGGCGCTCATCGCCCGCGTTTCGCGGAAACGGTAGTAGATCCAGCCGTAGAGCGAGAGCATGGCGGAGAGCGGCATCAGCAGGTCGTTCCAGAAGGAGTACGCCCAGCCGCTCGTGTATCCGGTCTCGACCCCGGCGACGAGCGTGACGACCGAAAGCGATCCCATCATCGAGCCGGAGAGCAGCACGTACCGGCCCGCGCAGCGGCCCGCCACGAGGAAATCCGAGACGCTGCGGACGTAGCGCCGGCATGAGAACGCCAGCGCGCACACGGCGCACGCGGGAGCGGCGACGGCGAGCCAGTGGTACCAGGCGAACATGGCGCGGCTACGGCTCCCGTCCCGCGCCGTCCCCCGGCGCCGGGCCGCCGGCGCCTGCGTGGCGCGGGTACATGCCGGCGGCGGTTTCGCGGATGGCTTCGACCAGTTCGGCGTACGGAACGTCCGTCATCCGCACGAGTCCGCACTGCGCGTTGGTGCCTTCGCCGAGATGGCCGGTAACCGGATAGTCCTGCCAGCAGAACCAATGCGCGCCGACGTACCGCGGGTTGTCGAGGACGGCGCGCAGGTAGCCGCGGTAGGCTTCCGCGCGCTCCGCCTGGTTCTTCACGGGCACGAGCGAAGCGTAGAAATAGCCCGGCTCGAAGCACCCGAAGTTGAATTCCGTGATCAGGATCGGCTTGTCGTCCGCGCCGGGCGGAAGGTCGCGGTCCGGATGGAAATCGTAGACGTTCATCGACACGACGTCGCAGTGGCGCGCCGCCGCGCGCACGACGTCGGGACAGTCCCAGTTGAGCCGGTCTCCGAGGAAGAGCATGTCGGGCGCGACCGCTTTCGCGGCGGCGCGGACGTCCGCGTAGTACTTGTCCGCGACGGCGGCTCCGAACGCGCGCAGTTCGGCATCCGGAACCGGTCCGGCGGAGGGGTCGATTCCCTTCGCCGCAAGCCGGCGGAGGAATTCGACCTTGGCCGGCTGGTCGTCCGGCGCTTCGAGGATCTTGCGCGCAAGGCCGGTTTCCGAAACGTCCCACGACTGCTCGTTGCCCGAAAAGAACCCGATGCACCACGGATCGTCCGCGTGCTTGCGGAGCGATTCCGCGGCCGCAGCCACGCTTTCGGCGAATTCCGGCGAGAACGGATCAACGAGCCCGCCCCAGTGCGCGTGCGCGGTCTCGATGCGGCGGCCGTCGACGTACGCCATGACGGTGTACGGCACGCGCGAGGTGCCGGCCTCGACGTACGAAAGCACGGATTCTGCCATGGTGTTGAGCCCCCATGCGCGCATCCTGCGGTGCACGGTCCCGGCATTGCGCGCCTTCCAGTCTTCCCCGTACTTGCGGTAGAGGTTGAACGCGCCGAAATCGAACGTCGGCGAAGGCACCTTGGCGGGACTGGCGTAGTAGCCGTAGAGCGCGGGGGCCGTCATGACGTTCCAGAACCGGCGCGCGGGGCCGGTCGCCGGCGGAAGCGATTCGAAGTAGTCCTCGCGGTCGCGCACCGGCGTCGCGCGCCCGATGCCGACGTGGTCCACGCCGTGGGAAAAGAAGAGATGTCCGTCGGGATCGACGAGCCACCACGTGCCGTCCACCTTCTCGGTGCGGAAACGCCCGGTGGCTTCCAGCTGCGGCCCCCCGGCCCAGCCGCCGAAGCGGTCGGCCTCCGGGATGCCCTGCGGACGCGCGCGGAGCGCGGCGTCCTCCTCCGCGGCCTTGCGGCGGAGTTCCCGGACCGAATGGATCTTGTCCGGCCATTCGGCGAAGTTCGCCTGGCCGAAGGCGTCCACCCACGGACGGAAGGAATCGGCCTGGAGGACGCGGCGCCCCTGCGGCTCCCCGACGGCCGCGGCCGGCACCAGCTCGACGCGCAAAACGCCGAACTTCGACCCGACGGCGGCCCCGGCGGGCATGATCGCCGCCACGCTGCGCGTCTTTTCCAGGCTGTACGACGAACCGCTCCCGACGAGCGGCGCGCGCTTGAGGCCGACCAGGCCGTGGGGCTTGTCGAAGACCCAGTCGTCGAACTGCAGGCGCAGACGGTACTCGTGCCGGGCGTGCGCTTCGACGGTGACGCCGCCGGTGGGCTGCAACCCCTGTTCGACGTCGGCCTTGACCTTGGCCGAGAGGTGCAGGGCCTCGTCGCAGCAGTTGGTGAACGTCACGCGGACCTCCGCCGTGCCCGACAGGTCGCGCGGCGCCGGAAACACGAAGTACGCCGCCGGCCACACCCCGGGGCCGCTCTCCGTGGACGTGACGAACACGCATCCGCCGCCGGTCTCCACGGCCGCCCCCCGGCCAGCTTCCACGGCGACGCCGCCGCCGGGCCAGACCGTTTCTCCCCCCGCGGCCTGCCACGCAAGGCAGGCCGCTGCCGCAAAAAAGCGTTTCATTTTCTGTCTTTACCGGATCACCATCACGAAAACGTCCGCAGCCACCGTGATCGAGGAGGCGTCTACGGTTCCGTCGGCCCTTTCGAGCCGCACCGTCCATTCGCCGGGCGTGTTGAATTGGAACGCCATTGCACCGTCGCCGGAAAGGTCGAAATCGGTTTCGCTGCCGTTCGGGGCGACGAACGTGAGTTTCGACGCGCGGGAGGCGTCCAGGACCCAGCCGTCTCCGGAATACGCGACCGGAAGCGCTTCGCTCCGGGTCGTCGTGCGGTCCGGACCGGGCAGCCGCGTGTCGGCCGGATAGGCCGCTGCCGCGCTCGCGTACCGGCTGCCGTCGGACGAAACGGCGAGCCGCCAGAGGCCCTCGCCGGCCGGTTCGAGGCGGAAGCCGTCGGGGATGCGCAGCGCGGCGAAAAGACCGTCCGCGCCGCCCAGCCGGAACGTGTAGCCGGCCCCGGCGGAGCCGTCCACCAGTTCGTCGCCGTCGGACAGGACGGCCGGCGACGCGGCCGTGCCGGCGCCCGAAGAGCCGTCGATCGACCGGCGCACCGTGAACGCCGCCGTGCCGTGCGAAGGACTTTCGAGCGTCCACAGGCCGCCGGACGGAAGCGAAAGCGACGTTCCGGAAAAGCCGGACTCCGCGCCGTCGGGGGCGACGAGCGTCACGCTGTCGCCGCTCGTCCGGTACACGGGCCACTGCGAGGCGAGTTCGTCGCGCTCCGCGGCGGTCTTCACGGCGCGCGGCTGCGGGCGGGTGTCCACGGCGTAGACCGCCGTGGCGGAAACCGCGACGGGCGCGTCGCCGGCGAAGGCCGGAACCGCCGCGGCGAGCAAAGCCGCCGCGAAGGCCGGACGGATTGTCGTTTGCCGTTTTTCCATGGGATGGTCTCCTTCCGGCAGATTACTCCCCGACGAGGGCGACGCGGAACCCGATGAACGATCCGGCGTTGCCTGCGGGCTCGGTCGTGTTCGAGCGCATCGAAGCCCTGTGGTTGACGCTGTCGAGCGGATTCCACACGCTCCCGCCGCAGCGGCGCCTGCGGTACGTGCCCGGCGTCCACCTGGGGGTGAACGGATCCGGCGCCTCGGCGAGATTGCCGAGACCGCCGTCGTCGAGGCACCACTCCCACACGTTGCCGCAGGTGTCGTAGAGGCCCCAGGCGTTGGGCAGACGCGCGCCGACGTCCTGCGTCGAAGTGGGCGACCCGGCGTTTCCGGAATACGTGACGTAGTCGGCGTTCGGCGAGCCGCCCCAGTAATACACGGCATCGGACCCGGCGCGCTCGGCGATTTCGGCCATCACCTCGGTCGGCAGGTCGAACGGGTACTTGTTGCCGCCGAGAAGGCGCAGCCTCTGCAGAAAATTCCCGGACGGGGCCGAAACGGCGGGAATGTCGGCGTTCGACGCGAAATTGCCGTTCTCGCCGACGGGACGGCGGATGTCGAACCACGAGACGTTTTCCACGGGCCGGTACGCGGCGGGATTGCCCGTCGCGTCTTTCGGGAAATAGGACGGATTCGATCCGCAGAGCTTGGCGTACTGGGCCTGCGTGACCGGAAAGACCCCGATCCAGAAATCACGCTCCGTGGTCCACGTCCTGGAAGGGTTTTCCGACGGATAGTGCACGCTGTCGCCGGTCGGGTACGGCCCTCCGGCCGGCACCTTGCGCAGCACGAGTTTCGAAGTCTTGTATTCGGGCGTGTTGTATCGCGCGTTCGACGCTTCCTGCGTGGCCAGCAGCCCCTCGAACGAAACGCCGCCGTTTTCGAGATCCACGACCATGTAGTCGTCGCCGCTCGGGGCGTCCGACGCGTAGATCGCGGCGGAAATCGTGCAGTCCTTGCGATTCACGCCGGACGGAAGGGTCCACGTCACGGTGTGCGTGCCGGCGCTCGCGCTCGCGCCGACGTCCTTCGTGCCGTCGATCGTGTAGGTCTTGCCGTCGATGACGGTCGTGAATTCGATCCGTTCGTACGAGCCGCCAGCAAGGTCCTGTCCGCCGGTCACCGTGTACGTGATGTCGAGCTTGTTGTTCCACGGCCAGCGTTGGACCGCGGAATCGATCGAGATGGTCGTCGCCGCCGTCGCGGCGATCGGGACAAGCGACAGCGCCGCCAGAGGCGGGGCGAGGAGACGCGAGGTTTTCATCGTGGTGTTGGTTGGTGTTGGGGAAAAAGCGGAAAGGAGGGGGTCGGGAGGGGCGGGAGGACGGGCGGGAGGGGCGGGACTTGCGGG
>CAMNCG010000208.1 GCA_946534105.1 uncultured Verrucomicrobiota bacterium
CCGACGATGTTGCTGGACACCACTTCCGCGGCGCCTGCCGGAACATAACCCAAGCAAGTCGCAAGGGCGACTGCCATTAAGGTTGTCTTGTTCATTGTTTTTTTCCTTGTGTTTATTGGTTGTTGTTGCGTCTGGGGCACGTGGAAGGGCTTGCGTCCTGCTTTGGGCCTTCGACGGGGCTCAGTATAAAGGAAGAAAATCGTTTTTGCAAGGGGTTTTCGTGAAAAATTTTCCGATTTTCATTTTTAAAAAATCTGCTTATTATCAACGAATTTTCGAAATTTTCCTTTCGGGGAAAAGAAAAAAATTCGACAGGATTCGGGTCGGGCGGCGGGAACGGAAGGGCCGCGAGGCGGCGTTTTTCAACTTCCGCGGCACACGTTTTGACATAAACACGGTTTTCCGGAATCGCGTTTTGGCCTGTTGCGGACTGGGGGAAACGCGTTTTTTCCCGTGCAACGTCCAAAATCTCGAAAACGAGCGATGCGGACGTGCAAAAAAACGAAGGTTCCGGCATCGCCGCGATGGCGTTGCGCGGGCTGCGCCCGTCTGGCATCATCGGATGCGTTCCGGGGGGCGGCAAGTCGTGGGGCGTGTCGCGACGCGGGCTTTCCGCAGCCGAGGTCGACGAACTTTGACCTGCTGCGTCCGCATGACCGGCGCGGATGGAGACGCCGCGCCGGTTGCCTCTCAAAAAGTTACCAGGCGAGCTGGAAGAAGCGCCGAGGCGCGACGGGCGCGTCGAGCGTGAGGTCGAACGACGCCGTGCCGTCGCCGTTGTCGACGGCCGTTCCGGGATCGGGCGCGAGCACGGTCGAGGTCGTTTCCGGGAGGGAATCCCGCGCGAGCACCGCGACATCGGCGCCGAAGGCGGCGAACCAGGCGGAAAAGGCCGCGATGTCGGCGGTGGAGGGAGTGCCGCCGACGCGCGAATAGGTGAAGCGCGCGACGTCGCCGTCGAGAGAGAATGCGGTGATCGGGAGGCCGGACAGCGCGCCGACGGCGGCGGATTCGTCCGATCCGACCGCGAACGCAGGGAAGGCGTATTCGTAGCCCTTTGAACCGGAGCCGGAAACCTGGAGGACGTCGAGAATGGCATCGCGGGTGAACACGTGCCAGGGGAGCGCGGCGCGCGCGGCAGCGTCGGCGGGCATGACGTTCTTGACGGATGCGCGCGCCGGCGTGGAGAGGAACGCGTGGCCGTCGGACGCACCGGACGCGCAGGTGAAGGAAAGAGATCCGGGGAAAACGGGCGCGGCACCGGAGACGACGGGGTTATTCTGGGAGGAGTTCGCCGTGGTGGAAACCGTGGCGGCGGAATCGACGACCACGGAGGCGCCGGCGTTGCGCATGGAGGCGCCGATGGCGGACGAGGCACAGGCCGCGCGACCGTCGCCAAGCTCGCCAGCTGCGGCGGCGACGGTGCCGCCGAGGATGCGGATCGCGCTAGGGATCGTGCAGGCGCCAGTCTCGGAAGCGCGGTCGTAGGAATGGCCACCGCCGATGCCGCAACCACCGTCGGAGCCGCCGGTCGCCGTGACGGAGCCACCGGAGATCAGAATGTCAAATGCGCCGGCGCCGGGGATGGCGGGATTTTTGCCTTGGTCGCCCTTGTAATTCGCGCCCGCGCCGATGGCGGCGGCCCACGCTTCGCTCCGCGCCGTCACGGAACCGCCGAAAATCTCGACGCGGCCGGCGTTTCCGCCGGCGCCGGAGCCGATGGCGGCGCCGGTGAAGCCGGTGTCGAGGCGGCACTTGGAAAGGTTTTCGTGATTCGCCGCGACGGTGCCGCCGAGGATGCGGATCGTGCCGGAGTCTTCGGCGCAATTGGAGCCGATGCAGGCGGGGGCGCCGCCGTAGACGTGGGCGTAGAGGGAGCCGTCGCCGCCGATGGAGAGCGAGGAAGACGCCGGGACGTGGATCGCGGCGCGGATGTCGGGCGCTTCGCCGCGGACGGAGAACCGGTTGGCTCCGCAGAGCGTCAGCGCGAGGTCGTGACCTGCGAGGTCGATGACGGAATTGGTGCAGGCGGAAGATTCGGTCCGGGTGACGGCGACGACGTTCGAGATGGTGATCGAGGCATCGCCTCCGAGAACGACGTTGAGACCGGGGGTCGCGTCGTAGAACGTCCCCGACTGGTCTGGCTTCGACGGATTCCAAGCGGAATCGAAAAGGAAATATTCTCCGGCGTCGAGCGCGAGGCGCTGCGACGAAGGCTCCCACGCGCATCCGGGCGCGGAGAACGCATTATCGAGAGCGGCGAGATCGATCCGCACGGATTCGGCGCCGGCGCGGAGCGCCAGGGCCGCTGCTGCGGCGAAAAGCCGCGCGGAACGGCCGAACGGGAAGGGGGTGACGAACCAGAGAGCGGACGTGGCGCGGGACGCGGCGGGGAGGGAGGCGATGGCGGAGGATTTCATGGTTGTGCCGAAAAGAGGAAGAAGGGATGCCGGGGGAAGAGAATAGCAGAACGGCAATCTTTTTCCCGCCGGGCACCGAGCGAGCCGCAAGGGAGAGGCGGTCATCGGACCGCCGCCGGCGCAAACGGCGGTCTGGAGACCGCCTCCCCCTTGCAGAGTGCGCCCGGAGACCTTCGGATCAGAGGGCGGCGCCCGATTCCGTCGGTTTTTCGACTGCGTCGATTGCGTCTGAAGCGCGCCCTCGCGCCAACGCGCGCACGTTATCGCGCGGAAAGGATACACCGCCGAAAAGGAAAAAATGTCGCCTGGCAGGCGACATTTTCGTTCTCCGTTTTTGACAGGATGCGAGACGTCGCCGGGCGAAATCCCCGACCGGCGCACCGATCCCCCACCCCCCAACCATCCAACCAAGGAAAAGACATGTACGACCAGACGAACATCCAAGGCGCGGCGGTTTTCGCCGCATCGGACGCGTCCGCCGCCAAGGCGGGTTTCAACATGCACCTGAGTTTCTACCACGCGAATGCGAAAAACACGGGTTTCGCGATCCAGTTCAGCGTCGAACCGGCCTCGCCGGACCGGGACGGCGCGGTGTTTTTTTCGATCGCGCGCCAGAAGACCGTCGCCGACGCGTCGGCCGCGGGTTCGGACCGGTTCGCGTCGTTCGACTGGCAGAACAAGGCGACCGTGAAACTCGCCTTCATCGAAGTCGCGGAAATGCTGATGGTCTTCGGCGGACAGGCGGCCTGCCTCACCCATGCGGGAAAAGACGGGCTGTTCCACAATTCCCCGTCGGCGACGACGTCGGTGACGCTCAAGCGCGCCGACGATCCCGCGCGCCCCGGGTTCCTGCTGGGCGTCGGACGCACGCCCAAGGCCGATCCGAACGCGCGGCAGTACTACACGTTCGCCTTCTGGCCGGCGGAGGCGTTCGCGCTCCGCGCAGCCCTCTCGGCGCAGATGGGAATCCTCGCTTTCGGCATTCCGAAGGAACGGCCACCGATGCCGGCCGGCGCCCGGGCCGGCGCGGCCGGTTTTCCCCCTCCGCCACCGCCGTCCGCCGCCGCCCCGGTGCCGTCCGCCGCGGCTGCGCTTCCGGCGGGAACCGGGTTCGGGGACGACTTCTAGCAAGAATGGCGCTGACCCCGCGCGGCGCACGACACCGACGCGGGGCGGTGCCTCGACCGGGACTTGATTTCCATGAAACGAGATTCTTTGGGATTCGCCGCGGCGACGGCCGCGGTCCTCGCGGCGACGGCCGTCGTCGCCGTGGCCGTGGCGCGGGGCGCGGCCTCGCCTACGCACGTCCGGCTACCGGACGACGCCGAACTCGCGGCGCAACTCCGGTTCCTTGCAAGGCGAAGCCTGCAGGGGGACGCGGAAGCGACGTTTGAATTTGCGCGCAGGGTGGAGCTCGGGATCGGGACGGAGCCCGATCCCGAGGAGGCCGCCTACTGGTACGGCGTCGCCGAGGAACAAGGATACACGCTTCCGGACGCGGTTTTGCGGCGGCTCTTCCTGTGAAACTCGGACTGACATGCGCGTGTCGATGGCGTCGTCCTACGCGGACAAAATCGCTCTCTTCCGGGGTCGCTTCGCGTGCAGAAGCGACGTCTGGTCGCGCCGCTGGACCAGCGCGCGCACCGGACGGAGCGGCTGGGCCGCCGCGTGCGGCAACGAGTGGCGGCCCGGCTTCTGCCCCAAACCGGCCCGCGGCTGCGCGGGATGCCGCTACCGCGCGTGGCTGCCGCTCACGGACGAAATCGCGCGCTGGCATCTTCTGGGCGCCACGCCTTCGGGCAAGCCGTTCGCGCTCGGCGGACATCCGATTCTGCCCGGCGACGATTGCCGCTTCGCCGCGGTCGCGGTTCCGGAGAGGCGGGAAGCTTCCGCCGCGTCGCGGGCCGCGGCGGCGCTCGGCGCGCCGGCGGCGGTCTCGTCCTCCCTCGCCGGCGACGGATTCTTTCTTTGGTGGTTCTTCGCGTCTCCGGTGCCGGCCGCCGTCGCCCGGGCGCTCGTTTCGGCATGTCTCGCGGCGGCAAGACGCGCCGGCGGGCCGATTCCCTTCCCGGCGTGGGACCGGATCGTTCCGGAACAGGCGGCGATCCCCGCCACGGGGCCCGGCGAACCGGTGCCGCTTCCCCTTCAAGGAGAGGCGCGCCGGCGCGGACGGGGCGTGTTCCTCGATCCGGAAACGCTGGCGCCGCTCGACGATCCCTGGATCGCGCTTTCGGAAACGCCGGTTCTCGCTCCGGAGACGGCCGAGCGCATCGTCGAGGCGGCCCGGGGCGCGATCTGGCCCGTCGCGGCGGTCGATCGCGATGCCTGCACCCTTCCGGCCGTTCCGTTCCGTCCGCGCGAAACACGCCACGCATCCACCGTCCCGGTTCCCGGACCCGATCTCCGGAAATTTGAAATCTCCGACCTGCCCCCCGGGACCCGCGACCAACAATCCGGGACCCGCGACCTGCCCCCCGGGAACTGCGCCCCGTGCCGTTTCCGCGTGTCCGCCGTCCTTTCCGACCGTCTCCGCATGCCGCTTGCGGAATTGCCGCCCGGTGCCGCGGCACGGCTCGAAGAAACCGCGGCCTTCCTTTCGCCCGTTTTCGACGACGCCGAACGCATGCGCCGCCCCGTCCGCGGCATTCCCCGGATCGAATCCCACGCGCGCGCCGAAAACGGCGTCCTTTCCCTCCCGCGCGGCACGCTCGACGCCGCCCGCGCCGCTCTGCGCCGCTGCGGCGTCGCGCTCCGGATTCGGGATGAGCGGGAATCCGGAGACGCTCTCGACGTGTCCTTTCGCGGCGAACTGCGGCCCGCGCAACGTGCCGCCGCCGAAGCGATGTCGCGCCGCGACTGCGGCGTTCTGGAGGCAGGAACGGCCTTCGGGAAAACGGTTCTCGCCGCCTGGATGATCGCGTTCCGCGGCCGCGCCGCGCTCGTGCTCGTGAACCGCCGCACCCTCCAGCGACAATGGATCGCCCGTCTCTCGCAGTTTCTCGGCCTGCGCGAACGCGAAATCGGACGGATCGGCGGCGGTTCGCGCCGCGCGACGGGGCGGCTCGACGTGGCGCTCCTGCAGACGCTCGCGCGCCGGTCTTCCGCCGAACTCCGCGCCCTGCGCTACGGCTTCGTCATCGTCGACGAATGCCATGCCCTCCCCGCGTCGACCTTCGCGCGCGTCGCGGACTGCCTCCGCGCCCGATTCGTTCTCGGTCTCTCCGCGACGCCCGTGCGGCGCGACGGCCGCCAGGCTGCGCTCGCCCTCCAGTGCGGTCCCGTCCGGCACTCCGTCCCGGCCGCGGCGCTTGCACGGACCGAACCCTTCTCCCACATCGCGATCGTCCGGCCCACGGGATTCGCCGAGCCGCCCTGCATCTCGCCGAAAACACCGGGCGCTCCTGCCTTTTCCGCTCTTTGCACGGCTCTCTGCGACAACGCGGACCGGAACGCGCGGATCGCGGATGACGCCATGGCGTGCGTCGCGAACGGTCGGTCGCCCGTGATCCTCACCGACCGGCGGACGCACGTTTCCGTACTCGCCGCCGAACTGCGCCGGCGCGGCGCGGAAAACGTGTTTGAACTCGTCGGCGGACTCGGTCCGAAGGAGCTCGCCGCCACGACGGCCGACATTGCCGCCGTGCCGCCTGACCAAGGCCGAGTACTCGTCGCGACCGGACCTCTCCTCGGCGAAGGATTCGACGACGCGCGGCTCGACACGCTCCTTCTCGCCACGCCGCTCTCGTGGCGCGGCCGTCTTGCGCAATACGCGGGACGCCTGCACCGCCGCTTCGAAGGCAAAAAAGAGGTTCGCATCTACGACTACGCCGACCTCGCGGTTCCCGCGCTCTCGCGCATGTTCGACAAACGTGTCGAAGCCTACGCCGCGATCGGCTACGACGTCCGATTTCCCGTGAACGCAGTCGCCGGATGGCCGGCATCCGTTCCGGTGCCCATCGATCCCCTCTGGAACGACACATACGGAGAAAGCGCCCGCCGACTCTGCGCCGACGGAGCCGACGCGCAACTTGCTGAACTCTTCGTCCACGCGGCATGGACCCGACCTCCGGACGGTCTGGAGGAAATTCTCCGCGCCCGGAGCGCGGCCGAGGCCTTTCTCTTCCGCCGGCTCGGCACCCTGCCGGCGACCCGTGGCCGCTTCGCGCTCAACGCCGTGCTCCCGATCCCCTTCCGCAACGCGCTCTCGCTTGAAGTCGACCTGCTCTGCCGCGACGCCCGCCTCGCCATTGAACTTGACGGTCCCCAGCACCTCTCGGAAAAAGCCTACCGCCGCGATCGCGAAAAAGACCTCGTGCTCCAAACCCACGGCTGGACCGTTCTCCGCTTTCTCGCCTCCGACGCCACCGCCCGCCTTCCCTTCGTCCTCGACACCATCCTCTCCGTCCTTTCCCGCGCCTGATCTCCGCCATTTCTCCGGCAGGCGCCGCGGAAGTGGTGTCCAGCAACATCGTCGGGTACCAGAAAGTG
>CAMNCG010000209.1 GCA_946534105.1 uncultured Verrucomicrobiota bacterium
AAGGGCTTCACGGCCGCGGCCGACGGGACGCCTTCGACGTACCGGGCGCGCACCCTATATCCGACGACCCCCGCTCCGGCGGCGTCCTTCTACCGGATCCTGGCGGTGCCGAAAGCGACGGCGCAGCAATGACGGCCGCCTCCGTGCCCAGAGGCCTCGACGCCTGGGAGGACGCGCTGCAGCGCGTCCTCTCTTCCGTTGACCGCGAGCTGGAGTCGCGCCACGGCGGAAAGTGGCCGCTCCACCCGGCGCGGCCGGCGGCGGGCGAGGCCGCGAACCCGCAGTACGACGGTCTCTTCCGCGTCACGGCGGCGTTCACCGCTGGATTCGGCTCGAAAATCGGCCCGGGCTACGTCCTGCGCGCCGAAATCGCCACGCTGTCCCCCGTTCTCCGGGCCGACCGCGAAGCCATCGAAGAGGAAGCCGTCGCGCTCGTCCGGGAGGGCCTCGCCCGCGAGTTTCCCGGAAAAGACCTCGCCGTGGACAAGGACGGCGACGTCTGGAAAATCCACGGGGACCTTTCGCTGTAGGACGCGCCTTCCGTTTCGTTGTAGAATACCCGCCCACGAACGACATCATCACCATCGCCATGCACCCCTACCGCACCCACACCTGCAACGAACTCCGCGTCACGGACGCGGGCAAAACCGTCCGCCTTTCCGGCTGGGTCTTCCACAAGCGCGACCACGGCGGAATCCTCTTCATCGACCTTCGCGACCATTACGGCCGCACGCAGGTCGTCGTGCATCCGAGCCGTTCCTTCTTCCAGGAGGCGACGGACCTCAAGCTCGAAAGCGTCGTCACCGTGACCGGACAGGTCGTCGCGCGCGGCGAAGGCGAAATCAACCACGACATCGACACGGGCGAAGTGGAGCTTGTGGCCGACGAATTCGTCGTCGAAAGCGCCGCGGAGCAGACTCCCATCTATCTGGCGGGCGACGGCTCCGACGTCGGCGGAGAGGACCTGCGCCTCAAGTACCGCTACCTCGACCTGCGCCGCGAGTCGTTGCACCGGAACATCGTGCTGCGCTCGAAGGTCATCTCGTTCCTGCGCCGCCGCATGGAGGACCTCGGCTTCCGCGAATACCAGACGCCGATCCTCACCTCCTCCTCCCCCGAGGGCGCGCGCGACTTCCTCGTCCCGAGCCGCATCCATCCGGGCGAGTTCTACGCGCTGCCGCAGGCGCCGCAGATTTACAAGCAGCTGCTGATGGTCGCCGGCTTCGACCGCTACTTCCAGATCGCGCCGTGCTTCCGCGACGAGGACGCGCGCGCCGACCGCTCGCCGGGCGAGTTCTACCAGCTCGACATGGAGATGAGCTACGCGACGCAGGACGACGTCTTCGCCGTGATGGAGGACGTCATTCCGGCGGTCTTCCGCGAGTTCGCCCCGGCCGGTTCGAAGGTGGACGGCGCGCCGTTCGTCCGCATCCCCTACCGCGAGGCGATGATGAAATACGGCTCGGACAAGCCCGACCTCCGGAACCCGCTCGTCTGGATCGATCTGTCCGCCTTCTTCGCCAAGGCCGGCTTCAAGGCGTTCGCCTCCACGGTCGAGAAGGGCGGCCTCGTGAAGGGGCTCCTCGTCAAGGGGGCGGTGAAGCAGTCCCGCACGTGGTTCGACAAGCGCGAGCACAACGTGAAGGAGAACGGCGGCAAGGGTCTCGGCTACATCACCTGGACGAACGAGGGCGAGCTCAAGGGCCCGATCGCCAAGTTCCTCACGCCCGAGCAGTTGGAGGAAATGAAGGCGCTTTCCGGCATGGAGAAGGGCGACGCGCTCTTCTTCATGGCCGCGCCGGTCGCCGAGTGCCACCGCCTCTCGGGGCTCGTGCGCACGGACATCGCCGAGACGATGGGGCTCATCGAGAAGGACGCCTACCGCTTCTGCTGGATCGTTGACTTCCCGTTCTTCGAGACGGACGAGGAGACGGGCGCGCTCATCTTCTCGCACAACCCGTTCTCGATGCCGCAGGGCGGCATGGACGCGCTGCTCCACAAGGATCCGCTCGACATCGTCGCGTACCAGTACGACATCGTCTGCAACGGCATCGAACTCTCCTCCGGCGCGGTGCGCAACCACCGCACGGACGTGATGCTCAAGGCGTTCGAGCTCTGCGGCTACCCGGCGCAGGAGGTTTACGACCGCTTCCCCGCGCTCGCCAACGCCTTCAAGTACGGCGCGCCGCCGCACGCGGGCGTCGCGCCGGGCGTGGACCGCATGGTGATGCTGCTCACCGGCTCGGAGAACATCCGCGAGGTCATCGCCTTCCCGATGAACCAGAAGGCGCAGGAGCCGATGATGAACAGCCCGCACCCGGTCTCGGAAAAGCAGCTGCGCGAGCTCCACATCAAAGTGCGCGCGCAGAACGTGGCGCCGGCCGCCACGCCGGCTCCCGCTCCGCAGGCGTAGCGCCAGCGAGGGCGCGGCCCGGAGAGAGGGGAGGCGGTCTCCAGACCGCCGTTCGCTCTTGGCGCGAGGGGCGCGACCTTGGCGCTCCCATCCTTCCCGGGACAGGCCAGCGTTCGGTACGTAGGAGCCGCCCGCAGCCGCGCCGGAGGCGCGGCAAGGGTGGCGGCGGGCGAGAAAGGCGCAAGCCGGAGAATCGCCCCTACCGATCGACTCGGCGCGGAATCGGGCGATAGAGGGCTTCGTCCCAGTTCGCCCGTTTCGCGCGTACCGCCGCCCTTGGCGCTTCGCGCCTGCGGGCGGCTCCTAGGTACCGAACGTAGGGCAGCGGATGGGAGAATGGGAGCCGGACTGGCGCTCTGGGGCGCGATCTCGCCTCGCCGAATGGCGCTCCGGAGCGCGACCTCGCCTCGCCGAAAACCGACCGAATTCTCGCAAGATATTCCTTTGAATATAAATCGATATTTCGTATAGAATTCGGTGCGATTCCGGGGTGGAGCCGGGCATGGGGGGCGCGGGGTGGAGCCGGGCATGGGGGGCGCGGGCCGGCGCGGGGCGGAGCGGGGGCGCGGGGCTATGCCAGCTCCGCAAGCACCTGCGCGGTGCGGGAGAGCTTCGGGGGGCGCTTCCGGAGGGCGTCCGGGGAGCCGAAGGCGACGATCCGGCCGCCGGAGGAGCCGCCTTCGGGGCCCATGTCGAGGATGCAGTCGGCGTCGAGCATCATGTCGGTGTTGTGTTCGATCGCGACGACCGTGTGTCCGGCGTCGACGAGCCGGTGCACGACCGAGAGCAGGTTCGCGACATCCGCCGCGTGGAGGCCGACCGTCGGCTCGTCGAGCACGTAGAGCGTGGGCTGGACCCGGGCGCCGGCCTTCGACTGCGAAACCGCGCAGCGCGCGAGCTCCGTCACGAGCTTGATGCGCTGCGCCTCTCCGCCCGAGAGCGTCGAGGACTGCTGCCCGAGCGAGAGATAGCCGAGCCCGACGTCGCGCAGGAGCGCAAGCGGCGCGGCCACGGCGGGGATGCCGCGGAAGAAATCCAGCGCTTCCGAAACGGACATCGCGAGCACGTCCGCGACGGTCCTGCCGTTCCAGCGAACGAGCAGCGTTTCGTCCGTGAAGCGGGAACCGCCGCACGTTTCGCAAGTCGTCACGACGTCGGGGAGGAAGGCCATCTCGGACTTCACGACGCCCTGTCCCTCGCACACGGGGCATCTTCCGCCGGCAACGTTGAAGGAAAACCGCGAAGGGGTCCAGCCGCGGATCTTCGCCTCGGGCGCCGCCGCGAAAAGGGCGCGCACGGCGTCCCAGAACCCGACGTACGTCGCCGGGCACGAACGCGGGGTGCGGCCGATCGGCGTCTGGTCCACCTCCATCGCGCGCGAAAGCTTCTCCCAGCCCTCGACCGCGCGGCAGCCGCGCGGTTCGGGCCTGCCGCCGGACGTGATCGGGGAAAGCGACGCGTAGAGCACGTCGCGCACGAGCGTCGACTTGCCGGAACCGGAGACGCCCGTCACCACCGTGAAGCGCCCGAGCGGGAATTCCGCGTCGACGCCGCGCAGGTTGTGAGCCGAAGCGCCGCGCACGACGAGGCGGGGGGCGCTTTCGAGGGGCCGGCGCGGGTGCGTCGGGTGGGCGAGAGGGTGCGCGAGGCTCGCCGCCGTGCGCGATTCCGGAGCGCGCAGCACCGTTTCGAGCGGCCCCTGCGCCACGACGCGTCCGCCCTCGACGCCGGCGCCGGGGCCGAGGTCCACGATCCAGTCGGCGCGGCGCATCGTCTGCTCGTCGTGCTCCACGACGACGACCGTGTTGCCCTTGTCGCGCAGCGCGCAGAGCGTGTCGAGGAGCGTCGCGGTGTCGCGCGGGTGCAGGCCGATCGTCGGCTCGTCGAGCACGTAGCACACGCCGCGGAGATTGGAACCGAGCTGGGCCGCGAGACGGATGCGCTGGCCTTCGCCGCCCGAAAGGGTCGGCGCGGCGCGGCCGAGCGAAAGGTAGTCGAGCCCGACGCCGTGGAGGAAGGAAAGACGGGAAACGAGGTCCCGCACCGGTCCCTCGGCCACCGCCTCCTGCCGGGCGGACGGCTTGAAGCGCGAAAAGAAGGCCGCCGCCTCCGCGACGGTCATGTTCCCGAAATCCCCGATGCCGCGCCCGGCGAAGCGGAACGCGCGCGCTTCGGCGTTGAGGCGGGCGCCTCCGCAGACGGGGCAGACGGTTTCGAAATCGTCGGGAAGTTCCTCGCGCTCGGCGTCGGCGAACGTCGTTTCGCGCTGCGGGCCGCGGTCCTCGCCGCGCCCGTGCGCGGCGACCTTCGTCCCGATGCTTCCGACGCCGAATCCGGCGCACGCCGGGCACCGTCCGCGCGCCGAGTGGAACGAAAAGAGGCGCGGGTCGGGATCCTCGAACGACCGCCCGCACGAGGGGCAGGCCCGCGAAACGGAAGCCACGGTCTCCGGGCCGCCTTCCGGCAGGAGGCGCGCCACGCCGCCCCCGAGCTTCAGCGCCTCGTGCAAGGCGGCCGCGAGCGCGCGGCGCGACGCCGCGTCGCGGCCGACGGAAAGCGTCGCCACCGGAAAATCGACGTCGTGCTCGCGGAAGCGGTCCGGCGCCTTCCACGGGGACGTCGGCACCCAGCGGCCGTCCACGCGCAGTTTTTCGCATCCTCGCTTCGCGGCCCACGCCGCGAGCGCCGGGTACGTGCCCTTGCGTCCCGAAACGAGGCGCGCGAGCACGGTCAGCGCCCTGCCGGCCTCGCGCGCGACCAGTCGCTCCACGATCTGTTCGGGGGACTGTTTCTCGACCCGGACGCCGCAGTCCGGGCAGAACTGCTCGCCGAGCGTGAGAAACAGGAGGCGGAGGTCGTTGTGGATTTCCGTCACCGTGGCGACCGTCGACTTCCATCCGCCGCGCGAAAGGCGCTGCTCGATCGCGACCGTCGGCGGCAGGTTGCGGAGCGCGCGCACGTCGGGCTTGGCCTGGGGCTGCACAAACTGCCGCGCCCAGGCGCTCACGCAGTCGAGATACCGGCGCTGGCCCGAGGCGAAGACGATGTCAAAGGCGAGCGTCGACTTGCCGGAGCCGGAGACGCCCGTCACCACCGTGAAGCTCCCGAGCGGGATCTTCGCCGAAACGTCCTTGAGATTGTGCTGCCGGGCGCCCTCGATTTCGATCGACGAGCCGGCCGTTGTCCGCGGTTTGTCCATGTGCGGGGATCCTACCATGCCCGGGGGCGGAGCGGAGAAAAAAGCGGAGCCGCCCGGCCGGGCGGCTCCGCCTGGGATTTTCGGGAAACGGGGAGCGGACTACCACTCGCTCGTCGCGGCCTTGCCGGATTCGGCCTCCATCACGGCGATGGTGTTCGCCACGTCGTTGGTGATGGCGATGCCGCCGAGGAAGTTGTACTGCGTGAGGTACTTGGCCTTGATCGTGCGCATGGCGTTGCCCTTGCTCACGGTGATGACCTGGGTCTTGCCGAAGGGCTTCTCGTTGTCGCCGGACTTGTTGAGGTTGTCCGTCCACTTGAGCTGCTGCGCGGCGTCGGAATCCGAGTAGTCGAAGTCCTTGGGCTGGAGACCCTCGAGGTTGCGGGTCCAGAGGAACGGCGTCGCGTCGTCGCAGCTTTCGATGCCGGCGAGGCAGTTCCAGATGAGGCCTTCCTTGCTGAGGTCGCTCACTTCCTTCGCGGCCTCGACGCCGCCGCCCACGAGGGTGGAGAGCGTGATGCCGTCGAGCACTTCGCCTTCGAGGAGCTTCTTGAAGTACTCGTTGGACTTCTTGCCGTTCCACTTCGCGAAGCTCGGCCAGACGGAGCCGAGGGACTGGGATTCGCGCTCGATGTTCGCGGCGATGATCGCCGTCACGATGCTGCGGCCGTTGTTGCCGACCTTCACGCCCTGCGCCTGGTTCATCGCGCCCTGGATGGCGGGGAACATGAGCGTGGCGAGAATGCCGATGATCGCGATCACGATCAGCAGCTCGATCAGCGTGAACGCCGAGAGTTTTTTCGTGTTTTTCATTGGTTTTTCCTGTGTTGGAGGTTTCGTGGGGTCCGGGAGCCGGGGGCGGGGCGGGGGACCGCGAACGCGCGGTGCCCGCAACCGGAGCCGATTGTTGCACAAGCCGCCCCCGGCGTCAAGCGCCGCCTCAATTTTGGGTGTGACCAAACGTTGTCAGCGCCGACGGCGCGCTCGCCTCGCCCGATCCCGCGCCAGAAGCGGCCCTCGTGCCCGTTTGTCCCGGTTCCAAGCAGGTCCAACCTTTTTGGTCGGACGGCGGCGGCCAAGACGCGCCCCGGTACCTGCGCCCGCCGCGGTGCCCCGATCCGTCGCCTCCGAAGTCGCTTCCGATTCGCGGGCGTGCGAGGCGAACGGGCCGGA
>CAMNCG010000210.1 GCA_946534105.1 uncultured Verrucomicrobiota bacterium
TGGCGAGGATGATGTCGGACTCCTTCATGAGGAGGTTCGTCTTCGGGAGCGACGGCGCGGTGATGCAGCCGATGATCCCCTCGGGCGCGCCGGCCGCGACCGCCGCGTCGAGAACGACCTTCGCCGCCGCCGCCGTGCAGTTCTTGGCGCGCGGGTGGGGGCTGATGACGATGCCGTTGCGCGTCTTGAGCGCGAGGAGGCACTTGAAGATCGCGGTGGAGGTCGGATTGGTCGTCGGGATCACGGCGCCCACGAGGCCGATCGGCTCCGCGACGCGCTGGATGCCCGCGGCGGCGTCCTCTTCCACCACGCCGCAGGTCTTCGTGTCGCGGTAGGCGTTGTAGATGTACTCGGCGGCGAAGTGGTTCTTGATCACCTTGTCTTCCAGCACGCCCATGCCGGTCTCTTCGACCGCCATGCGCGCGAGCGGAATGCGCGCGCGGTTCGCCGCGATCGCGGCGGCGCGGAAAATCGCGTCCACCTTCTCCTGGGGGAACGTCGAAAACTCCTTCTGCGCCGCGCGGACGCGCGCGAGCATTTCTTCGAGTTCCGCGATTCCGCATTCCGGCTGCGGCGCGGCCGGCGCCGCGGCCGGTGTCCTGTCTGTTTCGTTCATCGTCGGTTCTTTTCTGGCGTTGCTCCAGCCTCCGGGCACGGCCCGTCGCGCGGAGCGGGAAAACAGACTAGCAAAAAGCCAATCGATAGTCAAGTATCGATTGACGTTTGGTCACGTCCCCGCGGACCGGCGCCGCGTCCGCGGCGCCGCATTTTTGGTAGAATGCGAGGCGGCGCGCGCCACGCGCGGCCGCACCGGGAACCAACGCCATGAACGAACGCAGCAAGGTCTATTTCGCCGATTTCCGCACGACGTATGCGGAAAACCTCCTCCGGAAACTCCGCCGCCTGATGAAAACGGCCGGTTTCGAGACGCTCGACCTCGACGGCAAGTTCGTCGCGATCAAGATGCACTTCGGCGAACCCGGCAACCTCGCCTTCCTGCGGCCGAACTGGGCGAAAGCCGTGGCGGACTACGTGCGCGACCGCGGCGGCAAGCCGTTTCTCACCGACTGCAACACGCTCTACGTCGGCGGCCGCAAGAACGCCCTCGACCACCTCGACACCGCCGAGCTGAACGGCTTTTCGACCGCGGCCGCGGGGTGCCACGTCATCGTCGCCGACGGTCTCAAGGGCACGGACGAGGCGGTCGTTTCGCTCGAAGGGACGCCGTGCGAATACGTGAAGGAGGCGAAGATCGGGCGCGCGGTGATGGACGCCGACGCCGTGATTTCCCTCACCCACTTCAAGGGCCACGAGATGATGGGCGTCGGCGGCGCCGTGAAGAACGTCGGCATGGGGTGCGGTTCGCGCGCCGGCAAGCTCGAAATGCACAGCGACGGCAAGCCCGTGCTCGTCGCGGAGCGGTGCGTCGGCTGCGGGACGTGCCGCCGCGTGTGCGCGCACGGCGCGCTGACCCCCGGTCCCGACCGCAAGATGCGCATCGACCACGCCGTCTGCGCCGGATGCGGGCGCTGCATCGGCGTCTGTCCCAAGGACGCGCTCGAAGCGGAGTACGGCGCGCAGTCGGCCACCGTCCTCGACTGCAAGACCGCGGAGTACGCGCTCGCCGTGCTGAAAGGGAGGCCGCAGTTCCACGTTTCGCTCGTCCGCGACGTGTCGCCGAACTGCGACTGCCACGCGGAAAACGACGCGCCGGTCGTCCCGGACGTCGGCATGCTGGCCTCGTTCGACCCCGTGGCGCTCGACGTCGCCTGCGGCGACCTCTGCAACGCCGCCCCGCGCCTTTCCGGCACGTGGATGGACGGCCTTCCCGACCGCGGCGGCGATCTCTTCGACACCGCCCATCCCGACACCCACTGGCGCGACACCATCGAGCACGCCGTCAAGATCGGCCTCGGCCGCGCCGACTACGAACTCGTCCGCATCTGACCTCCGCCGCGCGCTTGTCGCATGTCGCGTGTCCCACCACCCGGCGGCGGGTCATTCGAGGTCGAGGCGGAAGAAGCCGGCGGAGCCGCCGGGGGCGGCCGAGGGCGCGGCGAGGAGGAGCTGGCGCCCCGCGGCGTCGGCGCCGTCCCAGACGGGGAGCGTCGCCTTCCACGTTTCCGGCGCCTCGGAGAGCGAGGGCGAGGACCGGAGCGTCACGAGATCCCACGCGTGCGGCGCGAACGGCACGGCCGCGCGGAAGGTGAGCGTCGCGGGATCGAACGCGCCCACGCCCCAGCCGGCGGGAAGCGCGGCGGCGTCTTCCGGGAGACCGAACGCCGCGAGCGCGGCGTACGGGACGCCGGCCGCGTTGACGTCCGTCTTCGCGACGCCCGGGCGCGCTTCGAAGCCGAACCGGGCGTCGACCCAGTTGCGGAACGACGGCGCCGGGGCGACGTCGGCCACGGCGTCGACTTCCGTGAAGTCGCCCGAGCCCGGATCGAGCGTGGCGATCCGCACGAAGCGGATGTATTTGCGGCCCTGCGCGTCGCGCGGCAGGTCGAACGCGGAGATGTCGAAGCCCGTGCCGCCCGCGGAGCCGTCGTAGAGCGTCGCGTACTCGGCGAGCGTGCGGCCCTTGAAATCCGCGGCGGAAAGCTCCGGATCGACGGGACGCGTGGCGTCCGCCGGCGCGCCCCACCAGGCGTTTCCTTCGAACAGCGACGCGTCGGCGTTTTCCGGATCGTAGCGGAAGGCCATCGTCGGCGCGAAATCGTCGGCGTACGGGCCGTCCGCGAACGCGAACCACGTCTTCCCGTCGGCGCTGACTTCGACGAGCCCCGGCTCGGCGGCCATGGTCGCGGTCCCGAACCGGAATTCGGCCGGGTCTGAAACTCCGTCGAAGTAGGCGTTTCCTCCAATCTGGTGCAGCGCGTTGCCGAACACGAGGAAGTCGAGCCCGAAGGGGTTGCGGTCGTCGTCCACGACGTCGTGGTCGAATTCGATCGTGATCGAGCCGGCCGCGTCGGGGTCGCCCGCGGACGCGAGCGTGACGAGCCGACCCGGCCCCCACGCGGGCGAGGCGGGGTTCACCGTCGTGGGCGGAATGGCTCCCCAACCGGGCACCGTGCGGGACGGATGCCCGAGCGCGTTGGCGACGTCGCCGTTGTCGCCGCCCGCGGCGACGTCCGCCGCGACGACGCGCCACCCGTACGGCGACTCGGCCGCGGCCGGGACGCCGGAAAGGGGACGCGCGTCTCCCCCCCACTCGGGCCGCTGGAACTGCAGCACGTGCCAGGAGGCGTCCGAGAGCGCCGTGGCGGACAGCCCCGGACCGTAGTCGAGCGCCGAAGCGTCGAACGCCTCGTCGGCCGGGGCCGTCCACTGGCTCCAGTATCCGGATTTCCAGCCGCCTTCGGCAAGCGCGGCCGGATCGCTCGATTCCGCTTCCACGTCGCCGCGGTTGAAATCGAGGCGGAACGCCGCCGCGCCGTCCGCGACGTCGTAGCCGAGCGCGTAAAGTGCGGCGCCGTATTGCGTTTCGCCGACGAGGGCGTGCAGGCGCGGGTCTTCGGCGACGATCGCGCGAAGCGCGTCGGCGAGCGTCTTTTCGCCGTCCCACCGGAAGCCCCAGACGAGCGGGCGCGCGCCCTCCCGCGAAAAATCCACGACGACGCCCGCGCGGCTCGCGCCGTCGCCCGCCCAGAAATGAATGTCGCCGAGCGCGAACGCCCCCTCCGCGGCGTCCGCCGCCGCGCCGCCGGCCGGCAGGGCCAGAAGCGCGGAAACCAACCAAACGAAACCGGTCCTCTTCATCGTGTCCGTCCTTTCCGCCGCCGCATGCGCGGCGGCCCGGTATTCTACCACGAGCACCGTCTCCACGCTCCGCGCCAACGACCGGGGGCTTTGCCCCCGAACCCCGGCGCGGCTGCCGAGGGGGCCGCCGAGGGGGCTCGGGGGATACTTCCCCCGGTCGTTGGTGGCGGGGCGGGCGGTGCGCTACTTCGCCCCGGCGCGCGCGCACATCGCTAGGATCCGGTCGTTCATGATGTGGCAGTTGTCCCAACTGACCGGAAATTCCGGAACTTCCGTTGGGAAGGAGGAGAGCACGAGCTGCCGCCCGGCGGCAAGGAAGCGGCTTTCCTCGACCGTGGGGTCGAAGCGGGGCGGGAGGCCGTGCGGCACGGCGCGGATCCAGCGCGTGTCCGGCTCGGCGCGGAGGAGCGCGAGCACGCGCTTCTCGCCGGGCGAAAGGAACCCGCTCACCGGAATCGCGCCGGATTTCGCCCGCTCCAGGATGGAGGCGATTTCCGGCTCGTGCTGCGGCACGGTCTTCTTGCGCGCGGGGTTCATCCGGATGTAGTGGCGCACGGATGGAAGCGAAGTGCCGGCGTTGAGGAGCATGATCCAGTATTTCTCCTCCCACACGGCCTCCGGGCCGCCGCCGAGGATCGGCGCAATCGCGGCGGCCGCCGCGCGCCGGAACCGTAGCCACCAGCCGAGGAGGTCGAAACCATCCGGCGCGCGGCGGTAGTCGACGAGGAGCAGGAAGTGCACGTGGTCCGGCATGATCGCGAAGTTGCTCGCCGTGAGGAAGGGATCGCGCCCGTGGACGCCGCGCCAAAGGGCGATCAGCGCCTCGCCGGCGCGGGAGGGCTCCGCGCCCCAGCCGGCGCATGCCGCCGCGCGGCGCCCGGTCACCGGCACGATGCGCGAAAGCACCGGCCGCCGCCCGCGGATCGCGGCCGTGAAGAAAAAGAAGCGCAGTCCGCCCTTGTCGAATCGCAGGTGCATGGCCGCAATCCTAGCAGAGAGGCGGCGGGCGGGGCAAGCCCCAACGCCGCCAACGACCGGGGACTCCGCCCCCGAACACCCGGCGCGGACGGCGAGGGGGCCGCCGAGGGGGCTCGGGGGATACTTCCCCCGGTCGTTGGGCTAGTAGAAATGAAACGAGGTCTGCTTCCTGTAGCGCGATTCGAGCGCGGCGGCGATGTCGTGCAGGACGTTGCGGCGCAGGTCGAGCTCGGCCGGGAGGTTGGGGTCCTGGTGGGCTTCGTTGACCTTGGTGCCGACGCAGAATTCGATGCGGTCGGCGTTGCGCATCCGCGAGAGGATCTCTCGCGCGGCCTGCGCTTCGTGCGCCCAGTCGGCGCCGGTCTCAAGGACGCGCCGGACGCGCGCGAGGGTGAGGACGCCCTCGGTGGCGAGGCCGACGCCCTCGATCTCGGCGCAGGGCGGCAGGTCGCCGGCTTCGCGCATCCGTTTGAGGTCCATCGAGACCTTGGCGCCGAGCTCGCGCGTCACGATGTTGGCCGTCGTGCCGCCGCAGACGACGACGGCGTCCGCGCCGGTGCCGGGCTGGGCGAGGCGCGCGTAGGGCGCGTCGCTCTCGCGGTGGAAGGGCGGGCCGCTCAGGATGCGCAGCACGCGCGGACGGCGGAAGTAGACGACGAGGCAGCTGATGTCGTCGCGGTTCTTGCCGCCGTCCATCGCGCGGGCGCGGCGCACGACGGCCTCGCTCAGGTCGCGGGCGGAGATCTCCGGGTCGCGCTCGAGCGTCCAGCGCAGGAACTCGAGCTCGCCGCGCCGGCGCCAGCCGAACTTGAGGTCCGGGTTCTCGAGCCCGGCCTGCGTGACGCCGTCGCTGCACACGACGATGCGGTCGCCGAGGCGCAGATTGAGCTCGTAGGTCTCGATCGGGCGATCGGGCCAGCGCGGGGAGACGATCTGCCGGTGCGCGGCGGGCGCGATGTCCTCCAGCCCGCGCAGCTGCACGTAGCGGGGGTTGCCCATCTCCGCGAGGCGGGTGCGGCCGCCGACCTGCACGTCGAGCATCGAGAAGGTCGCGTAGGCGATCTGGCGGACGGAGTCGACGGGCAGGGCGTCCTGGATCGTCTCGACGCTCTGCAGCACGTCCATGTCGGAGCGCAGGAAGCGCATCGCCATGGTCATCGTCATGTTGGAGAGGACGGACGCCTTGACGCCGGAGCCGAGGCCGTCGGAGAGGACGGCGAGGGCGCGGCTCTCGGCGTCGATGCGCTCGATGCCGAAGGCGTCGCCGCACGCGACCTGCCCGTGCTTGCAGATCTGCGCGCACTCCATCTCGAGGAACCAGTCGGCCGCGGCGGCCGCGGCGCCGGCGGGGCGGGCGCTCACTTCCCGGGCTCCCCCGCGGCGGCCGCCGCCGCCAGAAATCCTTTTGCGGAACAGACTCCGCCTTCGGGGCGCGGCGGCCGCGACGGCCTCCTGCTCCGACTCCGGGGCGGGGTTGTCGGAGCCGTAGGCGGAGAAGCGGCCGGCGATCTGGTTGAGCAGGATCTCGCTCTGCGCGACGTGCTCGCCGAAGAGGCGCGCGACCTCCTGGACGACGCGGACGTTCTTGCGGATGAGCTCGCGCGCGCTACGGGCGACGGTCTCGCGCTGCAGCTCGCCCTTGGTGACGTCCTGCACGACGGCGCCGGCGAGGCGCCCGCGCGCGATGCAGAATACGGAGACGTTGGCGACGCGGTCGCCGAGCGTCTGGTTGAAGCGCGTGGTCTCGCCGCCGTTCTCGAGGATCGAGGAGAGCAGCGGCGCGAACGGGAAGCCGATGGCGTCGAGGTCGAGGCCGTCGAGCGAGCCGAGCGTCTCGAAGATGCGCAGGGCCTCGCCGCCCATGATCTCGCAGAAGAGGTGGTTGCTCTCGACGATGGAGAGGGAGGAGTCGACGACCACGACGCCGGCGGGGATGTACTTGACGAGGGCGGAGCTCTTGCGCTCGAAGCTCT
>CAMNCG010000211.1 GCA_946534105.1 uncultured Verrucomicrobiota bacterium
CGCAAGCCCGCGTACGGGCGCGCCATGCCGCTGACAACGTTGGGTCACACCCTCCCGCTCGGGGGCGAGGTTGCGCGGGAGGGTTCGGTCGCGTAGAATGCGCGGCATGGAACACCTCGATCCCGTGCATTCGCCGGTTTACGTGCCCGAATGCGCCGAGCGGCCGCAGACGCTCGGCGAGGAGATCGCCAACGCCGTGACGCACGGCGTCGGCGCGCTTCTGGCGGTGGCGTGCCTCGTCGTTGGCGTCGTCTTCGCGAGCATCCGCCCGTACCGCGACGTCTGGAACATCGTGAGCGTCGCGGTCTACGGCACCACGATGGTGCTGCTCTACCTCTTTTCGACGCTCTACCACGCGCTGAACGGGCCGAAGGCGAAGGCTGTCTTCAACTACTTCGACCACTGCTCGATCTATCTGCTCATCGCGGGGTCGTACACGCCGTTCTGCCTCTCCGCGATCCGCGTCTACAGTCCGGCGTGGGGATGGTCGATCTTCGGCGTCGAGTGGGTGCTCGCGGTCGTCGGCATCGTCTTCCAGTGCCTCTTCATCAACCGCTACGTCGCGCTCTCGAACCTCACCTACCTCGCGATGGGCTGGGTGGTGCTCGTGGCGGTGTATCCGCTCTGGAAGGCGATGGGGGCGGCGCCCGTGTTCTGGGTGGGCGTCGGCGGTCTGCTGTATTCCCTCGGCGTGATTTTCTACGCCATGAAGAGGACCAAGTGGATGCACGTCGTGTGGCACCTGTTCGTCCTCGCGGGCACGCTCGTGCAGTATTTTGTCATCCTCTTCTGCATCGTGCTGAAGCGGACCTGACGCCGGAGGGACGCGTGGAAGGGTGCCGGAGGAAGAACCGCGAGGAGCGGCTGCTCGAAGACCTGCGCGAGGGCAGGCCGCTGCCCGGGCGCTCCCGGGCGGAGCTCGTGGCGCTCCTGGCGGTGCCGACGGTCCTGGCGGAGCTTTCGACGATCGCGATGGAGTACATCGACGCCGGGATGGTCGGGCGCATCGGCAAGTCCGGCGCCGCGGCGATCGGGCTCGTGGCGTCGACGACGTGGTTTTTCTGGGGCCTCCTCCGCGGCGCGACGACCGGCTTTTCCGTGATCGTCTCGCAGCGGATCGGGGCGCGCCGCTTCCGCGAGGCCCGCGCGGCGCTTCTGCAGGGCGTCGCGGCGTCGTTCGCCTTCGCCGCGCTGCTCGGCGCGCTCGGCGCGGCGATCGCGGCCCCGCTTCCGCGCTGGCTCGGAGGATCGCCGGAAATCGCGCGCGACGCCACCCGATACTTCGCCGCGTACATGGCGTTCGGCCTTCCCGTGACGGTGCTGCACATCCTCGGCGCGCGGATGCTCCAGGCCGCGGGCGACATGCGGACCGCGAGCGTCTTCAACGTGCTCGCCTGCGCGCTCGACGTGGCGTTCAACTACATTTTCATTTTCCCGTCGACGCGCTTTGCCTTCCGCGGCGCGTCCATCGTCCTGCCGGGTCTCGGGCTCGGCGTCCTCGGCGCGGCGATCGGCACGATCGCCGCGGAGGCGGTCGTCGCGGCGGCGCTCGCGTGGGCGCTCTTCGCGCGGCACCCGATCCTCGGCCTGCGGCGCGGCGAGCCGCTGCGGTTCGAGAAGGCGGTGCTCCTGGAGGCGCTCCGCATCGGCCTTCCCGTCGCCGGCGAAAGCGCGGTCATGACCGGGGCGATGGTCGCCTCGACCGCCATTGTGGCCCCCCTCGGCACCGTCGCCCTCGCGGCGAATTCGTTCGCGGTCACCGCCGAAAGCCTCTGCTACATGCCCGGGTACGGAATCGGGTCGGCGGCGACGACGCTCGTCGGGCAGGCGTTCGGCGCCGGGCGCCGGGCGCTGGCGCGGTCGCTCGCCTGGACCTGCACGTGGACCGGCGTCGGCGTGATGACCGCCACGGGCGCGCTGCTCTTCGCGTTCGCGCCGGAGGCGATGGCCATCCTGACGCCGGACGCGGACGTCCGCGCCGCCGGCGCGGACGTCCTCCGGATCGAGGCCTTCGCCGAACCGGCGTTCGCCGCGTCGATCGTCGCGAGCGGCGCGCTCCGAGGCGCGGGCGACACGCTCGTGCCGGGCGCGCTGAACGCGCTGAGCATGTGGGGCGTCCGCCTTCCGCTCGCGGCGCTCCTCGTGGGCCGGCACGGCCTGCGCGGCGTCTGGATCGCGATGGCGCTGGAACTCTGCGTCCGCGGCGCGATGCTGCTGGCGCGCCAGCACTCCCGCTCGTGGAGCCGGCGCCGCGCCGGAGGGGCGGGGAAAGGAACCGGAACATGAACGACACGCATTTCCAGAAAAGCCCGGAGCCGATCCCGGCCGGGCTCGGCGAGGAGGAACTCGCCGCGGAGGAAGCCCGCCGCATCGGCGCCGCGCTGCGCACGATGCGCGAAAAGCGCGGCCTGCGCCAGAACGAGCTCGCCGACCTCGCCGGCCTCGCGCCGTCGCAGGTGAGCGAAATCGAAAACGCGCGCCGCCCGCCGTCCCTGCGCACCCTGCGCCGCCTGTGCGCGGCGCTGGACGCCGCCGTGGACGACCTCCTGCGCGCCGCGACGGGCCGCGACGCCCCCGGGCGGGACCGCGCGGGCTCCGTCCCCGGCGCGCTCCTGCCCGGCATGGAGAGCGTCTTCCTCTCCCCCTCCGAGCGGCTGTTCGCCCCCCTCGCGGAGCGCGGGATTGTCCGCACCACGCAGCCCGATTCCTTCTCCGCCCCGCTTCCGCCGGAAGAGACGGTGCGGGAGCTGGAACGGCGGTTCGACGACTACCTCTCCCTCGAAAAGCTCTGCGGCGCGTTCGGCTCGGCCACCATCCCGCTCTGCCTCCCGTTCCGCGTGGATTCCGACGGCGCCGAGCGCCTCGCCTCCCGCGTGCGGTCGCTCCTCGGGCTCGGCGACTCGATCGTGCTCGACTACGTTTCCGTCCTGGAAAACCACGGCGTCCGGATCGTGTTCCTGCCGCTGCCGCAGGGGCTCGAAAGCCTGTCATTCCTCGACTGCCGCGGGGACAGCGCGTTCGTCGCCGTCGGCGACCGCCTCACCCCCGAAAAGCAGCTCTTCCGCATCGCGCTCGAAATCGCGTGGATCTACCTCTTCGTCCGCAACGGCCGCCGGCCTGTGCGCGAGGCGGCGGAGGCGAACCGCCGCTTCGCCAAGCTCTTCGCGGCGTGCTTCCTCCTGCCGCGCGCGGCCGTCGCGGAAACCGCTTCGTCGCTCGGCATCGGCCGCGCGGACTGGACGTATCCGCTCGTGCTGCGCGTGAAGCGCCACTTCGGCGCGAGCGCCGAGGCGTTCTCGTACCGCCTGTTCGAAATCGGGCTCGTCGACGAACGGAGCCTCTCCGGCATCCTCGACTCCATCAAGGCCCACTACGCCGCGAGCCGCAACGCCGAACCCGGCGAAACGCTCCCCGCCCTCGTCCGCAACGGCCGCCTCGCCGACCTCGTCGAGCGCGCCCGGGGCATTCCCGAGGCGGAGGCCGCCGCGGAAGCCGCCGCCCGCCACGCCGGCATCCGCACGGCGTAGCCTTCGGGCGAACCCGGAAGCGCCCGGCGGCGTTCGAAAAGAAAAGGACTCCCACCCCATGCAACCGACCCACGCCCCCTCCCGCGCCTCCGTCAAGGCGCTTTTCCCCGCCCTCGCCGCGGCGCTCGCCGCCGCCTTTCCCGCGGCCGCCCCCGCGGCCGAAGAAGCCGCCGCCCCGGCCGCCGCCGCCCCGGCCGCCGCCGCGCCTTCCGCCGCGGCCGGAGACGCGCGCGCGGTCCTCGCGGGCGCAGGCGCGTGGCTGGCCGCGCAACAGAAGGAGGACGGTTCCTTCTCCAACCCGAAGCACCCGGGCCTTACCGCCATCGCCCTCTGGGGGCTCGAAGGCGCCGCGGCGGCGAAGGAGAGCGCGGGGGAGGACGCGTCCGCGGAACGCGCGGCGGCGGAGAAGGCGGCGGCGTGGATCCTCTCCAGGGCGCAGGACGACGGGGGCTTCTACACGCGCATCCCGGGCCGCGCCGGCGGCGGGCTCTCCACCTACAACACCGCGCTGTGCCTCGCCGCGCTTTCGTTCTCGAAGCGGACGGATCCGGAATTCGTCGGCAAGGTTCTGGCCGCGCGCGACTTCCTCGCGTCTTCGCAGCTGGAGGGCGACGACGGATTCGCCGGCGGCTTCGGCTACGACAAGGCCGCGCCGCACCGCTACGCCGACCTCAACAACGCCGTCTTCGCGATCGAGGCCATGCGCCGGACGCAGCGCTTCGAGGACCTGCGCCCGGCGGGCGCCAAAAAGGCGGACCTCGACTGGGACGCCGCGCTTTCCTTCGTCGAAAGCCTCCACAACGGCGACGGCGCCGGAGACGACGCCGGCGGCTTCGCCTACAACCATGCGGACGCCAAGGCCGACGGCGCCGCCTCGGACGGCAGGATCGTCCTGCGATCCTACGGCAGCATCACCTACTCCGGGCTTCTCGCGCTCGTCTACTGCAAACTCCCCCCGGACGACCCGCGCGTGCGTTCGACCCTCGATTGGGTTTCGCGCCACTGGACGCTCGACGAAAACCCCGGCATGGGCGAGCAGGGGCTGTACTTCTTCTACGACATCGTCAGCCGCGCCCTTTCCGTCTCCGGCTTCGAATCGGTGCCGCGCTCCGCGGAGAGCGGCGGCGGTTCGGTCGAATGGCGCCCCGCCCTTCTCCGCAAACTGCGCTCCCTGCAGCGCCCCGACGGCTCCTTCGTCAACCGCAACGGCCGCTACTGGGAAAACGACCCCGTCCTCGCGACCGGCTACTCCGCCGTCGCCGCCGCCTTTGCCGGCGGCCTTCTGCGCTGACGGGGGCCGACGGCGGCGGCCAGCGCTTCGACCAGCCCGCGGGGCGAGGCTTCGGCGGAAAGGAGGGCGCCGGTGCCCGGTTCGCGCAGCGAGACGCGCCAGGAATGCAGCGCCTGACGCGGCAGGAGGAGCGCCGCGCGGTCCGCCGCCGTCATCCGGCCTTCGCACATCCGCGCGTAGATCGAACGGTCCGGACCGTAGAGCTTGTCGCCGGCGACTTCGAGCCCGAGCGCCCGCACCGTCGCCCGGATCTGGTGCGTGCGGCCGGTCTCCGGCGCGCATTCGAGCGCGACGTACCCGGCGAGCTCCGCCGGATCGGCGCCGAGCGCCTCCCACGGCACGGGCCGGATGCGCGTCGCCGCGCGCTGCGGCGCGCCGCGCGGCGTCCACGGCGCGCCGCCGGCGCAGTCCGGCCCCGGCGCGAGCCCGTCGCGCACGAAAACGCGGAACTTGAAGACTTCGCCGTCCGTCGCCGGATACAGGTCGCCGGACACGGCGCACCAGCCGTCCGGACCGGCGCTTTCGCGCCATTCGCCGCGCGCGAGGCAGAGGTACGCCTTCGACATCTCGCGGCGCATCGTCGCGCGTCCGAGCGCGCCGGCGGTCTCGCGGTCCTTCGCCACGACGACCGCGCCGGACGTTTCGCGGTCGAGCCGGTTCGCGAAAAACGCGGCGGGGAAGCCCCCCTTTTCGAGTAGCACCCGTTCCAGCGTGTTGCGGACGTAGCGCCCGCTCGCGTGGCAGGGAATGTCGCCGCTCTTGGAGACGACCGCGAGACGCTCCGTCTCCAGCAGGACCGCGAACGTCTCGTCCACGTCCGGCTCCGGACCGGACGGCGGGGCCGGCGGTCCCGCGAACGCATCCTTCGGCGGCGGGGAAAACGGCGGAAAGGAGCGGTCCGTCATGCCTTCTTCCGGGATTTCCGCCCCTTCCGCGCCGCGCCCGCCGCCTTGGCCGGAACCGCGGGGGATTCCGGCGCGGGGGCGCCCGACCGGAGCTCCGCGAGACGGTCCCGCAGAAGCGCCGCGCGCTCGAATTCGAGCGCCTCCGCGGCTTCGAGCATTTCGGCCTCAAGCCGCTCGACCGCGGCGGCGACGTCGACGGGAAGCGGCCCCGCGACGGCCTTCTCAATGTCGCCGGCGACGGAACGGATCCGCTCTTTCAGCTCCCATCGCCCCCACAGCGGCGGTTCCAGTGCCTGCAGGATATAGCTGATGTACTCTGTATTTGCCATCGGGATCCTCCTCATTGTCATTTTTATGCAGACATTCTCTTACATATGTCAGCATGCTTTAATTTAGTATACCACTAAATAGACACTTTGTCAACGGTTTGAGCTGATTTTTTAGCAACTTTTACCGTAGATGTTCAAAAAAAGAGCTTCGCAGTCACGCAGACCGCGAAGCCCTTTCAGATTGATGCTGCAAAATCAGATCAGCCAGAATGAATACATCTCAAAATAGACGATCATTGCGACTGCGACAATCGCAAAGAACATCGTCAGCACATTGCGGAAGCCGCAGATTTTCTCCTCGCGCCTGTGCATCCGCCGGATGCCGCCGATGATGCCGATCACCAGCAGGAGTCCCAGCACGATCTCAATGATGCAGACGATCTTCGCCAGAAAGACCGGCTGTGACTTCATGAAGAACTGCACATAGACAAACCACAGAATCAGCGGAAGCGGAATCAGCAGGCTCATGCGCGTGCGCCACCAGCTCAGCGGATTGCGGCTGTGCTTCCGGAAGATCAGCTTGATGAATTTGACCAGCAGGCAGATCACGCAGATCAGAATGCCGAGGAGCATCAGCAGCAGGATTCCGATCGTCACGCCTGCCTCAGCGCCGTTTGACTTTATGAAGTCCATGACAGAGGCTTCGA
>CAMNCG010000212.1 GCA_946534105.1 uncultured Verrucomicrobiota bacterium
AGACCGCAGACGCCCGGCCCCCGCAAGAACAATGACCGCGATGGGGGAAAGGGGGATGGCGGGGGAAGATGCGTCGGCCCTGGCCGGACGACCGGAGGTCTTGACGCGGCTGGCGCCGAGGCCGGTCGCCCCCGTGCCAAACGCGTCGGCTCCGCCGCGGGCGGCGGGACGAAAAAAAACGTTTGCATTCCTTTCCCGCATTTCGTATTTTACGGGGCGTCCGCACGCGCGGAACGGCGGCGATCGCCGCGTGGCTCCGCGCGCACAGATGAACAAAACCCAAGGCGCACCGTCGCATTGTCACGGTACAGGAAAGCAACCCACGATGCAAAAAAGCATTCTGGCTGTGTCCGCCGCCGCCTCGCTCCTCGCAGGCTGCGGGTCCCCGAAACAGACGCTCCACGTCTTCACGTGGGCGGATTACATCGACGACGAGCTCGTCAAGGAATTCGAAGAGGCGAACGACTGCCGCGTGGTGATCGACATCTTCGATTCCAACGAAACGATGCTCGCCAAGATCCAGGCCGGGGCCACCGGCTACGACGTGCTGTTTCCGTCGAGCTACATGGTCGCGAAGCTCGGGCGGGACGGCATGCTCGAAAAGATCGACAAATCGCGCATCCCCAACCTCGCAAACATCGATCCGTCGTACGTGAAGTGCGCGCTCGACCCCGACATGACCTACGGCGTGCCGTACATGGTCACCTACACCGGCATCGCCTACCGCGACGACAAGCTCTCCGGGGACCTCGCCCCCGCGCATTCCTGGTCCGTCTTCGAAAACCGTCCCGACCTCAAGGGCCGCATGACGATCCTCGGCGACATGCGCGAAACGATCGGCGCCGCCCTCAAGTACCGCGGCCACAGCCTCAACACCACGAACGCCGCCGAGCTCGCCGAGGCTCGCGACACCGTGATCCGCTGGAAGAAGAACATCGCCAAGTTCGAGAACGAACAGTACAAGACCGGCGTCGCCGGCGGCGAGTTCCTCCTCGTCCACGGCTACAGCGGCGACATCGGGCAGACGCAGTTCGACGCCGAGGGCAACCTCGCGCCCGACCGCAACCACGTGCAGTTCTTCCTCCCCGAGGAGGGTTTCTCGCTTTCGTGCGACGAGATGGTGATCCCGGCGACGGCTCCCAACAAGGACCTTGCCTACAAGTTCATCGATTTCATCCACGACGGGCGCGTCGCCGCGCAGAACATGGGCTACACCGCCTACTGGTGCCCCAACACCGCCGCGAAGAAGATCCTTGAAGAGGAAAATCCCGACATGGCGGCGAATCCGACGCTCTTTCCCTCGGAGGAGGATCTCGCCCGCGCCGAAGTGATCAACGACCTCGGCGACGCGCTTTCGCTCTACACCAAGGTCTGGGACGAAGTCCTCGCCGCCGACGCGAAGTAGTGCCCTCCCGCGTCCCGTCCCTTGCCGTTTCCACCGCGCGCGTCGGCGTCGACGAGAGCGGCAAGGGCGATTTTTTCGGTCCGCTCGTCGTGGCCGCGGCCTACGCCGATCCGGACCTCGAACCCGCCCTCCGCGCCGCGGGGGTGAAGGATTCGAAGCTGGTGTCGAGCGACCGCCTCGCGCTCGAAATCGCGGACGCCGCCACGGAAATCGCCGGCGCCGCCCGCGTCGCGGTGCTGTGCGTGCCGTGCGGCCCGTACAACCGCATCTACGCCCGGGAGCGCAACCTCAACCGCATGCTCGCCGCCGCCCACGCGCGCTGCATCGCGAAGGCCCTCGAAGGCGCGCCGGAGTGCCGCCGCGCCGTTTCCGACCAGTTCGGGGACGGCCGGGCCGTCGCGGCCGCGCTCGCGGCGCGCGGCCGGCCGGACGTCGCCGTGGAATCGCGCCCGCGCGCGGAGTCGGACGTCGCCGTCGCGGCGGCGTCCCTCCTTGCCCGTGCGCGCTTTCTGCGCGAAATGGAGGCGTTGAGGGACCGGTTCGGGATCGATCTGCCGAAGGGCGCCACGACCGGGATCGTGGTGCCGCGCGCCGTCGAACTCGTCCGGGCGTTCGGCCCGGCGGCGCTCGTCGACGCCTGCAAGTGCCATTTCAAGACCCTCGACAAGGCGCTCGCCGCCGCGGGGTTCTCCCGCGCCGACCTGCCGCCGGAGGGTCGCGTCAAGTCTCTTCCGCCATCCGCCGCCCGCCGCCGGGCGGCGGGCGTCCGGTGAAACCGGAAGGAATCCCGCCGTGATCGTTTCCGTCGCCCTTTTTTTCGCGCTCGTCGCATGGACGTACCTGGCTTCCTGTTTTGTGGAGGACAGTTTCTACAATGCCTACGTGAATCGCCTCCGCAGCGCGATGTTTCGTCCCGTGACGGCGGTGCAGCGCGCCGTGCCGCGCCTGTCGGAGCGCGCGGCCGCGGCGCTCGTGTTCGCGCTCGCGGTTGCCGTCGTCGCGGCGCTTTCGCGCGTCGGGGCGTCTTCCGCCGTTCCGGGCGGCGCGCCCGCCGGCGCGGCGTTCGGCGGCGGGCTCCGCGTGCTTCCGGCACGTTCCGGCGCCGACGCCGCGCTGGCGCTCGCGGCGGGGCGCTTCGCGATCCTGCTCGGGCAGCTCGCGCTGCTACGCCTGCTGCTCGTCTGGCGGCTCGGCGGCGGCGACGGTTCGGGCGTGCTCGCCTTTCTCGACACCGCCGCGTGGCCGCTCTCGCTTCCTCGCGGGCTTTCCCAGACCGCGGCGGCCGCGTGCGCGGCGCTCTTCGGTGGCACCGCGCTGTGCGTCTTCGCCTTTTCGCCGGCGGCCGTCGCCGAGGCGTTTTCCGTGCTTCGGCTCGCCGCGGTCGCGGCGGCGGACGCGATGGCGCTGCTCGGGAATTTCCTCTTCGCCGCCTGCGTCCTTTCGTGGATCCGGCTCGTGCCGTCGGTCGCGGCGAAGCGTCCGTGGTGGCGCGAGGCGCTGGATTTCGCCTGCGATTTTTCCGCCGACGCGCTCTCCGACTTCACCCGCGCGCTCGTCGGCCCGTCGCCCGTGGCGCTCGGAATGGTGTCGTTCGCGCCGCTGGTCGCGTGCTTCGTCCTGCGCTTCCTGCACGGCGTCGCCGTCGGCCTGATCCTCTAGACGCCGTTTTTTCTGCTATGATCGGGGGCATGGAAACGATCAATCCCTTCCCCCGCGGAGAGGGCCCGCTCCGCATCGGCGTGCTCGGGTCCGGTTCCGGCACCAACATGCAATCGATTCTCGACGCCATCGCGGCCGGCTCGCTCGACGCGCGCGTCGTCTGCGTCGCCGCCGACGTCCCCGGCGCGAAGATCCTCGACCGCGCCCGCGCGGCCGGAATCCCAGCCGAGTATCTCGATCCGGCGCCGTGGAAGACGAAGCTCGAAGGACCCGCCGAAGCGCGTTATGTCGAGTTTCTGAAGAGCCACGGCGCCGAAGTGGTGGCACTCGCCGGGTTCATGCGCATCGTGAAGCCCGGGCTTCTTGCCGCGTTTCCTCACCGCGTCCTCAACATTCATCCCGCGCTCCTGCCGGCGTTTCCCGGCGTGGCCGCGTGGAAGCAGGCGCTCGACCACGGCGCCAAGGTGGCCGGCGTCACCGTCCATTTCGTGGACGCCGGGACCGACACCGGTCCGATCATCGTTCAGCGCGCCGTCCCGGTGCTCGACGACGACACGCCCGAATCGCTCCACGCCCGCATTCAGGTCGAAGAACACAAGGCCTACCCCGAGGCGCTCCGGCTCCTCGGCTCCGGCCGCCTCCGCATCCGCGGGCGCCGCGTGTTCGCCGTCCCTTCCTGAATGGAGCGGGTGAAGGGAATCGAACCCTCGTAAACAGCTTGGAAGGCTGCCACTCTGCCATTGAGCTACACCCGCGCGGGAACGGCGGGGCAGTCTAGCATTTTCCCCGGAAAATGCAACCGAAAAAAAATTGCGGGGAGTTTCTACGTAGAAACTTGACAATTTGGACGGTTTCAACGTAGAATGCCCGGCGTCCGGCGCGCCGGGGGGATTCCGGCGGCGCGGACGCCACCATGACGAAATCCGAAAACAACGAAGGGAAGGGCGGACGCCCTTCGAAATTCGGCGAGCCGAGCCGGCCCGTCACGATGACGCTGCCCGAGCGGATCCTGGACGCGCTCGGCGAGATCGACGGCGACCGCGCGGTCGCCGTCGTCAAGGCGGTCGAAGCCGCGCTCGGCGGCGCGCGAGCCGAAGCGGGCGAGTCGTTCGCGGAACTGCCGGTGGACGGCGCCGAGTCGCTGCTCGTCGTGCCGCGGAGCCGGCTCCTCGCGTCGATTCCGTGGCTCACGCTCGTCGAGATCGGCCCGGGGCGCAATCTCCTTTCGCTCCGCGAGGGCGTTCCGATCGAGAAGCTGGAGGTGACGCTCGTGGACCTGCTCGATTCCGGCGCCGCCGAAACGGACCGGGAGCGCCGGATCCTGCGCACGCTGCTGGAGAATATCCGCACGCCGCGCCGCAACCAGGCGGTGCGGAAGGAGGAAATCCTCGTGGTGCGTTCCGCGGGCGGCGCCGAACCCGCCTGAGACGCACGGGACGGAGACGCGTGATGTTCGGGTTGTCTTCGGCGGAGCCGGATCTCGTCAACGAACGCAAGTTCGTCGGCGGGGAGACCGATCTTCCGTTCGTGCTGTCCCTGCTCGACGCCCGGCTCCTGCCGGACCGCTGGCACGAGGCCGACCGGGTCAACAGCGTGTATTTCGACACGCCCGGCTTCTCGGCCCTCGCCGAGAAGGACAACGGCGACAACCTCAAGCGGAAGGTCCGCGCGCGCTGGTACGGTCCGCCGGAACGCCTCCGGGGCGACGTGCCGGTGTTCCTGGAGCTCAAGTGCCGCATCGGTTCGGCGCGCCGCAAGGTGCGCGTCGAAACGCGCGTTTCCGCCGGATTCCTCCGCTCCGCCCCCCTGTCCGATCCCGCGTGGCCGGAACTGTTCGCCGCGAACGCGGCGGCGCTCGGCGACGCCGTGGGCCCCGCGTGGGCGCCGGTGTGCCGGATCGAGTACGACCGCGTCCGCTACAACGACCTCGAAGGCGGAAGCCGGGTGTCGGTGGACTGGCGGATCCGCGCCGTCCCGAACGAAGACGTCTTCCCGTGGGCCCCTCCCGTCGCGCTCGGCGCGCTGGTCTGCGAATTCAAGAACCGCGGCGGGGACCCGCCGCGATGGGCGGAGGCGCTGCACCGCGCCGGGCTTCGCCTCCGCAGTTTTTCGAAATACGGCGAATGCATGCGCCGGATGTCTTCCGGCATTCCCTGAAATGAAATTCTCCGCCTTCTCCCCGGATTCCGTCGGGAACGGTTTCTTCGCGACGCAGCAAAGCATGTCCGCGGGCGACCTGTTCGCCGCGCTCGGCGTCTCGCTCGCCGCGGCGGGCGCCGCCGCGCTGTTCTACCGCTTTTTCTACGAGCGGCGCGGCACGGGCAGCCAGATCCACCGGGCCTTTCCGCTGCTCGCGCTCGCGGTGACGACGCTTTTCGTCGGCGTGCAGCTCTCGCTTCCGCTTTCGCTCGGCCTCCTGGGTTCGCTCTCGATCATCCGTTTCCGGACGCCCGTCAAGGAGCCCGAGGAGGTCGGATTCGTCATGCTCGTCGTCGCCGCTTCGATCTGCTCGGCGACCCGCCAGTTCGCGTTCGTCCTGTACCTGTACGCCTTCGCCCTCGCGGCGCTCGTGCTGGCCCGCGGCGCGTCCGCGGTGAGCCTCCTGCGCCGCGACGGCGTGCTCGTGCTGACCTTGCCGGCCGACGCCGCCATCGGGAAGGCGCGGGAGATCGAAGACGTGCTGCGCGGCCATCTTTCCCGGCACGTGCTGGAGAGCGCCTCGACCCGCAACGGCATGTCCACGAACCAGTACGTGTTCGGCGGCCTGAAGAACGTCGCGGAGCTCCAGTCCGCCCTTTTCGCGGTCGCGCCCTTCGCGGCCGTGAACGTCTTCATGGAGCGGCCCGGCGGCATCCGCTGAGTCCGGCTGCGGGAGGGGCGGACCATGTCGGCCGGCGGAAAGGAGGGCGCCTTCGCGCGGCGCCGGGCCGCGGCGGCGTTTGCGGCCGCGGCGGCGGCGTTCGCGGCGGTCGCCGCCGTCCGGCGCGGAGACGCCTTGCCGGGCTTTTTCGAAGCCCGGGCCGGACGCGCCCGGGACCGTCTCGTCCTGGAACTCCGCGGGAAGCGCGGCCTGGAATTCCACGCGGCCCTCGACGGGGGAATCGCGGCGGATTCCGTCACCGGGCTTCCGCTCGGCGGCCGCGGCGCCCTCGCGGTCCCTGGCGTCGCCGGGGAGGCCCGCCGGCTGGACGGCCTCTCCGGCGAAGTCCTCGTGGCCCCGGTCCAGCGCTGGGCCCCGTTTGCCCGCCACGGGCTCACGCTTTCGCTCTGGATCCGGTTTCCCGGCGGCGGGGATCCCGGCGCCGAGCGGCGCGTCGTCTGGGACGTCGACGGCGGCGCGGGGATCGGCCTCCGGCTTCGCGGCGGGCTTCTCGAAGCGGTCGTCGGCGACGCCTCGGGCCTGCGCGCGATCGCGGTTCCGGCGCCCGCTCCTGGGGTCTTCGCCCACGTGGCGCTGACCGTCGGAAACGACCGCGCGGCGCTGTTCGTGGACGGCCGGGAACTCGGCTCGGCGGAGCTCTCCGGCCTTCCGGCGTATTGCGGGCACCTCCTCGCGCTCGGCACCGGCGGGCTTTTTCCCGCCCGCGCGGACGTGGACGAATGGAGCGTCTGGCGGCGCGCCCTCGATTCC
>CAMNCG010000213.1 GCA_946534105.1 uncultured Verrucomicrobiota bacterium
CGCCGAGGAGACGCACGCCGTCTCGCCGGAGACGCGCTTCGGCTACCAGCACGGCGGCTGGCCGAACGACTCGCAGCTGGCCGTCTTCCGCGCGCTGCGCGATGCCGGCGGCGGCCGGCCCGTCGGATCGCGCCCCGGCGGCGGCGCCTACTACGACCTTGACCCCAGCGGTCCCGTAATAAAGGCGCTCGCGGCCGCGCGCCAGCGGCGCGACCTGGGCGATCCGGACTGGATCGACACGTGGCTTCCGGAAATCGAGACGTATCCGCGCGCGTTCGCGAGCCGCACCGCGCGCGGCATCCTTCTGGAGGCAGTCGCGAGCCTCGCCTACGGCATGAACGGCCTTTCGGCCCTGATCATGGACACGCGGTACGAGACGGATGCTTGGTATTCCGAAAACATCCTCGCGCCGCTCGCGGCGGAGCGCGCCTTTCTCGAACGCTACCGCGACGCCAACCTCGGCACCGTTCCGGCGGGCCTCGACATTCCGGCAGACCTTCCGCTCGACGACGCTTGGCAGCGCGCGCTCGCCGGCGTTCCCGTCGTGCCGGGGCCGGGGATCGCGTTTCCGGAGGACGGCGGTCCGGAGACCGCCTCCCCTCCGGCTGACGCCTCCCAGGGGGGAGGCGGACTCCAGTCCGCCGTCTTTCCCCCTTCGTTCCGCGTATCGAGCTGCTCCACGCGTGATCTTGCGCGCATCCGGGCCGCGGCCGACGCCGCGGCCGGCGGAAGGCTGCCTGTTATCGTGGAAACCCCGACCGTCGGACTCGTCGTGCCGCGCGTCGCGCCCGGCGGCGCGCTGCGCACGGTGATGATGCTCAACGCGCGCATCGAGCCGCAAAAGCCGGCGCGGCTGCGGCTGAGAAACCTCGCCCTTCCGGGCGAGGCACAGAACAGAGCCGTCTGGCGCGCCTTCGGCGAGCCGCCGGTCGCGCTCGACATTCAGCGCGATGGCGGCGATGCTATCGTCGAAATCCCGGCGCTCGGCGCGTGGAATGCCGGATGGCTGGAACTTCCCTAGCAAGCTCTCCATGAAAAGGAACCTTCTCCACGCCTTCGTCGCCCTTGTCCTTGTCGCCGGCACGGCGGCGGCAAGCGGACACCGGCAAGAGGCCGCCGCCGTCTTCGGCGGAGGGCTTGAATTGCCAGGAGGCGCGACGTTCGTGCCGTGGTCGTTCGATTCCAACTGGAAGCCGCACGGCTCCTCCGGCGCGCCCGGCGGCGCGTTCGTGATCGAGTGCAGCCCGGCCACGGAGAACGCCGCCGACTTCGGCCTCGTCCTCAACGGGAACGGCGACTTTCGCGAGACGGGCGACGGCGGCATCGAGGCCGTCTGGAGCGTCCACTCCAACCGCAACGGCTCGCCGCGCTTCGTCGGCCTTCAGTGCACCGTGCCGAAGACCGCCATCCCCGGCGGCCTCCGCGCCGATGACACGGACATTGCCGTCGGCACGGAAATCCCTCCGTCGCCGCACATCTTCTCCGGCAAGGTGCGGAGATTCGAATTCCTCGGAACGCCGGCCGGCGGTCTGGAGACCGCCTCCCCTCTGGCTGACGCCTCTCAGGCCGGCGGTCTGGAGACCGCCTCCCCTCTGGCCGACGCCTCTCAGGCCGGCGGTCTGGAGACCGCCTCCCCTCTGGCTGACGCCTCTCAGGGGGGAGGCGGACTCCAGTCCGCCGTGAAGACGAAGGGCGGCGGTCCGGCCCCCTGGCTCGTGCTCGAATTTCCCGAGCCGCAGGAAATCCTCGTGCAGGACAACATCCGCTGGGGAACTCAAAACGTCTCGCTACGCATCATCTTGGTCGCCGACGATCTGGAGGCCGGGCGGGAATACAAGGCGCGGGTGGTCTTCCGCGTCCCCGGCTCGTCTCTCTCCCTCTCCATCCCGGAAACCGTGCGCGTGGAGGCCGGACCGGATTGGACGCCCCTTCCGCCGCCCGCGCCCGGCACGGACTGGATCGCGCCCGGTTCGGCGCTCGACTTCTCCGCCGTCGTGCCGCACCACGAGCCGGCCGGAAAGTTCGGCCGCGTCGTCGCCGTCGGCGAGCATTTCGAATTCGAGGACCGTCCCGGCGAGGAGGTGCGCTTCTGCGGCGTCAACCTCGTCCACGGCGCGAACGTCCCCGAGCCGGAAAACGCCGACCGTTTCGCCGCGAACCTCGCCCGCATGGGCTTCAACTCCGTGCGCATCCACCACCACGAGGCCTTCCTTTCGGGCGCGAAGCCCCGCGGCGACGGCGCGGCGCTCGACGTGCCGGACCGGAACTGGCGGAAGTTCGACGCCCTCGTCGCCGCCTGCGTCCGCCACGGGCTCTACCTCACCACCGACCTCTTCGTCTCGCGCACCAAGGGCATGACCTGGCGCGCCATCGGCATCGACCGCGACGGCACGGTGCCCGACCGCGAATTCAAGCTCATGTGCGCCTTTTACGAGCCGGCGTATTCCAACCTCGTCGCGTGGACGCGCCTCTTCCTCGGCCACCGGAACCCCCACACCGGCCGGACGCTCGCCGAAGAGCCCGCGCTCTGCGCGCTCGGGTTCATCAACGAGGGCAACCTCGGCCGCGACGGCGTGGACGGCCTGAAAAAATGCCCCGGCTTCGCGGAAGCGTGGGCGCAATGGAGCGGCGGCGCACCGCTTCCAACGGATGTCTATGGCGCCGCGTCTGGCGATCTGGCGCGTTTTCTCGCCGAGCGCGAAGCGGCGCTCTTCGCCCGCCTCGAAGCGGAAGTGCGCGCGCTCGGCTGCCTCGCCCCGCTCTCCAACCTCAACGCCGGATACTATCCGGGGCAGTATCTCGAGCCGATGCGGGATTTCGACTACATCGACACCCATTTCTACGCCTACCACCCGCGCTTTCTCGGCAAGAACTGGCAGTTCCCGACCGTCATCGAAGCCGAAAACCCGCTCGTCGTGAACGGCGGCGTGCCAAGCGCCGCCTGGCGGCGCATCTTCGGCAAGCCCTTCTGCATCACCGAGTGGAACTGGGCCGCGCCCGGGCGCACCCGCGCCGCGAGCGGCCTCGTCGCGGGGTCTCTCGCCGCGCTGCAAGGCTGGAGTGGACTCTGGCGCTTCGCCTGGAGCCACAACAAGCAGGGCGTAGAGGCGCCGGGCTCCGTGCCGATCCGCTTCTTCGACCTGCACGGCGATCCCGTGCAGCGCGCGAGCGAATACGCCACAATCGCCCTCTTCCTGCGCGGCGACATGCCGCCGCTTCCGCCCGAAACCGAAAGCGCCGAAACGTGGCGCGAAGCGGAACTTCGGACCACGGCGCGCGCGCGCCAGTTCGGCGCGGCGACCAAAGGCGTCTGCCCTTGGGAGCGCCGCGTCGGAGCGCGGTTGGAAAGGGAAGAGGCCAAAGAGGAAGTGGCCAAAGGGGAGGCGGTCTCCAGACCGCCGTCTCTTTCCCCGACGGCGGACTGGAGTCCGCCTCTCCCCTGCGAGAGTTCTGCCCGCCCCGTCACCAATGGCTCTTTCCGCGTGGTGACGCCGCTCACCTGCGGCGGCTTCGCCGAAAACGGAGCGCTGGAGTGCGGGCCTCTGCGGTTCGAGATCACCGATGCCGCGGGGTCGGGGGAAGGCACCCCCCGGTCGCTGTCCCCCGCCGCCGTCTGGGCGACCTCGCTCGACGGCGAACCGCTCGCGCAATCGCGGCACATCCTCGTCGCGCACGTCACCGACGCCGCGAACAGCGGCGCCGTCTTCGACGGCCCGGAGGCGCGCTCCTGGATCGAACAGGGCACCACCCCGCCGCTCGTCCGACGCGGCCTCGCCGCCATCTCGCTTGCGCTCCGTGGCGGCGCATCCCCAACGGTCTACCGCCTCTCCCCCACCGGCGGGCGCGCGGCCGAGGTGCCGGCGTCCTGCCGCGAGGGCGGGCGCGAAGCGCCGCACTCGCGGATCCTCTCCTTCACCGCCGACACCGCCATCAATCCTTCCTGCGCGACGCTCTTCTACGAAATCGTCCGCGACTAGCGCGCGGCGCGGCCGCGCCCCCGCAATTGCACGGTTGCGCGGGCGAGTTGCACGATCGCGCCGCGCGTCGGCGGACCGCCGGAATCTGGTACAATTGCGCCCCGTCGCGACACGGCCGCGCAGACGCGGCGGCGACCGAACAAGCCGCGTTTGCGCGGCGCAACCCCAACGACGAACATGGCATCTTTCACGAACGAAGAAGTGCTCCGCGCGGCGAACGTCCTGCGCGGACTGGCGATGGACGAAGTCCAGGCCGCGAATTCCGGCCACCCGGGCCTCCCGATGGGCATGGCGACCGTGGCGGCCTCCCTCTGGCTCAACCACCTGCGCGTTTCCGGGCGCGATCCGTCGTGGCACGACCGCGACCGCTTCGTCCTCTCCGGCGGCCACGGCTCCGCGCTCCTGTACGCGCTGCTGCACGAAGCCGGATTCCCGGTTTCCCTCGACGACCTCAAGCAGTTCCGCCAGTGGGGCTCGCGCACGCCCGGGCACCCGGAGCGCACACGCACCGTCGGCGTCGAGGTCACGACCGGCCCGCTCGGCCAGGGCTTCGCCAACGGCGTCGGCATGGCGCTCTCCGAGGCGATGATGGAAGCTCGCTTCAACCGCGAAGGTGAAACGCCCCTCTTCGACCACCGCGTGTACGTCATGTGCGGCGACGGAGACCTCGAAGAAGGCATCTCGCACGAGGCGGCCTCCCTTGCCGGCGCGCTCAGGCTCTCCCGTCTCGTCGTGCTCTACGACGACAACAACATCTCGATTGAGGGCGACACCTCGGTCGCCTTCCGCGACGACACCGCCGCACGCTTCAAGGCCTACGGCTGGCGCGTCCTCAAGTGTGACGGGCTCGACCCGGCCTCCGTCGACGCCGCGTTGCGCCGCGCCCGCCGCGCCGACCGTCCGACGATCGTCATCTGCAAGACCGTCATCGGCTGGGGTTCCCCCAACCGCGCCGGCACCGCGAAGGCGCACGGCGAGCCGCTGGGACCGGACGAAGTCCGCCTCGCCAAGGAAAAACTCGGACTTCCTCCCGACGAAACGTTCCACGACCCCGAGGACGTCCGAGCCCTCTGGGCGCGCCGGGCGGACGCCATGCACCGCGCCGCGATCCGCAGCGCCCGACTCCTGCGCAAGACCCTCTCCGAAGATCCCGCGCGCGCCGAACTCTTCGACGCTCTGTCTCACAAGCGCGTCCCGGAAGACCTCCTCGCGAAGCTCCCGTCGTTCGAGGGCTCGAAGCCGGTCGCCACGCGCGCCGCGTCCGGCAAGGTCCTGCAGGCGCTCGCCCGCGAGCTGCCGTTCCTGATCGGCGGCTCGGCGGACCTCGCGCCGTCGAACAAGACCTGGCTCGACGACTATCCGGCCGTCTCCCCCGAAGACTTCTCCGGCCGCAACGTCCACTACGGCGTCCGCGAGCTCGGCATGGCGGCGATCCAGAACGGCATCCTCGCCGACGGCTGGTTCCTGCCGTACACCGCCACGTTCGCGGTGTTCTCCGACTACATGAAGCCGGCGCTGCGCATCGCCGCGATTTCCGAACTCCCCGCGATCGCGGTCCTCACGCACGATTCCTACGCGGTCGGCGAAGACGGCGCGACGCACGAACCGGTCGAGCAGCTCGCCTCGCTCCGCGCCACCCCGGGCCTCGCCGTGATGCGCCCCGCGGACGCGACCGAAACGGCCGCGCTCTGGGCCGCGGCCGTCGCGCGCAGGAACGGCCCGAGCGCCCTCTTCCTCTCCCGACAGAACCTCCCGGTCCTCGACCGCGCGGCCCTGCCGCCCGCGGCCCTCGCCGCGCGCGGCGCGTACGTGCTCTGGCAGAACGGCGTCGGCGATCCCGAGCTCGTCCTCCTCGCCTCCGGCTCCGAAGTCGCGCTCGCGCTCGAAGCGGCCAAGGCCCGCCCGGACAAGGCGATCCGCGTCGTGTCCTTCCCGTCGTGGGAGCTCTTCGAAGAGCAGGACGAGGCCTACCGCGAAGAGGTGATCCCCGCGCGCTGCCGCCGCCGCATCGTCGTCGAGGCCGGCTCGCGCCTCGGATGGGAAAAGTGGGCCGGCTCCGAAGGCCGCTTCCTCTGCCTCGACCGTTTCGGCGACTCCGCCCCCGCGGGCGTTCTCGCCGAGAAGTTCGGCTTCACCGTCGCGGCCGTTCTCGAGGCCGTCGACGAGGCGCTCTCCTAAACTCTCCCCTCCCCCTCCTCCGCCATGGCATTCCGTTTCCCGCTCGCCGCCGCCGCGGCGTTCCTTTCGTGCGTCCAGGCCTTCGCCACGTCCCCGTTTTCGGTGCGCGGCTGCTACGGAGACCACATGGTGCTCCAGCGCGACCGGCCGGTGCGGATTTGCGGCACCGCCTCGCCCGGCACCGAAGTGCGCGGGCGCTTCCGCGGCGCCTCGGTCGCGGTCGAAGCCGGCCCGGACGGCGAATGGACGCTCGAATTCCCCGCCGGGAGCGCCGGCGGACCGTTCGAACTCGTCCTCGACGCCCGCACGGCCGTGGTCTTCCGCGACGTCATGGTCGGCGAAGTCTGGTTCTGCTCCGGCCAGTCCAACATGGAATACCCGGTGTGGAATGCCGGCAGGTTCTGGGGACTGCCGGACGGCGAGGCCGTGGCGGCCGACGGCGACGCCGGCATCCGCTTCTTCCACGCCGGCCGCGG
>CAMNCG010000214.1 GCA_946534105.1 uncultured Verrucomicrobiota bacterium
GGCGGTCGTGTGGGGCGACGTGAAGGTGGCGGACGGCGCGGCGGGCGCGGTGATGAGCGGCAAGTTCGCGTGCGTCTCGAACACGGTCGACTTCGGCACGGTGGCGGCGAACACCTCCGATCTCTCGGCCGTGCTGCGTTTCGACGACGCGGCGGCGAACCTCTTCGCGGACGTTGGAAAGATCGCGGTCGACTTCGCGTCGCGGCCCACGTTCGGGCGCGCGCTCGTGGGCCCGGCGGGCGGGCTGGACGCGCTCTCCGACGCGGAGCTTGCGCGCCGCTTCGAGGTCACGGTGGACGGCGTGCCGGCGGCCGAGGCCAAGTGCACCGTCCTCCCGCTGGTGGAGGACGGCAAGCTGTACCTCCGCAACGCCTCCGGCACGACGGTGATTATCCGCTGACGGATGAGAGAGGACAGAGGACGAAAGACGAAAGACAAAGGCCGTAGGACGATGGACTTTGGAATGTGCGAAGCAACCATCCTTTGTCCTTTCGCGGCGGTACCGCGATATGCTATCATAAAGGCTCCTCGAAGCACACCGAAAGGCAGGTAGTCGTGAAGAAGCAGGTTGGAATCGTGATTTTGGCGGCGGTCGGGTTTGCCGCCGCGTACGGGAACGCGGAAGCCGCGGCTTTGGCGCGTGCCGACGACGCGTTGGCGCGCGGGTTCGTCACGCCGCCAAACGCGGCGAAGCCGCACACCTGGTACCACATGATGAACGGCAACGTCACGAAGGAGGGCATCACGTGCGACTTCGAGGCGCTCGCGAAGGCGGGCGTCGGCGGCGTGCAGATGTTCGACGCGGGGTGCGCCATCCCGCAGGGGCCGCTCGCGTTCAACTCGCCGGCGTGGTTCGACATGTTCAGGCACGCGGCCTCCGAGGCGCGCCGCCTCGGGCTGGAGATCTGCATCCCGAACTGTTCGGGCTGGTCGTCGTCGGGCGGGCCGTGGAACATGCCCTCGAACGGCATGAAGCAGGTGGTGTTCACGGAAACGGCCGTGAAGGGTCCCGTCGCGTTCAGGGGTAAGCTGCCGCGCACGGAGAAGGACAACGGGTTCTACGAGGACATCGCCGTCCTCGCCTTCCCCACGCCGCCCGCCGACCTCGTGCGGTTCCCCGGCGTGAAGTCCGACATCTCCGGCATGACGGCGACGGTCTCCTCCGAAACGCCGTTCACGGCCCAGGGCATCTCGTACCGCCTGTCGTTCAAGCCCGTCCGGTCGGCCTCCGCCAACGTGAAGGTGGACGTGTCGCAGGACGGCAAGACGTTCACGCGGCTGGAGTCGTTCACCACGCGGCTCGCGAAGTCGCGCGTCCTCGACCTCTCGCTCCGCTACCGCCCCTTCGAGAAGCCGGTCACGGCGCGCGCGATCCGGTTCACCTTCACCTCGACCCATCCCATCAAGGTGGAGGAGATGCGGCCCGAGGCGAAACTGCGCATCTACGAGATCAAGTCCAAGTCCTTCGGCGACCGCGGCGCCATCCACCGCGACGCGACGGTCGCCGCCGACGCGCAGCGGGTCAGGGGGGACGGGATCGTCGACCTCACGTCGCGGCTCTCGCCCGACGGCACGCTCGCGTGGGACGCGCCCGCCGGCGACTGGACCGTGCTGCGCCTCGGCTACGTCTGCAACGGGCGCTGCAACCATCCGGCGTCCGCGCACGGCAAGGGGCTGGAAGTGGACAAGCTCTCCGCCTCCGCGATGGACTACCACTTCGGCCAGTACGTCGCGCGGATCTGCCGGCACCTCGGCCCGCTCGCGGGCGACGTCGCGAGCGGCTTCAACAACATCCTCGTGGACAGCTACGAGGTCGGCTCGCAGAACTGGACGCAGGGCTTCGCGCAGACGTTCGAGCGTCGCGCGGGCTACCCGATCGGCAAATGGCTGCCGGTCCTGGCCGGATACGTGGTCGACTCGGTCGATGCGTCCGAGCGGTTCCTCGAGGACTTCCGCCGCGTGATCGCCGACCTCTTCGCGGAGAACTACGCCGGCCGCCTCGCCGAACTCTGCCACCGGCACGGGCTGAAACTCTCCGTCGAGCCGTACGGCAACGGCCCGTCCGACGACCTCCAGTACGGGCAGGACGTCGACATCCCGATGGCCGAGTTCTGGTCGCGCGCGGCGTCGGGCGACCATTTCACCAACACGCGCAACGCCAAGTTCGCGGCCCATCTGGCGCACGTGTGGGGACGCCGCTACGCCGGCACGGAGTCGTTCACGGCCGGCCCCGACTCCGGCGGCCGCTGGCAGACCACCCCGTTCACGATCAAGGCGCAGGGCGACCGCGTGTTCGCCGAGGGAATCAACCGCATCATCTACCACCGCTTCACGCACCAGCCGTGGCCCGGCAACAAGTATCTGCCCGGCATGACGATGGGCCGCTGGGGCATGCACCTCGACCGCACGCAGACGTGGTGGCCGCTCGCGGGCGACTGGTTCCGCTACCAGGCCCGTTGCCAGTGGATGCTCCAGGAGGGCACGTTCGTGGCCGACGCGCTCTACTTCTGCGGCGAGCAGGCGCCCAACTGGGGGCGCGCCACGGACGATCCGTCCCTCCGCGAGGCCCTGCGCCTCCCGCCCGGCTACGACTGGGACATCTGCGCGAGGAAGGCGGTTGAGATGCTGAAGGTCGTGGACGGGCGCGTGGTCGTGCCGGGCGGCGTGAGCTACGCGCTGCTCGTGCTGCCGCCGCAGGAGACGATGAGCGAGCGGACGCTCGCGACGATCGAGCGCCTGGTGGACGCCGGCGCGAAGGTGTGCGGCCTGCGCAAGCCCACGCGCGCCCCCGGCCTCGCGGGCTACCCTGCGGCCGACGGCCGCGTGCGCGCGCGGGCCGAGAAGGTATGGGCGAAGGGCGTGATGGACTGCACGCCCGCCGAGGCGCTGGCGAAGCTCGGCATCGCGCCTGACTTCACCTCCACCGAGAAGGACCCGCAGACGGGCGCCGTGTACATCCACCGGCGCGACGCGGCGGCGGATTGGTATTTCGTGGCGCTCAACAACGACCGCTCGAAGTCGTTCGAGGCGTCGTTCCGCGTCACGGGCCGCCAGCCCGAAATCTGGGACGCGGAGAAGGGGACGATCGCCGACGCGGCGCGGTGGCGCGTCGAGAAGGGGCGCACGGTCGTTGCGCTCGACTTCCCGCCGAGCGGCTCGGCGTTCGTCGTGTTCCGCCGGCCGGCGGCGGGCGATCCCGTCGTCAAGGCCGACATCCGGGTGCAGCGGCGGCCGGAGCCGGCGGGGGCGCGTCCGTCGATCACGATCGAGAAAGCCGTCTACGGCGTGCTCACCGCCGCCGGGGCGCCGGTGGACGGTCTGGTGAAGGACATCACGTCCGTCCTCGCGGCCCGCATCGGCGCGGGCGCCGAGTCCGTCGTGATCGACAACCGCCTGGCCGGCAAGGATCCCGCGTTCCGGCACCACAAGCAGGCCCGCATCACCTATTCCTGCGACGGCGTGCGCAAGACCGTGACCGTGAAGGAGCACGCGCGGTTCAGGCCCGTCGCCCGGGGCCTTGCGCCCGACCCGGCACCGGACTGGGAATGGCGCGGCGGCGAGCTGTTCGCGTGGCAGCCGCTCGCGGCCACGCTCACCACCGCCTCCGGCGCGGTCCGCCGCCTTGCCGCCGAGCCGCCTCCCCCGGTCGCCGTGGACGGCGCCTGGCGCGTGACGTTCCCCGTGGACTGGTACACGGGCGGCACGGCCACGCGCGCGGTCGAGTTCCCGGCGCTCGCCAGCTGGACCGCCCAGTCCGATCCCGACATCCGCTACTTCTCGGGCACGGCCACCTACCGGAAGCGCGTGCCGTACGCGGCGCCGGCGGCGGGCGTGCGCACAATCCTCGACCTCGGCGCGGTGAAGAACTTCGCCGTCGTCACCGTCAACGGAAAGACCTACCCCGTCCTGTGGCGTCCGCCGTACCGCGTGGACATCACGGACGCGTTGGGCGGCACGGCCGACCTCGACATCGAGATCAAGGTGACGAACCTCTGGCCGAACCGCCTCATCGGCGACGACGCCCTGCCGGCGGACTGCGAATGGAAGGGCGTGGTGCGCGACGGCGTGAAGGAGATCGGCATCAAGGAGATTCCGCAGTGGGTGAAGGAGGGGAAGCGGTCCCCGACCGGCCGCCACACGTTCACCACGTGGCGGCACTGGGCGAAGGACGAGGGCCTGCTGCCCTCCGGCCTGCTCGGCCCGGTGGCGCTGCGCCGCGCCGCGCCGGCGCGGGAAACGAAATGAGGCGTGGATTCAGAGTCGCGCACCTGCTAGCAGGGCGGCAAACAACAAAAACAAGGAGAAAAGGCAATGAAGAAAATGATGGCATGCATGGCGGCGATTTGCATCGCCGGAATGGCCCAGGCCAAGATGCCGGACGTGGCGGAGATCGTGCTGCCCGGCGAATATCCGGGACACCTCCAGGACGTCTGGTGGGACGGCGGCGAACATATATACTGGGCGCACACGTGGGATATCGTGAAGACGGACCTCAAGGGCAACATCCTCCGCCACGTCCAGGTCGAGGGCCACAACGCCGGGTGCCAGCTGAAGGACGGAAAGCTCTACGTGGCCGTCTGCCCGACCGCGAAGCGGCGGATCGTGGCGTGGACCGCCAAGAGCCGCCTTCAGGTGAACGAATACGACGCGGACACGCTGGAACTCAAGGCCAAGCACGTCATGCCCGCAGTCGACCGCGCCGGGTCGTTTGCCGTCCTTGAGGATGGATCGTTCGTCGTCGGCTGCCTGCGCCCAGACGACATCTCCGCCTCCCAGGTGCGCTTCCACCACGTCAGTCCCGACTTCTCCATCCTCTCCACGCACCTCGTCGACAACCTGAAGATCAAGATGGGCATCGAGACGATCAAGCGCTACGGCGACTCGCTCTTCCTCATGTGCTACGGCGCGCCGATCGTCCGCCTTGACGCGAAGACGTTCAAGGAGACGGGGCGCATGGGCGGCGTCAACGGGACGCGCGGGTTCGTCTACGACGGGCAGTCCTGCTGGGTGGGCGTCTCCAAGCACGTCGGCGGGAAGCGGTCGGCCCCCTGGCAGTCGAAGCTCGTCCGCCTCGAAAAGGACGCCAAGAAGGTTGAATTCTTCCAGCCGCGTTCCGAAGGCGCGAAGAAGTAGCGTCTCGTCACGATGCGAACGAAAGGAAATGCCATGCTGACAAGAAGACTGTTCCTCGGCGGACTGGCTGCCGCATGCGCGGCGGGGCCGCGGAAGCTGTTCGCCAAGGAGGAGGCGGAGTTCGACGACAACCTGCTCGTGTTCCTCTCCGACGTCCACGCGGGCGCGGCCAAGACGTGCAAGTGCGCGCGCAGGAAGCTCAAGGAGGCGGTGGCGGAGATCCTGAAGATGCGTCCGCTGCCGCGCAACGTGCTTGTGTTCGGCGACATCGCGCACGTCTACGGACTGGGCGCCGACTACGACGCCTCGCGTCCGCAGTTCAAGCTGCTGGAGGACGCGGGCATAACAGTCACGATGGGCATGGGCAACCACGACCGTCGCAGCGAGTTCGCGGCGCGGTGGCCGGACGCCGCCAAGAAGTCCCTCGTGCCGGGCCGGTACGTGCATCTGGTCGAGACCGCGTCCGTCGGCTTCCTGATGCTCGATTCCCTGCAGGGGACGGACGACCGCGCCCAGAACGACACGGGGCCCGTGCCCGGCGCGCTGTCGGACGGCCAGCAGGAGTTCCTGCGCGACTTCCTCGCGAAGCGGACGAAGCCCGTCATCCTCTGCGCGCACCATGCCCCCAAGGAGCTGAAGCTCTGCGGCAAGCCGCTCTCCCGCGTCGTCGTCACCACGCCCTGCGTGGCCGGGTACATCCACGGGCACAACCACCGTTGGACGCGGGCCTGGATGCGCGACAAGGACCAGAAGACCCCAGAACGCGCCAAGCACGTGCTGTGCCTGCCGTCGAACGGGCTGTGGGGCGACATCGGCTACGCGACGTGCCGCGTGGCGACGGGGAAGGTTGAAGTCGTGCCGTGCCTGAAGGACTTCTGGCTGTCGCGCCCGGTGGCGCCGGAGCGGCGTCCGCCCGAATGGGAGGACATCCTCGCCGAGGGCCGCGCCTCCGGTCCGTGTACCTTCCGCCTCTAGAAAAAGGAAATGACATGAAGCTGTTCGACGACCCCGCAACAAACCGCCGGTTCCACCGCACGCAGTGGCGGATGCTCATCGCCACGATGATCGGCTACACGCTCTTCTACTTCATGCGGAAGAACTTCAGCTTCGCCATGCCCGGCCTGGAGCAGGACTGCGGCATCACGAAGGCGATGCTCGGCAACATCCTCTTCGCGGGCGGAATCGTCTACGGCATCTCGAAGTTCCTCAACGGCATCGTGGGCGACCGGTGCAACGCGCGCATGATGCTCTGTTTCGGCCTCCTGGTGTGCGCGCTCGTGAACGTGGCGTTCGGCTTCGCGCCGCAGCTGGTATCCCTTTTCGGTGGTGAACCTGTTGCGAAGAAGATGGTGGAGGGTCAGGAGGTCCTGGTCCCGTCCGTCGCGCTCGTGTGGACGTTTGGCGTCCTGCTCGTCCTGAACCAGTTGTTTCAGGGAACCGGCTTCCCGCCGTGCGCGAAGCTGATCGCGTTCTGGGTGCCGCCGAACGAGCTGG